>JBIKSZ010000035.1:0-21515 GCA_044348345.1 Roseomonas sp. | reverse complement strand
ATTGAGGCTGGGGCCGGATGGGTTTGTCGCTCGGCACGCGCAACCAGGCGAAGGCTTCGCCGCGACATTGAAGCGGCTTCTGCCCGTGCCCATCAGGCCTCAGGTCCTGGAATGGCTCATCGAACTGAATAGCGCGAGCAAAGCTGCGTTTTTCGCGGGCGCCTTGTTTCTCGGTGCCCCGGTCTGGACCGGCCTCGCGGTGGTCGTGCCGGCAATTGGCTTCGCGGTGGCGACATGGTGCGCCCTGCGCCTCGCTGCAGCAGGAGAGAAGGGCACGTGAAGAAGGGCGCACCCATCCAGCACCACCTGCGTGCTCTATGGCTGTCCGATCTTCATGTCGGCACGGGCGAATTCAAGCTGGAACTGCTGCTGGATTTTCTCACCCGGCACCGGGCCGACGTGATCTATCTCGCGGGCGACATCGTCGACTTTCGCTGGATTGGGAAAACCCGCCATTGGCCGCAGCACCACGAGCGCGCGCTGGAAGTCCTGCTCGGCCTGGTCCACACATCACGCGTGGTGGTGCTGCCGGGCAATCACGACAGCGCGCTGCGCCTTTTGCCGGAGTTCGTCGCGGGCAGGCTCGAATTCGCGCGCGAAGCATACCATGAGACCCTGGATGGACGGCGGCTCCTGGTAACGCATGGCGATGTCATGGACGCGCTCATCAGGACTGACATGCGCGGCTGGAAAATCGACCTCGCATGTTTTTTCTACTATCGCGCCGTCGCCCTGGAGCACGCCGTGAATGCCAGGCGCATGGCCCGCGGTGTCCCCATCGGGCGTTGGGTTGGCGCCCTAAAAAGCCGGCTTCTGGCATGGCGACGCTACGCGGAACGCTACCGTGTTGCCATCAGCGCCCATGCCCGAGAGAAGGGGGCGGCAGGCGTCGTTTGCGGGCATATCCATGTGCCTGAAGTTCTTGATGAGGATGGGTTCCTCTACCTGAACACCGGCGACTGGATTGAGAATTGCACAGCGATCGCCGAGACCCACGACGGGCTCATAAAGCTCATCCGCTGGCCATGCCTGGGCGGTCTTGCCCTGCCGCCGCACACAGATCCGCCAGGCGCCGCGGTTCCTTCATCGGGCTTCGGGGGTGGCAGTGTCTGACTTGCCGATTGCGCTGATCCTGGCGGCGGGCTTCGGCAAGCGGCTCGGCGTGCTGACGGAGAGAGTACCGAAATGCCTGCTGCAGGTCGGGGGCAGGCCACTTCTCCTGCACTCGCTCGACAGGATCGCCAGCGCCGGTCTGGAGCACGTTCTGGTGGTGCTGGGCCACGGCGCGGCGGAGGTCATGTTTGTCTTGAAATCCTGGAACGGTCCGTTGCGCATTTCGACTTGCCACGCCCCCGCTTTTGAACATGAGGGCAGCCTCGGCTCGCTCCGTGCGGGCCTCCTTGAGGTTGGTCCAGCGCGCGGCATTGTCGTCCTCGAGTCGGACATTTTGTATCACTGTGACTTCCTAACGGCAGCACTCCGGTCTGGCACCGACACGCTGCTCACAGCGGATGTGTCCGGCTCGGGCGATGAGGTTTACGTGCTCGCCGATGAGTTGGGGCGGCTTTCCTCGCTTGGAAAGCAGGTCACTGATGAAGAGCGACTGACCGTGCGGGGAGAATTCGCGGGCATCAGTCACCTTGGTGCGGGCACGTCGGCTGCCTTCATCCATTGCGCCGATGCATGGCTCGCAGCGGGCCGATTGGATGCGCATTACGAGGAGGCGCTGCTGCAAACCTGTAGGGCGGGAACGGTAAGCCTTCGGGTGTGCCACTGCCCCGGTCTCCCCTGGACCGAAGTTGACAACGCTGCGGACCTCGCACGCGCCATTGAGGTTGTCTGGCCTGCGCTTTGCACGGCGTCAGCACACGCAGCAGCGCACTCACCCCAGTCGTCCAATGACTGTGGATAAGCGCCGAACGAGGATAACTGATGTACTCGCCTGAATGTATCGACTCAGACGGAGTGACCTCTGAGTTGATGGCTAATGGTTGATCGTTGATAAGGTCGCAACGGGGTCTGGGGCATGCCCCCAACCCTGTTGTGACCAGCCCCCATCGAGTGGTCCGGCTGGAATTTCAGTTGGCCATCGCGCTGGTCCTGCCCCAGGCTCTGGTCCGGGCCCTACGCAACTCATCGGGCTTGTTGAGCCTGCTCGGCGAACGGCCGCGGGGTCAGGACCAACGTCCTTGCAACTATGCCGCTCCAGTGTCGCGGGTCGCCTGCGGACGAGTCGGGCGCTAAGGTTGTCGGCGCTGCTGGAGAGGTTCGGACCAGCGGCGGGGCTTCCGGCGTGCTGACGGTGCTGGCCGCCGGCTGCCCCCAGAGTAGCGCGGGGCGCTTTAGTGACCCGTGCGGCGCGCGGTTTACGGACCTGGGGCGATAGGCGAGCAAGCGCGCCAAGCGGGTCCGCTAGGGGTCCGCGAGATCCATCGATAGACCCGAACCGAACCTATGCGCCGTCTAAGTCTTTGAAAAGGATGGTGGGCGCACTAGGGCTCGAACCTAGGACCCGCTGATTAAGAGTCAGCTGCTCTACCAACTGAGCTATGCGCCCATCCGGAGCGCGCAATTAGGACCCTCCGCCGGGTTTGTCCAGCCCACCTTCGCGGGCCAGACCCACCTTGGGCGCAGAGCTCCCCTCACCCGTCCCACTCGCCCCCGCCCATATCGGCATCGCGGTGCACATGCGCCGACATCAGCAGCCCGAAGCCAACCATCGTCGTCAGCATCGCCGACCCGCCATGGCTGATCAGCGGCAGCGGCACGCCCCCCACCGGGATGCTGCCCGTCACCATCGCGATGTTGACGAAGACGTACATGAAATAATTCGTCGCCAGCCCCACCGCCAGAAGCCGCCCGAACTGATGCCGAGAGCGCAGCGCAACGAGGAAGCCGAAGGCGATCACACAGGCCAGCAGGCCCAGCACCACCAACCCGCCCACCAGCCCGAACTCCTCCCCCCACATGGTGAAGATGAAGTCCGTCTGCTTCTCCGGCAGGAAGTTCAGATGCCCCTGCGTGCCCTGCAGGAACCCCTTCCCCCAGAACCCGCCCGAGCCCAGCGCGATCTTCGACTGGATGATGTTGTACCCCGCCCCCAACGGATCGCTCTCGGGGTCGAGGAACGTCATGATGCGGGCCCGCTGATAATCCCGCAGATTCTCATAGACGATCGGCGCGGCCACCCCGACGCCCGCGATCGCCACCGCGAATTTCCACCACCGCACCCCGGCCGCGAAGAAGACCGCGCCCCCGACCATCAGCGTGATCAGTGCATTGCCAAGGTTCGGCTGCTTGAAGATCAGCGCCGCCGGAATCGCGATCGCCACCGCCGGCGGGATCAGGAACAGCGGGTTGCCGATCCGCTCCCAGCTCGCGCGATGGAACCAGGCAGCCAGCGCCACCACCAGCAGGATCTTCATCAGCTCCGAAGGCTGCAGCTGCACGAAGCCAAGGTCGATCCAGCGCTGCGCGCCCTTCCCCACCTCCCCATGCAGCGCGACCAGCACCAGCAGCCCGACACCAAGTGCATAGCCAACCCAGGCGAGCTTCGCGATCAGGCGGATATCCACCATCGCGATGCACAGCATGATCACCAGCCCGAAGCCAAAGCGGATGGCGTGCCGCCCGGCATAGGGCTCCGCCGCCCCGCCGCCGGCCGAATAGAGCGCGACATACCCCACCGCCGCCACCGCGCAGAGCAGCAGCACATAGAGCCACGGTATGCGCCAGAACTTCTCGAAGATGTCCGGCCCGCGTTCCCGCAGAATGAGGCGCCGCTCGAACTTCATCGCTGCGTCACCCGCCCATCAACCAGCCCCTGGGGCCCCTCCGCCACGCGCGGCCCCAACCCGCCCGGACCGGGGCGTAGCCGCTGGAAGGTCTCCACCAGCACATCCCGCGCCAGCGGCGCCGCAGCGCCAGATCCGCTCGTGCCGTGCTCCACCACCACCGAGACGGCAAAGACCGGGTTCTCATAGGGCGCATAGGCCACGAACAGCGCATGCGGGCGCCATTCGCGGGGCAGCTGGTCCACCCGGAACCCCCGCTCCCGCTGCTCGCGCGAAACGCGGCGGACCTGCGTCGTGCCGGTTTTGCCCGCCATCTGCGCGCCGACTGCCATCGGCAGGCGGGAGGTGCGCGCCGTGCCGCCTTCCTCGTTCACCACGGCCCACATCGCCTCCCGCACCAGGCGCAGATGCGCCTCCGGGATGCCGAGGCTCGGCCAATCCTCCACCCGCGTCCCGCGCACCGGCCGCCCGCCGATCGCGCGCGTCAGATGCGGCTGCACCGCGCGGCCCGTCGCCAGCCGCGCCGTCATGGTGGCCAGCGCCAGCGGCGTCAGCTGGTAGAAGCCCTGGCCGATGCCATGCACCACCGTATCGCCCAGCGCCCAGGGCCGCCCCTGCGCCTGGCGCCATTCGCGCGTCGGCACCAGCCCCGGCCGCGTCCCCGGCAGCTCGATCTCGAGCGGCACGCCAAGCCCGAGGCGCCGCGACATCGCCGCGATCCGATCCATGCCAAGCCGCCGCGCGACCTCGTAGAAATAGACGTCGCAGGAGACCTTCAGCGCCTGGCGCATATCCACCCCGGCATGGCCCGGCCGGTGCCAGCAATGGAAGCGCGTATCGCCCAGATCGTAATGGCCAGGGCAATGGATGCGCTCGCCCGGCGTCACCACCCGCGCTTCCAGCGCGGCCAGCATCACCACCATCTTGAAGGTGGAGCCCGGCGCGTAGAGCCCGTTGGTCGCCTTGTTGATCAGCGGCGTCGCGCGGTTCGCCGTCCATTGCCGCCATTGCGCGGCAGAGACGCCGGAATTGAAGATGTTGGGGTCGAAGCCCGGCTGGCTGGCCATCGCCAGCACCTCGCCGTTCCGCGCATCCATCACGACGACGGAGGTGCCTTCCTCGATCCGATCGCGGATCGCCCGCTGCAGCCCCGCATCGATCGAGAGCTGCACATCCTCGCCCTCCAGGCCCTCCCGCCGGTCGAGCTCGCGGATGACACGCCCGACGGCATTCACCTCCAGCTGCACCGCCCCCGCGCGGCCGCGCAGCGCCTGGTCGTGGTGCCGCTCGATGCCGGAGCGGCCGACGCGGATGCCGGGCAGTTCCAACAGCGGGTCGCCATCCATGTCGCGCTCCGACGGCGGCGCGACATAGCCGACGACATGGGCCAAGTGCTCGCCTTCCGGATACATCCGCGTGGTGCCGAGCTCGACGCTGATCCCCGGCAGATCGGGGGCGTTCAGCTCGATACGCGCCATCTCCTCCCAGGTCAGGAATTCGCGCACGATCACCGGCACGAAGCGCCGGCGGCGGCGTACCTCGCGCTCGATGCGCGCGCGCTCGCTTTCGGTCAGCGGCACGATCTTCGACAGTGTCTCGAGTGTCGCGGAGACGTCATGCGCCTGCTCGGCCACCAGCAGCGCGCGCCAGTTCAGCCGGTTGCCCGCCACCACCTGGCCGTGCCGGTCCAGCACGCGCCCGCGCGGCGGCGCGATGAGCCGCGCCGAGAGCCGGTTTTCCTCCGCGAGCGTCGCGTAGCGCTCTCCCTCATCCACCTGCAGCGTGTGCAGCCGATGCGCGAGGTAGCCGAGCAGCCCCATCTGCCCCGCCCCGAGCAGCAGGGCGCGCCGGCCAAAGATGGAACGGACCCGCTCCTCTTCCCTTTGCCGCCGGCTCATATTTCTTTTGCCTCAAACGCCGGCGCGAGATTTTTTGTGGCCTCAAGCGCCGGCGCCGCCTCCGGCGGCTTGGCTTGCGCGCAGGCCACTGCCGCACCAGGCCGGACGGACAGGTTGTGCGCGGCGCGCATTCGCGCGCTCGGCGCGCTGCGCGCGCCGCCAGCTCCGATTTGGCCGCCAGCTCTGATCTTGTGAGGCAAGGGCCGCGCGCTCATCCGGCCTCCTCCGCGCGCAACATCATCGTGTGCAAGCGGCCGAGCAGCCAGGCGAAGAGGGGATAGAGCAGCACCGCCAGCACGGCCTGGTGCAAAGCCGGCTGCAGCGGCGGTAGGTCGAACGATAGCAACGCCGTCAGCGCATAGCCCAGCACCGCCGCCCCCGCCGCGAAACCCGCAAAAGCGAACCAGACGAAGAGGAAACTCCGCCGCGCCAGGAAGCGCCGCCAGGCCAGCGCCAGCCCATGCACCACCAGCAGCGTCAGCACCCCGCTGCCCAGCGGCGCCAGGCTCAGAAGATCCAGCAGCAGCCCCAGCAGGAACACCACCGGCGGCGACATCGCGCCTGGCCGGAACACCGACCAGAACACGACCTGCGGCAACACCACCGCGACCACCAGCCCCGGCAGGCCGGTCGGGCCCGCGGCCATCACCATCAGCAGCGCCGCGCCGAGACCCGGCAGCACCGCCCGCGACGCCGCCTCCAGCCGCCGCACCAGCCCGGGCGAGGGCTCCTTGCGGCCCAGCTGCGACGGGCCGGGCCTCATCGCCGCGGCCTCGGCTCGGGTCGCGCCACCGCCTCGGGTGGCAGGATCCCGCCCGGGTTGAAGTCGAAGATCCGCACCAGATCCAGCCGGTCCAGCCGGGCGAACAGCTCGACCTCCGCCGTCCCCGCCGGGCTGTAGCGCACAACGCCGATCGGCAGGCCGGGCGGGAAGGCGATGCCCTCGGCGCTCGTCACCACCCGCTCGCCCTCAGCCGGCCGGGTGCCTTCGGTCCAGTGCTGCAGCCGGGGCCGCGGGCCATTGGTGCCGACCATCATCGCCCGCGCCCGGCTGCCTTCCAGCGTCACCGGGATGCGGCTGTTCATGTCGGTTGCCAGCAGGATGCGCGCGGAACGGCTGCCGACCTCCGTGATGCGCCCGGCGAAGCCGCGTTCATCGAGTGCGATCTGCCCGCGCCGCAATTCCATCCAGGGCGGCACCGCAACCAGCACGGACCGCGCATAGACGCCCCCCGCATCGGCCACCACGCGCACCGTGACATAGGATGGCGCCGCATCCGGCACGAAGGCCAGCTGCCGACGCAGCAGCACATTCTCCGCCTCGAGCGCGAGCGCCGCCGCCTGCCAGCGGCGCAGCCGCTCATTCTCATCCCGCAGGCGCGCATTTTCTTCGCGCAGCGTGACGAGCTCCGGCACTTCCGCCACCAGATTGCGGACGGCGCGCGCGGGCTCGGCGAAGGCGGCGTAGAAGGGGGAGAGCAGGTCCGCCAGCAGGATGCGCGCGCGTTCGGCGATCAGCGCATCGGCCTTGCCCAGTAGCATCGTCCCGAAGGCAGCCGCGATCAGGACCGGCAGCGTCAGCCGCGACAGTGCCTGGCGAAGCGGGATGCTCAGCCGGAACACGAGCGATGCCCCCTGTCAGGGCTGCCTGCCCTGTCCCCTTCCTAATACATCGAGGTCAGGACGTGGCGAAGGCGCTTCATTTCCTCAAGCGCCCGGCCGGTGCCGAGCGCCACGCAGGACAGCGCATCCTCCGCCACCACCACCGGCAGGCCCGTCGCCTCCCGCAGCACCGCATCCAGCCGCTGCAGCAGCGCGCCGCCACCGGTCAGCACGATGCCCTTATAGACGATGTCGGCCGCGAGTTCGGGCGGCGTGTTCTCCAGCGCGACCTTCACCGCATCCACGATCTGGCTGATCGGCTCGGCCAGGCTTTCGGCGATCTGCCGCTGGCTGACGACCACCTCGCGCGGGACGCCGTTCATCAGGTCGCGGCCGCGCACCTCGGAGAGCGGGCCTTCCTCCCCGGCCTCGGGCGGGGCGGCGGCGCCGATGTCCATCTTGATCCGCTCGGCCGTGCTCTCGCCGATCAGCAGGTTATGGTTGCGCCGGATGTAGGAAATGATGGCCTCGTCCAGCTTGTCCCCGCCGACGCGCACGCTGCGCGCATAGACGATGCCACCCAGCGAGATGACGGCGACCTCCGTGGTGCCGCCGCCGATATCCACGATCATGGACCCCGACGGCTCCGTCACCGGCAGGCCCGCCCCGATCGCGGCCGCCATCGGCTCCTCGATCAGCAGCACCTTGCGCGCGCCGGCGCTCTCGGCGCTTTCCTGGATGGCGCGGCGCTCGACGGCGGTGGAGCCGGACGGCACGCAGACCACCACCATGGGGGAGGCAAAGCTGCGGCGATTGTTCACCTTGCGGATGAAGTGCTTGATCATCTCCTCCGCCGCTTCGAAGTCGGCGATGACGCCGTCCCGCAGCGGGCGGATGGCGGCGATGGAGCCGGGGGTGCGGCCCAGCATCAGCTTCGCCTCCTCCCCCACCGCCAGGACCTGCTTCTTGCCCCGGTTGTCGGAGATGGCGACCACCGAGGGCTCGTTCAGCACGATTCCCCGGCCCTTGACGTAGACCAGGGTGTTCGCGGTGCCGAGGTCGATGGCCATGTCGGCCGAGAGGAAGCCGAACAGGCGAGCGAACATGCAGGGTGGACCCTTCGGGCGGTGGACGGGGCCACGGCGCCGCGAGCGGCCGGGCGGCCTGCCGGGCACCCTCGGCTCACGGCGTCGCGGGGTGGCGCGAGCCCGGACCCTTAGCCGTCCGGCGGCCCTGGCTCAAGCCCCGCGCGCCCCCTGACCGGGCCGGAGGGCAGGAAGGGGCACCTGATCCGGGCCGCCCCCCCTCACCGCCTGGCCCTCATCGGCCTCGCCCGCCCGCCGGGTCAGGCCAGCGGCCCGCTCGTCACCGCCTGGAAGGTCGCCACCGCCAGGGTCGTCGGGTCGAAGGGCTTGGCGATGACGAAGGCAGGCTCGACGCTCAGGCCCGTCAGCAGGCGCTCGGGGTAGGCGGTCACGAAGATCACCGGCATCGCATGTCGCGCCAGGATCCGCTCGACCGCCGCCGCGCCATTGCCGCCCGCGCCGAGATTCACATCGGCCAGCACCAGCCCCGGCCGCTCCCGCTCGGCGATCGCCACCGCCTCCGCCTCGCTCCCGGCGACGCCGACCACATGATGGCCCGCACTCTCGACCAGCAGTTGCAAATCCATCGCGATGATCGGCTCATCCTCGATGATCAGCACACGCGCGGCACTTGCCACGCGCAGACGCTCTCGCGCGCGATGCAGCATCGCCTCCGCCTCACGCACAGCCAGGCCGAGGACCAGCGCGGCCGTCTCGATCTCGAGTTCCTCCAGCGCCGTCAGCAGCAGCAGCATGCGTTCCTGCTGCGTCAGCGGCCCGGCAGGGAGCGCCGGCGCCGCGGCGGCGCCGCGCGCGACAGCCGCCAGCAGGCCAAGCCGCATGCCGCTCGGTCCGGGCCGCGCGATCACGCCTTCGCGCAGCGCATCCGCCACCATGGCATCGCCCGCCAGCTGCGTGCCGGCCAGCGCGCGCGCGAAGCGCCGCGCATAGGGCAGCGCAGCCAGCAGCGCCGCGCGATCGTCTCCGTTCATCGCCCCCCCGCTCATCGCCTTGTCATCTCCCGTACGCCGTGCGTGCGATGCCCTGAGCCCCAAGCGTTGATATGCAGTGGGGCGTGGACCGACAAATCACGGACGAGGCGCTGCGCGCCACCATCGCGCAGTTGTTGCCGGAACTGCGCGCCGCGGCGCGGCTGCTCACCGCTGCGCGAGCGGAAGCGGACGACCTGGTGCAGGATGCGGTGCTGCGCATGCTGCGCGGCGCCGCCAGCTTCGTCGCGGATCCCGACCATGCCGGCGACCTGCGCACGGCGCTGCGCCCCTGGTCGCTGACGGTGCTGCGCAATGCCTTCCGCGAAGGCTGGCGCCGACGCCGGCGGGAACAGGCCTATCTCGCGCATGTGCAGCGGACCGAGGAAGGACGCTCCGGCGGACAGGAAAGCGCGGCGCGCCTGCGCGACCTCGCGCGCGCCATCGCCGCGCTGCCGCCTGGCCTCAGGGAAGCGCTCGTGCTGGTGGGCGCGCAAGGCCTCTCGCACGAACAGGCAGCTACAGTCTGCGGCGTGCCTGTCGGCACGATGAAGGCCCGCGTTTCACGCGCGCGTCAGCGCCTCGCGCAACGCTTCGCCCCCGATCTCCCGCAGCCGTGATCCGCTGACGCATCTGCGACGCAACCCGCCCGCCGCCCCGTTCATAGAACAGGGCAGAGGACGGAGCGCGGTATAGATGCACAGTGAATTTCACGGCCAGCTCATCACCCTGCTGCCACGGCTGCGCGTGCAGGCGCTGGCGCTGGCGCGCAACCGCGCGGCGGCGGAAGACCTGGTCCAGGATGCGGTCGCCAATGCGCTGGCCGCGCAGGACAGTTTCACGCCTGGCACCAATTTCGCCGCCTGGATGCATCGCATCCTGCGCAACCGCTTCATCTCCACGCTCCGCAAGCAGCGCGACACCACCGACATCGAGGATCTGCCCGCCAGCCTCTTCGCCGTCAGCGCCACGCATGAAGACCGGCTGGTGCTGAAGGAACTGGGCCGCGCCGTGAACCGCCTGCCGGTGGATCAGCGGGAGGCGCTGTTCATGGTGGTGCTGCAGGGCATGTCGTATGAGGAGGTCGCCGGCACGACGGGCTGCGCGGTGGGCACGGCGAAAAGCCGCGTCTTCCGCGCGCGGCGTCAGTTGCAATCCTGGCTGATGGGCGAGGAGCGCGCCGGCACCCGCGTGGCGGAGCCTGCGCGCGACCGGCAGGAGGCGAAGGCGGCGCGCCACGACAGGGCCGCCGCCATCGCCTGACCGGCCTTGACCGGCCAGCCCGCGGGCATGGAGCGGGAGGCCGATCCGTCACGCGATGCCGAACGCGTGGCGGAGGCGGCCGGCGCCTTCGACCTCTGGCTGCACCTCAGCCTGCACCTTCTCTACGACAGCGTGACGCGAGAGAAGGTGCCGGCGGAATTGCTCCGCCTGATCGAGCGCGATCGCGGCCGGCGCCAATCCTGACGCCGGCCGGGCAGTATCACTCAGCCGGAATCGCAAGCCCTTCCGGCGCGGTGCGGGCGCGCTTGACCAGCAGCTTGTTCAGCGCGTGCACATAGGCGCGCGCGGAGGCGACGATCGTGTCGGTATCCGCCCCCTGCCCATCCACCAGCTTGCCCTGCTCCTCCAGCCGCACGGTGACGCGCGCCTGCGCATCCGTGCCACCCGTGACCGACTGCACGGCGTAGAGCTTCAGATTCACCTCATGCGGGAAGGCCTGGCGCAGCGCGGCGAAGGTCGCATCCACCCCGCCATCGCCGCCCGCGACCCCTTCCTTCGTCTCGCCATCCACCTCAAGCGCGATGGAGGCGATGGGCCGCGTGTGCATGCCGGTCGAAACCGACAGACCCACCAGCTTGATGCGGTCATTGGCGCGCACGACCTCGTCATCCACCAGCGCGGCGACATCCTCGTCGTAGACGACCTTCTTGCGGTCAGCGAGGTCCTTGAAGCGCTTGAAGGCGTCGTTCAGCGCGTTGTCGCCGAGCTCATAGCCCAGCGTCTTCAGCTTGTCCTTGAACGCCGCGCGCCCCGAATGCTTGCCGAGCACGAGGGACGACTTCGTCCACCCCACGCTCTCGGGCGTCATGATCTCGTAGGTGGAGCTGTCCTTCAGCATCCCGTCCTGGTGGATGCCGCTTTCATGCGCAAAGGCATTGCGCCCGACGATCGCCTTGTTCGGCTGCACATCGAAGCCCGTGATGGTCGCCAGCAGCCGCGAGGTGCGCAGGATGTTCGGCGTCTTCACATTGTTCTTCACCGGCACCGCATCGTGGCGCGTGCGCAGCGCCATCACGATCTCTTCCAGGCTCGCATTGCCCGCGCGCTCGCCAATGCCGTTGATGGTGCATTCCAGCTGCCGCACGCCCGCGCGGATCGCAGCGATGGTGTTCGCGACCGCGAGCCCCAGGTCGTTGTGGTTGTGCGCCGAGAAGATCACGCGGTCCGCACCCGGCACGCGCTCGCGCAGCATGGTGAAGATGGTCGTGATGTCCTCCGGCACCGCATAGCCCACGGTGTCGGGGATGTTGATCGTCGTCGCACCCGCCTTGATCGCGGCCTCGACGCAGCGGCAGAGGAAGTCGTGCTCGGTGCGCGTGCCATCCTCGGCCGACCATTCGACGTCATTCGTCGCATTGCGCGCGGCGGTGACGGAGGAGGTGACCAGCGCCAGCACCTGCTCCGGCTCCATCCGCAGCTTCACGCGCATATGCAGCGGAGAAGTGGAGACGAAGGTGTGGATGCGCCCGCGCGCCGCCGGCTTGATGGCTTCCGCCGCGCGCGCGATGTCGCCCGGCGCGGTGCGCGCCAGGCCGCAGACCACCGGCCCGTCCTTGGCGAATTTCTGCGCGATCGCCTGCACGCTTTCGAAGTCGCCGACCGAGGCGATGGGGAAGCCGGCTTCCATCACATCGACGCCGAGCTCCCACAGGGCTTCGGCCATGCGCAGCTTCTCCTCGAGGTTCATGGAGAAGCCCGGCGATTGTTCGCCGTCGCGCAGCGTGGTGTCGAAGATGATGACGCGGTCGGGGTCGAGCGTCCCGAAGGACGGATGCTGGATGGCCATGGATGCGTGTCCTGCGAAAGGGTCAGCCGTGCGCGGGGCAGCAAGGCCCCAGGGTCCCCCTGAGCGAAGCCGGCGTCAGCCGGGCGTCACGCCCAGGGGCGGCTAAGTCGAAGAAGCAGCAGGGCGCGCGCGAGCAGGCCAGCCTTGGGGGCGGCAAGAGGCTCGGTGCGGGGCGCGCTGCGCGGCATGACGGTAGGAAGCTAGCCGGACGGGCCGGCTGGTGCAAGCATGCGGTCATGAAGCACCGAATCGTCCTCGGCCGGGACATCCCCCCCGCCGCCATGGCCCTGCTCGCCGCCCGATCGGATGTCGAGGTGGTGGAGCTCCTCTACCCCCCGATGGCCGAATGGCACGCGCACCTGCCCGGCGCCCATGCGGTGCTGGCGTGGACCCAGCTGATGGACCGCCCGGCGCTCGAGATCGCGCGCGACCTCAAGGTGGTGTCCCGCATGGGGGTCGGCTTCGACACGGTGGACATCGCCGCCTGCACCGCCCGCCGCATCCCGGTGATGGTGGCCAATGGCTCCAACGACCTGTCGGTGGCCGAGCACGCCATGATGCTGCTGCTGACCATCGCGCGGCAGGCGGTGGATGTGGACCGCCACGTCAAGGCCGGCGGCTGGGTGCCGCCGGGCATGTCCATGGTGGACCTCGCCGGCCGCACGGCGCTGGTGGTCGGCTATGGCCGCATCGGCGTGCGCGTCGCGCGCTACCTGGCCGCCTTCCACATGAAGGTGATGGTGCTGGACCCGTTCTATTCGCCGCAGCGCATCGCCGCCGATGGCTTCACGCCCGCCCGCGACCTGCACGCCGCGCTGGCCAAGGCCGATGTCGTCACGCTGCACTGCCCGCTCCGCCCGGACACGCGCCACCTGATGGACGAAGCCGCCTTCGCCGCGCTGAAGCCCGGCGCGCTGCTGGTGAACACCGCGCGCGGCCCGGTGGTGAAGGAAAGCGCGCTGGTGGCTGCGCTGCAAAGCGGGCGGCTCGCCGGCGCCGGCCTCGACGTGCTGGAGGTCGAGCCCTCCACCGCGGCGAACCCGCTGATGGCGCTGCCCAATGTCGTCATCAGCCCGCACACCGCGGCGAGCACCGCCGAGGGCATCGAACGCATGGCCTGCACCACGATCCAGAACATCCTGGATGCGCTGGACGGCCGCCCGGACCCCTCGATGATGGTGAACCCGGAAATCCTCGCCGCGCGCTGAGCGCGGCCAGTACGCTCAGCGCGGCGGGTGTTCCTTCCACCAGTGCCGCGCGATGTCGGCGCGGGTGCAGACCCAGACCTCGTCGCGGTGCTGCGCGACATGCGCCAGGAACCGCTGCAGCGCGCGCGCGCGCCCGGGGCGGCCCACAAGCCGGCAATGCAGCCCGACCGACATCATCTTCGGTGACCCTGCGCGCCCTTCTTCCAGCAGCAGGTCGAAGGCGTCGCGGAGGTGCCGCTCGAAGCCATCCGGGTCGCCGAAGCCGGGGGGCACGGCGAACTTCATGTCGTTGTTGTCGAGGGTGTAGGGGATGATGAGCTGCGGCTTGCCCTCCACCATCGTGTAGTGCGGCAGGTCATCATCGTAGCTGTCGCTGTCATAGAGGAACCCGCCATGCCGCGCGACCAGGCGCCGCGTGCGCGGGCTGAAGCGGCCGGTGTACCAGCCGACGGGGCGGGAGCCCGTCAGCTTCTCGATCACCTCGACGCAGCGCGCGATGTCGGCCACTTCCTCGGCCTCGCTCATGCCGTGGTAGTCGAACCAGCGCCAGGCGTGGCTCGCGACCTCATGCCCGGCTTCGGCGAAGGCGCGCACGACATCCGGATTCAACTCCAGCGCGCGGCCGACGCCATAGACGGTGAAGCTGAAGCGTTGCTGCGCGAACAGCCGCATGATGCGCCACACGCCGGCGCGCGCGCCGTAGTCGAACTGACTCTCGACGCTGCGGTTGCGCTCCCCGATCACCGGTGAGCCGCCCGGGACCTCGTGCAGATACAGCTCGCTGCCCTTGTCGCCGTTGAGCACCGTGTTCTCGCCGCCCTCCTCGTAATTCAGCACGAAGGACAGCGCGAGTTTCCGGCCCCCCGGCCATTTCGGGTCAGGCGGGGTCGCGCCATAGCCGCGCAGGTCGCGCGGATAGCCGGAGCCGTCATCGGGGAAGCGGGGCGTGTCGGTCATGCGGCTTTTGTGACCGAGCCACGCGGCCCGGGTCAACCGCGCGGCGCGACGGGGATGGCGATCTCGTTCCGGCGTAGCGCCGGGATGGTCCAGGGCGGGTCGTAGAACCAGGTCACCGGCTCCCCGGCTCCGACCCAGCCGGTGCGGGGCAAGGCCGCCAGCAGCTGCGCGCGCGCCGCGGCGACGCTGGCGGGATCGGTGCCGCCGGCGAAGCGGAGCACCGCCACCGTCTCACCCGGAACCTCCACGATGCGCACGCGCGCATCGTTCGGCACGGGCGGGTCGCGCAGCGCCGCGGGCAGGAAGAAGCGGATGACGTGGCCCTCGCCCGTCACGGCCTGCGCGACCGGTGCGGTCATGGCGATGCGCGCGCCCTGCGCCTGCTGCGCGACCGGCGCCGTCATCGCAATGCGCGCGGCCCCCGCATTGCCCCCGAAAATATAGCCCGCCAGCCGCGAGAAGCCCTGGCTGCGCGCGCCCATCTCATCGGCATCGACCGTCGTCTCCGCGGCCAGACGCGTGCCATAGCGGCGGATCTCGAGCCCCGCCTCCTGGCCCAGGTTCTCGAAGGCGGGCTCCTCCGTGCCGGACCTCACGCCGACCACCGTGCAGGCGCCAAGCAGCAGGGCCGATCCGGCGGCGAGCAGGCGATGCAGCATGGCGCGCTCCGTTCCATGCGCGCGATGTGGGGCGCCGTGGCCTGTGCTCAACCCGCGGCGGCGAGCGCGGCGGCCAGGCCGACGGGCGGGCTCGCCAGCGGCTTGCGGCCCTTCGCCAGAGCAACCGCGCCGCTCATGCTGGCCTGGGCGAGCGCGACCTGCGCCGCGCCTTCGGCGAAGGCGGCGTCGGATGCCGCGGCGATGATGGCGTGGTAGCGGGCCGGATCACCGGCGCGATAGGCGGCCCAGGCGCCAGGCACGAGGCGGACGTCGAGGCTCGCGCTATGTCGCGCGGCGGCTTCCGCGAAGATGTCCCGAGTTGGCCCCACCGTCGTCTCGACAGCGCAGAGAACCACCACCCGGCCACCGCCCTTTGTCGCCGTCTCGGCGAGTGCGGCATCCACGCGCAGCACCGGGATCGCGGCGCGCACCAGCGCAGCACCCGGGCCGACTGTGGAACAGGTGAGCAGCACAGCATCCACGCTCGGCGTCGCCAACGCCTGCAGCGCGGCCGCGGTGCGCTGCGCGATGGCGCCCGTCAGCCCGCCCGCTTCCTCGGCATCCTGCAGAAGGTCCGCGCGCAGCGTGTGGGTCAGCGCCGCGCCCGGCGGGCAGGCCGCGTCGAAGACGGCGATGTTCCCGGCCGAGGTGTGCAGGCAGGCGATGGTCTTCATGCGGACGCGTCCCCTGAAACGACGAAGGGCGGCAGCTTGCGCCACCGCCCCCGCCACGTCACCCCGAAGGGCGCCGATCAGTTCCGGCTCTTATCCACCAGCGCGCCCTTGCTGATCCAGGGCATCATGCTGCGGAGCTTCTCGCCCACTTCCTCGATCGGGTGCTCGGCCAGGCGGCGGCGCGTGGCCTTGAAGGACGCCTGGTTCACCTTGTTCTCCAGCATCCAGTCGCGGGCGAACTTGCCCGACTGGATGTCCTCCAGAACGCGCTTCATCTCGGCCTTGGTCTCGGCGGTGATGATGCGCGGGCCGGTGACGTACTCGCCGTATTCGGCGGTGTTGGAGATCGAGTAGTTCATGTTCGCGATGCCGCCCTCGTAGATCAGGTCCACGATCAGCTTCACCTCGTGCAGGCACTCGAAATACGCCATCTCCGGCGCGTAGCCGGCTTCCACCAGCGTCTCGAAGCCCGCCTTGATCAGCTCGACAAGGCCGCCGCAGAGCACGACCTGCTCGCCGAACAGGTCGGTCTCGCATTCTTCCTGGAAGGTCGTCTCGATGATGCCCGAACGACCGCCACCCACCGCCGAGGCGTAGGACAGCGCGATCTCAAGCGCATTGCCCGAGGGGTTCTGGTGCACGGCCACCAGGCACGGCACGCCGCCGCCCTTCTGGTATTCGCCGCGGACCGTGTGGCCCGGGCCCTTCGGCGCGATCATGAACACGTCGATGTCGGCGCGCGGCTCGATCAGGTTGAAGTGCACATTCAGGCCATGCGCGAAGGCGATGGCCGAACCCGGCTTCAGGTTCGCGTGCAGGTGGTCGCGGTACAGGTCGCCCTGCAGCTCGTCCGGCGTCAGCACCATGGTGACGTCGGCCCACTTCGCCGCATCGGCCGGCGACATCACCTTGAAACCTGCGGCCTCGGCCTTCTTCCAGGACGGGCCCTGGCGAAGCCCGATGACGACATCGGTCACGCCGGAATCACGCATATTCTGCGCATGGGCATGGCCCTGGCTGCCGAAGCCGATGACCGCGACCTTCTTGGCCTTGATCAGGTTCACATCCGCATCGCGGTCATAGTAAACGCGCATGGTATCTCCTCTCGCGCGGTTATTGGCCGTTGGCTTGGCGGTCCGAAGCGGCCCGCGCCCACGTCCATCTCTGCAAATTCGTATCCGTCGCGCCGCTCACCTAACGGAGCGGCGTGGTGGCAGGCAAGATCATGCCCGGAGCCCGGCCGGTCCCCGCGCCATCGCCACCGCACCGGTGCGCGACACTTCCGCCAGCCCAATGGGCCGCATCAGCGCGCAGAAGGCGTCGATCTTGTCGGCGTTGCCGGTCATCTCGAAGATGAAGCTCTCGGTCGTCGCGTCCACCACGCGGGCGCGGAAGGCATCGGCCAGCCGCAGCGCCTCGACGCGCGCCTCGCCCTTGCCGACCACCTTGATCAGCGCCAGCTCCCGCGTCAGGTGCGGGCCTTCCAGCGTCAGGTCGGAGACGGTGTGGACCGGCACCAGGCGATCGAGCTGCGCCTTGATCTGGTCGATCACCATCTCCGTCCCTGTGGTGACGACGGTGATGCGCGACAGGCGCCGCTCCTCATCCACCGGGGCGACGGTCAGGCTTTCGATGTTGTAGCCGCGGCCGGAGAACAGGCCGATGACGCGCGCGAGCACGCCGGCCTCGTTCTCGACCAGCACCGCGATCGTCGCGGCGCGCAGGTTCGGGTCGTTGAAATCGGGCATCGTGGCGGTTCCGGGGATGGCGTGGGACAGGGCAGGCCGCGCGAGGCGGCCCGCCGCGAGGGCGTCAGCAGGCGTTCAGACGAGGACCTTGCCCTCATCCGTCACGCCGGCGACGCCGCCCTCCTGCCCGGGGCCCAGGATCATCTCGTTATGCGCAGCCCCCGAGGGGATCATCGGGAAGCAGTTTTCCTTCTGGTCCACGCAGATATCGGCGATCACCGGCTTGTCGATCGCGATCATCTCCCGGATCACGCGGTCGAGGTCGTCGGCCGAGGTCGCGCGCATCCCGACCGCGTGGAAGCTCTCCGCGAGCTTCACGAAATCGGGCAGCGCGGAGCTGTAGCTTTCGGAATAGCGCCCGCCATGCAGCAGTTCCTGCCACTGGCGCACCATGCCCATATATTCGTTGTTCAGGATGAAGACCTTCACCGGCAGGCGGTACTGCGCAAGCGTCCCCATCTCCTGGATGTTCATCAGGATGGACGCTTCGCCGGCGATGTCGATCACCAGCGCATCCGGATGCGCAATCTGCACGCCCATCGCCGCCGGCAGGCCGTAGCCCATGGTGCCGAGCCCACCCGAGGTCATCCAGCGGTTCGGCTTGTCGAAGCCGAAATACTGCGCGGCCCACATCTGGTGCTGGCCGACCTCCGTCGTGATGAAGGTCTCCTTCCCCAGCTCGCGCGTGATCTCATAAAGCCGCTTCACCGCATGCTGCGGCTTGATGATGGAGCCGGACTGGACGTAGCGCAGGCAATCCTTGCCGCGCCAGGTGTCGATCTGGCGCCACCAGCCGGCCACCGCCTCGCGGTCCACCGGCGCCGGGTCTTCCTTCCAGGCCTGGATCAGCGCGGCGAGGATTTTCGCCGCATCGCCCACGATCGGCACGTCCACCTTGACGTTCTTGTTGATCGAGGACGGGTCGATGTCGCAGTGGATCTTCTTCGAATCCGGCGAGAAATGGCTGAGCTTGCCCGTCACCCGGTCATCGAAGCGCGCACCGATATTCAGCATGACATCGCAGCCATGCATGGCGAGGTTCGCCTCGTAGGTGCCGTGCATCCCCAGCATGCCGAGAAACAGCGGGTCGGTCGCCGGAAACGCGCCGAGCCCCATCAGCGTGTTCGTGCAGGGGAAGCGCGTCATGTGCACGAATTCGGTGAGCAGCCGCGACGCCTCGGGCCCGGCATTGATCACGCCGCCGCCGGCATAGACGATCGGGCGCTTCGCCGCCTTCAGCAGCGCGACGGCCTTGCGCACCTGCGCCATGTCGGGCGCGGTCTGCGGGCGGTAGGAACGGTGCGGCTGGTCAGCCGGCGGCGCGTCCTGATACGGCGCCTTGTTGATCAGGATGTCCTTCGGCAGGTCGATCACCACCGGGCCGGGGCGGCCGCTGCGGGCGACATGGAAGGCCTCGTGCATCACCCGCGCCAGGTCGGCGGACTTCTTCACCAGGTAATTGTGCTTGGTCGCCGGCCGCGTGATGCCGGTGGTGTCGGCTTCCTGGAAGGCGTCGTTGCCGATCAGATGCGTCGGCACCTGGCCCGTCAGGCAGATCACCGGGATGCTGTCCATCAGCGCATCCACCAGGCCCGTCACCGCATTCGTCGCACCGGGGCCCGAGGTGACCAGCACCACGCCCACCTTGCCGGTCGAGCGCGCATAGCCTTCCGCCGCATGCACCGCGGCCTGCTCATGCCGCACCAGGATGTGGCGGATGGCGTTCTGCTGGAACAGCGCGTCGTAGATCGGCAATACCGCGCCGCCCGGATAGCCGAAGATGACCTCTACGCCCTGATCCTTCAGCGCGCGGAGAACGACCTCGGCGCCCGACATGGTCAGGGCGGCGGTGTCGGCGTGCTGGGCGGCGGGGGACATCGTCTTCGGCACTTTCCTTGGCGCAATTTCGTTGCGCACATACACCCGATCGAGGCCCATCCTCGGCGGGGGGCGCACCCCTAGACCCAATGCCGCAGCGCGTCAACGCGAAGTTTCAACAAAAGCTGCGCAATATTCTAACAAACTTTCCAAAAATTGCGCGGATTCTCCCCATCGAGAAAGTAATACCTGTTCGTTTCCGCTCATTGCCAGCGCATGATGCCGAAACCAGGTCGCCTGACGCTTGGTATATTGCCCCGTGACCAGCACCGCCCGCGCCGAGGCCGCCTCCAGCGTCATCCGCCCGGCCAGATGCGACAGCAACTCCGGCACCCCATGCGCACGCATCGCCGGCAGCGCCGGATCGAGCCCGAGCGCGCCCAACGCCCGCACCTCCTCCACCGCGCCTTCGGCCAGCATCGCCTGCCAGCGCGCCGCGATCGCCGCCCGCAGCGCCTCTCGCGGTGGGTCGAGGCGGATCGCCGCGAAGCGCCACGGCGCCGGGCCGGTGCCGCCGGCCGCCAGCCAGGCACTCAGCCCCTGCCCCGTGCCGGTCACCACCTCATAGGCGCGCGCGATGCGTTGGCTGTCGGAGGGCCGCAGCCGGGATGCGGTTTCGGGGTCGAGCGCGGCCAGCCGCGCATGCAGCGCCGCCGCCCCCTCAGCTGCCAGCAAGCGCCGCGCCTCCTCCCGCGCCGGGGCGGGGACGGGCGGGATCGCGGCCAGCCCTTCGGTGAGGGCGGCAAAGTACATCCCCGTCCCGCCGCAGAGGATCGGCACGCGCCCCGCCGCCCGCGCCGCCTGCATCTCGGCCAGCGCCGCCTGCCGCCACCAGGCGACGGTGCCGGCCTCCGCCGCCGGCCGCACGCCATAGAGCGCATGCGGCGCGCGGGCGAGGTCGGCATCGTCCGGCCGCGCGGTGACGATCCGCAGCTCCCGATAGACCTGCATGGAATCCGCATTGATGACCACGCCGCCGAGCCGCTCGGCCAGCGCCAGCGCCAGCGCGGACTTGCCAGACGCGGTCGGCCCCGCGACCAGGATCGCGGGCGGGAGGAGGTCGGGCGATTGCGCCATGTCACGCATGGTGGCACAGGGCGCGCGCCATGTCGCACATCCTCACCCTGGTCGCGCCGGAAGGCGCGCTCGATGCTGCCCTCGTCGCCCGCGTGCGCGCCGCGCTCGATGCGCTCGGCGCCGCCCCCGGCACGCCCGATTGGCTGGCGGAGCACGAGGCCGCCGATATCCCCTTCACGGGTGCCGCCGAACAGGCGGTGGCCGCCGCGCGCGCGGCACTCGCCGAGGCGCCGGTGGATGCCATCGCCACCGCCGTCGAAGGCCGCCGCAAGCGACTGCTGATCGCCGACATGGACAGCACCATCGTCACGACCGAGACGCTGGACGAGATCGCCGCCTTTGCGGGCCTCAAGGAGAAGATCGCCGAGATCACGCGGCGCTCCATGAACGGGGAGCTCGATTTCCGCCAGGCCCTGATCGCGCGCGTCGGCATGCTGGAGGGGCTTTCGGTCTCCGCGCTGGAAGCGACCTGGGCGGAGACGCGGATGATGCCGGGCGCGGCGGAGCTGGTCGGCACGATGCGCGCGCATGGCGCCGTGTGCTGCCTGGCCTCGGGCGGCTTCACCTTCTTCACCGGCCGCGTCGCGGAGACGCTCGGCTTCCACCACCATGTCTCGAACACGCTGCTGATCGCGGATGGCAAGCTGACGGGCGGCGTGGCGGAGCCGATCTTCGACCGCCACGCCAAGCTGACCACCCTCACCCGACTGGCCACCGAGAACGCGCTGCCGCTCGAGGCCGCGGTCGCGGTCGGCGACGGGGCGAATGACCTCGACATGATCAAGGCCGCCGGCTTGGGCGTGGCCCTCCGCGCCAAGCCCGTGGTCGCCGCGGCAGCGCGCGCGCGGGTGGACCATGGCGACCTGACAGCGCTGC
>JBIKSZ010000206.1:0-6734 GCA_044348345.1 Roseomonas sp. | reverse complement strand
GACTTCACCTCGCAGAGTGCCAAGACCCATTCGGGCATCTGGCGCGACCTGGCGGTGCGCAAGCGCAAGACGGAATCGGGCGCGCAGCTCGGCATCGTGCCGCGGCTGGCGGCCGAGCTCGGCATTCCGACACCGGCGCTGAGCACGGTGGGCCGCCTGATCGCCGACATCGAGGAAGGGCGGCGCGAGCAATCGCCCGCGACCTTCGCCGCGCTGATGGACGCGCTCGCATGAGCGACCCGGTGCTCGACCGGCTGCTGGCCGATCGCGCCGGGTTTGTCGGACGGCTGGCGGAACTGGTGGCCTGCCCGTCTGTCTCCACCGACCCGGCCTATTCGGACGGCATGGCGGCGGCGCGCCGCTGGCTGCTGGCGCGGCTCGCCGCACTCGGCTTCCAGGATGCGCGGGAGATCGCGGCCGGCGGCCACCCCGCCGTCACCGCGCATTGGCATGGCGCGGGGCCAGAGGCCCCGACGCTGCTCGTCTATGGCCATTACGATGTGCAGCCGCCCGATCCGGTGGCCGACTGGGCCTCGCCCCCCTTCGTGCTGACAGCGCGCAATGGCCGCCTGCACGGCCGCGGCGTGTCGGATGATAAGGGGCCGTTCCTGCTGGCTGTGGAGACGCTCGGGGCCTTCCTCGCGGCCGAGGGCAAATTGCCGGTCAATGTCACACTGCTGCTGGAAGGCGAGGAGGAATGCGGATCGGCAACCCTCGGCGCGATCCTCAAGCAACATGCAGACAGGCTGCGGGCCGATGCCGTGCTGTCCGCCGATGGTGCGCGCTGGCGCGCCGACCTGCCGACCATGACGGTTGGCACGCGCGGCAACACCGCGATGGAACTCACGCTGCGCACGGCGGCGAAGGACCTTCATTCCGGCCGCTTTGGCGGCGTCGCGCCGAATGCGCTGCACGCCATGGCGAGGCTGCTCGCCACATTGCACGATGCCGAAGGGCAGGTCGCCGTCGCCGGTTTCTGGGCCGGCGCACCACAGCCGACGGAGGCCGACCGCGCGGACCTCGCCCGCATTCCCTACGACGTCCCCGCGCATGACGCCGCGATCGGCATCGCGCCGAGCGGCCTTGGCCCGGCGGCCTTCCTGGAACGTCTCTGGTTGCGGCCGACGCTCGATGTGAACGGGATGTGGGGCGGCTATACCGGCGCGGGCGGCAAGACCGTGATCCCCGCCACGGCACACGCCAAGCTCTCCATGCGGCTCGTGCCTGGCCAGGATCCGGCGCGCACGGCGGATGCCGTCGCTGCGCATCTTCGCGCGCATTGCCCCGCGGGCGTGGAGCTGACGGTCGCCGCGACGCGGGAAGGCACCTTCGCCTATGCCCTGCCGCCGCGCCATCCGCTGCTGCTGGCGGCCGAGACGGCGCTGGAGATCACCACCGGCCACCGGCCACTGCGGGTGCGCATGGGCGCGACGCTGCCGCTGGCCGATATCGCACGCAACGTCGCGGGGCTCGACACCGTCATGTTCTCCTTCGCGACGGCGGATGAGGATTTCCACGCCCCCAACGAGAATTGGCGGGAGAGCGCGATCGCCGAAGGCTTCGCCGCCTGGGTCGCCCTGCTACGAGCCCTGACGGGCGTGACGCGCGCCGCCTTCACCCAGGCCTGAGGGAACACCCATGCAGATCCGCTACGATGACGTCACGGTTGCGGTCACCGGCGCGGGGCACGGCTTCGGCCAAGCGATCGCGCGCGGCTTCGCAGCGCTCGGCGCCCGCGTCTTCGCCTGCGACCTGTCGGAGGCCGCCCTGACCGAGACGGCCAGCGCGGCCGGCAGCATCACCACCGCCGCCTTCGACCTGACGGCGAAGGGCGCGGCTGCGTGCTGGATCAAGCGCATCGAGGACACGACGGGCGGCCCGGTCGGGGTCCTTGTCTCCAACGCCGGTGGCGTGCGTGGCCAGGTGGCGCGCCCGATCGAGGAGGTGCCGGACGACGACTGGCACGCGATCTTCGACGTGAACCTGCACGCCGCCTTCGCCCTCGCCCGGGCCTGCGCGCCGGGCATGAAGCGGGCGAAGGCGGGCAGGATCGTCACCATCGCCTCTGGCGCCGGGCTGAAGGCATCGCTGACCGGCATCCAGGCCTATTGCTCGGCCAAGCACGGGCTGGTCGGGCTGACGCGCCAGTTGGCGCGGGAATTCGGCCCCTTCGGCGTGACGGTGAATTCGGTGGCGCCCGGCTTCGTCCTCTCCAACCCATCGTCCATCAAGCAGTTCGAGAGCTATGGCGAAGCCGGCCAGAAGGCGATGATCGAACGCCTAGCGATGCGCCGCCTTGGCTCGGTCGAGGACATCGCCAATGCGGTGCTGTTCTTCGCCAGCCCCTATGCGGGCTGGGTGACCGGCCAGATCCTGCAGGTGGATGGCGGCAGCATCTGACAGCCGAGGGCGGCTGGAGCCGGGGCCCCGGGCAGAGCTGTCGGCGTGCCGTGCCGCACATGACAGCCATTCGTTCAGTCCGAATGGCGCGTCCCTGGGTCGGGCCTGCGACGCAGGCGCATCCTCTCAGCCGGGCTGCAGGTTCGCCGCGCGCACCAGCGGCGCGAAGCCGGCGAGTTCCGAGGCCACGAAGGCACTGAAGCGCGCCGGCGTGCTCTCCGGCGGTGGCGCGCCGAGCAGGTCCAGGAAGCGAGCCACCATGCGCGGCTCGCGCAGCGCCTGCTCGATGGCCGCGGCCAGCCGTTCCACGATGGGCGCCGGCAGACCGCGCGGCCCCGACAGGCCGAACCATGCGGCGCTGACCAGATCCACCCCGGCTGCGCGCATCGTCGGGACATCGGGCAAGGCCGGGGATCGGTCCGCTGCGGTGATTCCCAGCGCCCGCACGGACTGGCTGCGGATATGCGGCGCGGCCGAGGGCAAGCTGTCCATCATCGCGGGCAGCACGCCGGCGATCACATCCGTCATCGCCGGCCCCGCACCACGATAGGGCACGGCCGTAACCGGCACGCCGAGCGTCAGCCCAAGCCGCACGCCCGCGAGATGCGAGGAGGTGCCAAGGCCCGCGACCGCGAAGCGCAGCTCCCCCTCCCGCCGCGCCTCGGCGATGAAGGCGTCGAGCGTGCGCGCGGGATGCGAAGGGTTGACCACCAGTACCGATGGGCTGTTGGCGACCAGCGCGATATGGGTGAAGTCCGCCATCGGATCGTAGGCGATGCTCGGATAGAGCGCGGGTGAGACGCCATGCGAGGTGCTGTTGGACATCAGCAGCGTGTGGCCATCCGGCGCTGCCCTGGCCACCAGCGTGGCGCCGATGGTCGCCCCGGCGCCGGCGCGGTTCTCCACCACCATCGGCTGGCCAAGCCGCGCGGCGATGCCTTCGGCCAGCAGGCGCGCCATCACATCGGTGGTGCCGCCGGGCGCAAAGGGCACCACCAGGCGAACCGGCCGCTGCGGCCACTCGCCCTGAGCCCGTGCAGCCCCCGTCGCCAGCGCCAAGCCCGCCCCCAGCGCCGCGCGCCGCCCCATTTGCCAAGCCATGCGCCCACCCTCCCGCAGGAGGAGATGGAATAACGGGCTTGCGCGGAGGTCAACTCGGCTTGGCGCCAAGGCAGGCCGCGAGCCACGCGGCGAAGGCCTGCACGGCCGGCCGGCGGGCCGCGCCTTCCGTCATCACCAGGTGATAGCCGGTGCCATCCGAGAGCGCCGGCGCAAAGGGCCGCACCAGCCGCCCCTCGGCCAGCGCATCGGCGACCAGCACGCCCCAGGCAATGGCGATGCCCTGCCCGGCCTCGGCCGCGGCCAGCGCCAGCGCCGTCTCGCCGAAGCGGGGGCCGGGCTGGGCCAGGGCCGGGTCGAGCCCGGCCTGCGCCACCCAGGCGGCCCAGTGCGGGCGCTCGGCGTAATGCAGCAGGGTGTTGCGGGCCAGGAAGGCGGCGGGCGGCAGGTCGCGCGCCGGGCCCGCCCATAGGGCAGGGGCGCAGACGGGGAACATCTCCTCCGCCGTCAGCGGGCGGACGACATGGCCGGGCCAGTCCCCGGTGCCGGTGCGGATCGCGACATCCACATCCGCGCCATGCAGCTGCGCGAAATAGCGATGCGTATCGAGGCGCAGCTCGATCCAGGGATGGGCACGGACGAAGTCGCTGATCCGCGGCGCCAGCACCCGCATGGCGAAGGTCCGCGCGGCATTCACCACCAGCGTGGCGCGGGACCGGGGCTGATCGATCCGCAGCATCCCCGTCTCCAGCTGCTCGAGGCCACGTCGGACGTAATCCGCCAGCAGGTCGCCCGCCTCCGTCAGCTTCAGGCCGCGCGGGCCGCGCAGGAACAGCGTCTCCCGCAGACGATCCTCCAGCGCGCCGATCTGGCGGCTGACCGCGCCCTGCGTGACGCCCAACTCGGCCGCCGCGCGGGCCATGTTCAGGTGCCGCGCCGCGGCGTCGAAGGCCCGCAGGGCGGAAAGCGGCAGGGCGGCCGTACCTTGAGGTGAACTCATGGCTGGGCACCCTACGACGCCACTCCCCACCCCGCCAGAGGTCTGCAAGCATGCGGCATGACGCGCTTTGACCCTGTCACCCTGCAGATCCTCTGGAGCCGGCTGATCTCGATCGCCGACGAGGCGGCGGCCGCGCTGCTGCGCACCTCCTTCTCCACCATCGTCCGCGAATCGAACGACTTCGCCTGCGTGCTGATGGATGCGAAGGGCGCGAGCCTGGCCGAGAACTCCATTGGCATCCCGAGCTTCGTCGGCCTCCTGCCGCGCACCCTGAACCACATCCTGGCCGAGATCCCGGTCGAGGATCTGCGGCCGGGCGATGTGCTGATCACCAACGATCCCTGGATGGCCACTGGCCACCTGCTCGACATCACCACCGTCTCGCCGGTGTTCCATCGCGGCCGGCTGGTCGCCTTCGCCGGCGCCACCTCCCACATGCCCGATATCGGTGGCGTGCTGTGGTCGGCCGATTGCACGGAAGTGCATGAGGAAGGTCTGCGCATCCTGCCGACGAAGTTCCTCGTCGAGGGGCGCGAGAATCGCGAGGTGGCGCGCTTCATCAGGGCCAATGTGCGCGTCGCCGACCAGGTGATGGGCGACATCTACGCGCAGATCGCGGCCCAGGCCGTCTGCGCGCGCCGGCTGGTGGAATTCCTGGAGGATACCGGCCTCGACGACCTGACCGACCTTTCGGCCGAGCTGCAGGCGCGGGCGGATGCGGCGATGCGCAAGGCTATCGCCGCCCTGCCCGATGGCAGTTGGCACCACGTCATCAAGGCCGATGGCTATGAGGACCAGGAGACCACCATTGCCTGCACCGTCACCATCGCGGGCGACACGCTGAGCGTGGACTACACCGGCACCTCGCCACAGATCGCGCGCGGGCTGAACAGCGTGATGAACTATACCTACGCCTATTCAGTCTATCCGCTGAAATGCGCACTCGATCCTGCAACGCCGCGCAACGAAGGCAGCTATCGCGCGGTGACGGTGACGGCGCCGGAAGGCTCGATCCTCAACCCGCGCTTCCCGGCCGCGGTCAATGCACGCCACCTGACCGGCCTGTTCCTGTCGGGCGCGATCTATGGCTGCCTCGCGCAGGTGGTGCCGGAGAAGGTGCTGGCCGACAGCTCCTCCCCCTCCCCTCGCCCGGTCTGGACCGGGCGCACCACGCGCGGAGAGCGCTTCTCGCAGGTCATGTTCGGCAGCGGCGGCATGGGGGGCGCGCTCGGCCGCGACGGGCTGAACGCGACCGCCTTCCCGACCAATTCCGGCTTCGGGTCCGTCGAGGCCTTCGAGGGCAGCGCGCCGGTCGTGGTGTGGCGGAAGGACCTGCTGGCGGATAGCGGCGGCGCCGGGCGCTGGCGCGGCGGCCTCGGCCAGGAAGTGGAGGTGGAGGTCACCACGGATGACCCCGTGCGGCTGGCCCTCATCTCCGACCGCATGAAGCATCCCGCTGGCGGGCTGGCGGGGGGCCGCGCCGGCGCGCCGGCGAAGGTCGCGCTGCAGGATGGCACGACGCCGCATCCCAAGGGTCGCACCACCCTGCCGCCCGGCGCCCGGCTGACGATGCACTATGGCGGCGGCGGCGGCGTGGGCGATCCGCGCGAACGCGACCCCGCGGCGCTCCGCCGCGACATCGAGGCCGGCTACGTCACGCCCGAGGGCGCGCGCCGCGACTACGGGGCGAAGGAATGACCATGCAGCCCCTGCGCATCGGCGTTGATGTCGGCGGAACCTTCACCGATCTCGTTCTGGTGGATGGCGCGCGCGGCCGCGTGCTGACCGGCAAGCGCCTGACCACGCCCGACGATCCCGGCCGCGCCATCCTGGATGGTATCGCGCGCCTGCTAGAGGAAGCGGGCGAGCAGATCGGCGCGGTCAGGCAGGTCGTGCATGGCACCACGCTGGTGACCAACACCGTGATCGAGCGCAAGGGCGCGCGCATCGGCCTAATCACCACGCAAGGCTTCCGCGACAGCCTCGAGCTGGGGCGGGAGATGCGCTACGATCTTTACGACCTGTTCCTGGAAAAGCCCGAGCCGCTGGTGCCGCGCCAGCGCCGCATCGCAGTGCAGGAACGGCTGAACGCGGCGGGCGACGTGCTGCTGCCGCTGGCGGAGCAGGAAGTGCGCGAGGCCGCGCGCAGCCTGAAGGCGCAGGGGGTGGAGGCGGTGGCCGTCTGCCTCCTGCACAGCTACCTGGACCCCGCGCATGAACGCCGCGCCGGCGCGATCCTGGCAGAGGAATTGCCGGGCGTGCCGATCACGCTCTC
>JBIKSZ010000205.1:0-6749 GCA_044348345.1 Roseomonas sp. | reverse complement strand
CCATTCCCGGCGCGCGCTGCGCCCCGATCCCGGAAGCCGGCCATTCCGGCCATTTCGAACACGCCGCGCGCTTCAACGCGATCGTCGAGCGCTTCTTCGCCGAGGTCGGCGCGTGAGCCTCACGGTCACCATCGGCCGCACGAAACGGACGGAGGCGCTGTTCGACGGCAGCGTCGCCGACCCCGCGCTGCCGCTCGACCTGCCCGCGATCCCGGTGATCAGCCGCGCCTTCGCACCGATGGTGCGCGAAGGCCGCTATCCGGTCAGCGAAATGGCGATCGCCACCTTCCTGATGGCGCGGGAAGCCGGCGCGCCAATGGTGCTGCTGCCCTGCGTGCTGGCCGCGCGCTTCCAGGAAGCGGCACTTCTCTGCCGCGCCGATGGCCCGATCCGCTCGCCCGCCGATCTGCGTGGCGCGCGCATTGGCGTGCGCGCCTATTCGCAGACCACGGGGATGTGGCTGCGCGGCACGCTGGCCGAGAAATTCGGCCTGCCTGCGGATGCGATGCGCTGGATCACCTTCGAAGGCGCGCATGTCGCAACCTATCGCGACCCGCCCTTCGTGCAGCGCGCAGCTGAGGGCGCGACGCTGGAAGGGATGCTGAAGGCGGGCGAGCTGGATGCCGCGATCTTCGGCAACGACACGCCGGCGGATGCCGCCTTCCACACCGTCTTCCCCGACCCGCAGGCGGCCGGCGTCGCCTTCGAGGCCGCGCACGGCTTCGTGCCGGTGAACCATTTGCTGGTCGCGCGCGCCGATGTCGCCCGCGACCGCGCTGGCGATCTGGCGCGGCTGCTGGCGCTGCTCGCGCGTGCCGGCGCCAGCGTGACGCCGCGCGCGGCACTCGCGCCCGCCCTCAGCCTCGCCGCGCGGTTCGCGGCGGCGCAGGGGCTGACGGCGTGTAGCCTCACGCTCGACGAGATCTGGCACGGAACGCCACCCGGCCTGGCCTGAGGCCAAGCCGCAACAAACCGCACGGGAGGAAAACGATCATGCTGCGACGGAGGCAATTGGCGCTGACGGGCATCGCTGTGCTCGCCATGCCGCGCATCGCCCGCGCTCAGGCCGCTTGGCCGGACCGGCCGGTGCGCGTGATCGTGCCCTTCACTCCCGGCGGCACGACGGACATCCTCGCCCGCGCGCTATCCGCCGAATTGCAGGAGGCGCTCGGCCAGCCTTTCGTCGTCGAGAACCGCGGCGGCGCAGGCGGCACCATGGGGTCCGAGCTGGTCGCGCGCGCCGCGCCGGACGGGCACACGATCATGATGGGGCATATCGGCACACTGGCCGTGAACCCCTCGCTCTATCGCAACCTGTCCTTCGACACCGTCACCTCCTTCCAGCCGATCCTGCTAGTGGCAAGCGTGCCGAACATCCTGGTCGTGAACCCGCGCAAGATTGCGGCCCGCAACGTGCAGGAATTCATCGCCCTGGCGAAGCGCCAGCCGCGCGGCCTGACCTATGGCTCCGGCGGCAACGGCTCGGCGGCGCATATCGCCGCCGTCGCCTTCAGCCAGGCCACCGGGATCGAGATGGAGCACGTGCCCTATCGCGGCACCGGCCCGATGATGACCGACCTGATCGCCGGCACGATCGACCTGACCATGACCGGCGGCCCGCCCGCCCTGCCGCCGGTGCGCGCGGGGCAGTTGCGCGCGCTCGGCGTCTCCTCGCTGCAGCGGATGAGCAGCGCGCCCGACATCCCGACCATCGCCGAACAGGGCGTGCCGGGCTTCGACGCGACGCAATGGTACGGGCTGGTCGCGCCGGCCGGTACGCCGCGCGCCATCGTGGATCGCCTCAATGCCGAAAGCACGCGCATCCTGCGTGGCGACCGGCTGCGCCCGCGGCTGGAATCGGAAGGCGCCGATCCGTCGCCCGGCACGCCCGAGCAGTTCCGCGAGCTGATCGTCGCCGAGCGCGCCCGCTGGGGCGAGCTGATCCGCATCGCCAATGTCCGTGCCGACTGAGCCGGAAGGAAACACCGCCATGCGTTCCCTCACACGCCGCACGGTTCTGGCCGCCACGCTCGCCCTGCCCACGATCAGCGTCCGCGCGCAGGCGCTGCAGCGCCCGCTGCGGATGATCGTGCCCTTCGCTGCGGGCGGCGTCGCGGACCTCACTGCCCGCGCCGTCGGCCAGCGGATTTCGCCGCTGCTCGGCCAGCCGGTGGTGATCGACAACCGCCCAGGCGCGGGCGGCATCGTCGCCGGGCAGCAGCTGATGGCGGCCCCGGCCGATGGCCACACGCTGCTGGTCGCCTCCAACGGCACGGCCATCAGCCGCAGCCTGTTCCGCAGCCTGCCCTTCGACCCGCTGCGCGACTTCGCGCCGGTGGTGACGATGGGCGCCTTCCCGATCGCGGTCTTGGTCGCGCCGAATTCGCCGATCCGCGACATCCCGGACCTGCTGGCGCGGATGCGCGCCAATCCGGGACGGATGAATATCGGCTCCATCAGCGTCGGCAGCACGCAGAACCTCTCGGCGGAGCTGTTCAAGATCCGCACCGCGACGCGGGCCGAGACGGTGGTGTTTCCCGCCACACCGCAGCTCGTCACAGCAATGCTGCGCGGCGATGTGGACGCTGCCTTCGAGATCACCGGCCCGGTCTTCGGCCAGATCCAGTCCGGTGCGATCCGCGTCCTCGCCGTCACCTCCGCCACGCGCGCGCAAAGCCTGCCCAATGTGCCGACGCTGCTGGAACAGGGTGTGGCGGATTACGACGTCGCCTCCTGGAATGCGCTGGTCGCGCGCGCCGGCTCCCCGCCCGAGGCGATCGCCGCGATCAACCGCGCGGTGAACGAGGCGCTCGGCACGGCCGAACTGCGGGAGGCACTGACCCAGGTCGGCGTCGAGCCCCGCGGTGGCACGCCAGAGGCGATGGGCCAGCTGATGGCCGCCGATACCGCGCGTTGGGCGGAGGTGATCGAGAAGGCCGGCATCGAGCGGCAGGGCTGAGATGAACACGACACGCCAGATCCCCACCTGCAAGGGCCCGGACCCGGACACGAAGACGCCGCGCTACCGCCCGCCGCCGGGCGCCTGCGACACGCATTGCCACATCTTCGGCCCCGGCGACGTCTTCCCCTATGCGCCGGACCGTTCCTACACGCCGCCCGACAATGGCTACGAGAACCTCGTTCGGCTGCACCGCATCCTCGGCCTTTCGCGCGCCGTCATCGTGCATGCCTCTTGCCATGGCAGCGACATGACGGTGACGCTGGATGGCATCGCGCGATCCAACGGCACGATGCGCGGCGTTGCCGTGGTGGACCCCGGTGTCACCGATGCGGAACTCGCGCGGCTGCATGCCGGGGGCATCCGCGGCGTGCGCTTCAACTTCGTGAAGCATCTGGGCGGCATGCCGGACATGGCCGTCTTCCAGCGCGTGCTGGCGCAGGTGGAACCGCTCGGCTGGCATGTCGTGCTGCATCTGGATGCGCAGGATGTGGTGCCGCTCGCGCCCGTGATCTCCGCGATCCGCATCCCCTTCATCCTGGACCATATGGGCCGCGTGCGCGCGAAGGATGGCGTGGAGCAGCCCGCCTTCCGGCAGTTGCAGGAGCTGATGAAGAACCCACTCGCCTGGGTGAAGATCTGCGGCGCGGAGCGCATCAGCTCCACCGGCGCGCCGTTTCGGGACGCGCTGCCCTTCATCCGCGCGCTGGCCGCGCAGGTGCCGGATAGGCTGCTCTGGGGCACCGATTGGCCGCATCCGAACATCGCCGGCGACATGCCCAATGACGGCGAGCTGGTGGATTTGCTGGCCGAGGCAATCGAGGATGAGGCGCTGCGTCACCGCATCCTGGTGGACAACCCCACCCGTCTCTACTGGAGCGATTGAGGCATGCGCATCGCCTTCATCGGCTTCGGCGAGGTCGGCAGCATCCTGGCACGCGACCTGCGGGCTGCGGGGCATGATGTCGTCGCCGCCTTCGACCCGGCCTTCGGCGATGCCGCCAGCAAGGCATCGCGCAACCTCGCAGCGAGCAGCGTTGCGCGCGCAGCCTCCGCACCGGATGCCGCACGCAACGCCGAGGTGGTATTCTGCTGCGTCACCGCCGGCTCTGCCCTCAGCGCCGCGCAATCCTTGGCCGACGGGCTCACGCTTGCGCCCTTCGTGGTGGATGTGAACTCGGTCTCCCCGGGCACGAAGCGCGAGGCGTCGGAGGCGGTGACCGCCGCCGGCGGGCGCTATGTGGAAGCCGCGGTGATGACCTCCGTCCCGCCGCACGGCATCCGCTCGCCTACGCTGATCGGCGGGCCGCACGCCGCGGCTTTCCTGCCGGTCGCCGGTGCGCTGGGCATGAAGGTGGAGCTCTTCTCGGACGCGGTGGGCGGCGCTTCCTCGGTCAAGATGTGCCGCTCCATCATGATCAAGGGCATGGAGGCGACGGTCACCGAATGCATGCTGACCGCGCGCCGCTACGGCGTGGAGAAGCAGGTGCTCGCCAGCCTTGCCGACACGCTGCCGCACAAGGACTGGGCCGAGCTCGCGCGCTACATGATGAGCCGCGCGCTGATCCATGGCCGCCGCCGCGCTGAGGAAGTGCGAGAGGTGGCGCGCACTGTCTCCGAAGCCGGCCTCGAGCCGATGCAGAGCCCTGCCACCGCGCGCCGCCAGGACTGGGCCGCGGATCGCGGCGCCGAACTGTCAGCCGAGATCCTGGCGACCAAGGACCTCGACACGCTGCTCGATGCGGTGCTGGCGAAGGCTGTCCGTCAAGGTTGACGGATCGATCTGCCGTCCCGTCAGGCGAAGGCGGCGGCGGCGAAGCGGGCCAGATTGTCATGCCCCATGCGGGCGAAGGTCAGCGGATGCGCCTTTGCCGGATCCTGCTCCGCCTCCACCACCAGCCAGCCGGCATAGCCCGCGGCCGCGAGCGGCGGCAGCACGGCGGCATAGTCCACGCAGCCATCGCCCGGCACGGTGAAGACGCCCTCCAGCACGGCCGCCAGGAAGGGCAGGTCGCGCCGCTTGACGTCTGCCATCACGCCCGCGCGAATGTCCTTGCAATGCACATGCACCACGCGCGCAGCGTGGCGCTGCGCGGCCCGCACCGGATCGCCGCCGGCGAATGTCAGATGCCCGGTATCCAGCAGCAGCCCGACCTCCGGGCCCGTACCGGCCATCAGCCGGTCCACATCGGCCTCTGATTCGATCACCGTGCCCATATGATGGTGATAGGCCAGATGCAGGCCGCGCGCCTTCAGGCGCCGGCCGAACTCCGCCATGCGCGGCAGCAGCAGCGCCCAATCAGCCTCCGACAGCACCGGCCGGCGCGACAACGGCGTCGTGCGTTCGCCATGGATGGCGCGGGACACTTCGGCATGGACCATCACCGTGCAGCCCAGCGCCGTCAGCAGCGCGATATGCGGCTCGGCTTCCGCCATCTCCGCATCCACCTCGCGCTCGAGCAGGCGGGAGCCGTACCAGCCCGAGACGAGGTCGAGGCCATGCCGTGCCAGGATCGGCTTCAGCTGCTCCGCCTGGCGCGGAAACTTGTTGCCCAGTTCGAAGCCCGCGAAGCCCGCCAGCTTCCCTTCGGCCAGGCAGGTCTCGAGCGGCGTTTCCGCGCCGAGTTCCGGCATGTCGTCATTGGTCCAGGTGAGCGGGTTGATCCCGAGGCGGACGGCCATGGTCATGCTGTGCTTATGCTCCTGCGGCCTGGCGGGCGCGGTTCGTCTCATAGTCGCGGCGTGCGGCCTTCTGCGCGGGCGTCGCGGGGGCGGCGGTGACCGGCACCTCCCACCAGGCGCCGCCTTCGGCCGTGCCGGACTGCGGGTCGGTGTCGATCACCAGCACCTGCGTGCGCTTCGCTGCGAAGGCCGCGGGCAGCGCGGCTTCCAGATCAGCGACGGACTCTAGCTTGCGCGCTTCCGCGCCCAGCGCGGTCGCGTGCGCGGCAAAATCCACATGCGGGGCTTCGTCGGGCAGCAGGTTGCGAAAGGCTTCTCCGCCCGTGCCGCGCTGCAGGCGGTTGATGCAGCCGAAGCCGCGGTTATCCAGCACCACGATCGTCAGTTTCGCGCCAAGCGCGACGGAGGTCGCGATCTCGCTGTTCATCATCAGGTAGCTGCCATCGCCGACCAGCACCACCACCTCGCGATCCGGCGCGGCAAGCTTCGCGCCAAGGCCGCCGGCGATCTCGTAGCCCATGCAGGAATAGCCGTATTCCAGGTGGTAGCTGGCCGCATCCGTCGCGCGCCACAGCTTGTGCAGCTCCCCCGGCAGACCGCCGGCGGCGCAGAGCACGATGCCGCGCGCCGGCATGGCGCGATTGACGGCACCCAGCACCTGCGCGTCGGTCGGCAGGCTGGCGGATTGGCGCTTCGGCGCGGTCGTCGCGCGATCCACGGTCCGATGCCACCGCGCGGTCGCGGTGATCGCCTTCTCCTGCCAGGGGCGTGGGGCGGCCCAGCGGCCGAGCGCGGCGGACAGCGCGACAAGGCCGCGCGCCGCATCGGCGACCAGGGGCTGCGCGCCGTGCTTATGCGCGTCGAAGGGCAGGATGTTCAGCCCGACGAGCTTCGCCTTGCCGAACAGCGCGCGCGAGCCGGTGGTGAAATCCTGCAACCGCGTCCCGACGGCCAGAACCAGATCGGCCTGCTGCGCCAGCGCATTCGCCGCCGCCGTGCCCGTCACGCCGATCGCGCCGGCATTGCGTGGATGATCCCAGGCCAGGCTCCCCTTGCCCGCCTGCGTCTCCGCCACCGGGATGCCGTGGCGTTCGGCAAAGGCTGCCAG
>JBIKSZ010000034.1:0-21726 GCA_044348345.1 Roseomonas sp. | reverse complement strand
TCCGAGGGCGAGTATTCCGGCGTCGGCGGCCGCGCCCATAAGGGCTTGCCGATCGAAGTGGCGACCGACGTCTCCGTCATGACGCGCGCGGGTGTGGCGCGGATCATGCGCTACGCCTTCCGGGTGGCGCAGTCCCGCCCGCGCAAGCTGCTGACTGTGGTCACCAAATCCAACGCGCAGCGCCACGCCATGGTGATGTGGGACGAGATCGCCGCCGAGGTCGCGGCGGAATTCCCCGATGTCACCTGGGATAAGATGCTGGTGGATGCGATGACCATGCGAATGGTGCTGCGGCCCGGCACGATCGATACCGTGGTCGCCTCCAACCTGCATGCCGACATTCTCTCGGATCTGGCGGCGGCGCTGGCGGGGTCGCTCGGCATCGCGCCGACGGCGAACATCAACCCCGAGCGCGACGCGCCTTCGATGTTCGAGCCGATCCATGGCTCGGCCTTCGACATCACCGGCAAGGGCATCGCCAACCCGGTCGCGACCTTCTGGACGGCCGTGATGATGCTCGAGCATCTGGGCGAGAAGCCGGCCGCGGCGCGGCTGATGCGCGCGGTGGAGCGCGTCACCGCCGATCCCGCGCTGCACACGCCCGACCTTGGCGGCAAGGCGACGACGCGGCAGGTGACGGACGCCGTCTGCGCCGCGCTGCGCCAGGCGAATGACTAGGCACTGACGGGCTTTGCCGCCGCGCTGCCGCGCCTTGCGTGGCGGCAGGCTTTGCAGGCCCCGGGGGCGTGACGGCGCGGCGCGCCCCCAGTAACCTCCCCCGAAAGCATGAGGGGGAAACGGCAATGCGGCGCAGGACGCTGATGGTGGCTGGCATGGCGGGTCTCGCGATGCCGGCGGTGGCACAGGATGCGCCATGGCCGGTGCGGCAGGCGCGGATCATCATTCCCTTCGCCGCGGGTGGTCCGCTCGACGTGCCGGCCCGGATCGTCGCCGATCGGCTGAGCCAGCGGCTGGGGACGACCTTCGTGGTGGAGAATCGCGGCGGGGCAGGGGGCGGGCTTGGCGCGCAGCAGGTGGCGCGCGCGGCGCCGGATGGCGCGACGCTGCTGTTCATCTCGGCCTCCATCGCCACCATCTCGGCGCTGCAGCCGGCGCTGAACTTCAACCCCATCCGTGATCTCGATCCGCTCAGCATCATCGTGGATTTGCCAGCCGGGCTGCTGGTGCGCGCTGATTCGCCGCTACGCTCGCTCGATGACCTGCTGGCCCAAGCGCGAGCCAATCCGGGGCGTCTGACCTATGGCTCGGGCGGTGTCGGCTCGGCCAACCACCTGACCGCGGCGCTGTTTGCCTCCATGGCGAATATCGACCTGATGCATGTGCCCTATCGCGGCGTCAGCCAGGCGGTGAATGCGATCTATTCGGGCGAGATCGACCTCGTCTTCGGCAGCTCGATCGAGGTCCTGCCGCATGCCCAGCAGGGGCGTGGCCGCCTTCTCGGCGTCACGACGGAACAGCGCCTGCCGCAGATCCCGGACGTGCCCGCGATCGGTGAACGGGTGCCGGGTTATTCAGCGCCCAACTTCTTCTCGATGTTCGTGCCGAAGGGCTTCCCGCCCGCACTGCGCGACCGGCTGGTGGCAGAACTCGCGCTGCTGCGCGAGGATGCGCAGCTGAAGGACCGCATGGCCGCCGCCGCGGGCCTGATCCGTCTCGACGGGCCCGAGGTGCTTGCCGCCCGGCTTTCGAGCGAGATGCAGAAATGGCAGGAGCTGATCCTGCGCGCCAATATCCGGCCGGAATGAGGGCAGAGACGTGACCGCCTTTCCCAAGCTCGACATCGCACCGATCCAGGGCTTCGTCAGTGAGGCCGAGTGGACCGCCCGTGTGGACCTCGCGGCCTGCTACCGACTCTGCGACCGCTACGGCATGTCCGACATGATCTACACCCACATCACTGCGCGGGTGCCCGGCACGACGGACCAGTTCCTGATCAACCCGAACGGCATGCTGTTCAGCGAGATCACAGCCTCCTCGCTGCTGAAGGTCGGGATCGACGGCACGGTGCTCTACCGGCCGGAGACGCCCTATGGCCTGCATCCGGCGGGCTTCACCATCCACAGCGCGATCTACCGCGCGCGGCCGGATGCGATGGCGGTGATGCACACCCACACCATCGCCGGCATGGCGGTCAGCGCGCTGAAATGCGGGATGCTGCCGCTGACCCAGACGGCGACTCGTTTCTATGGCCGCATCGCCTATCACGATTTCCGCGGGCCGGAGCGTGACCCGTCGGAACGCGACCTGCTGGCGCAGAGCATCGGCAGCCGCAACTACTGCATTCTGCGCAACCACGGCCTGCTCACGATTGGCGAGAGCGTGGCGGAAGCCTTCATCGCCATGTGGGGCATGGAGCGCGCCTGCCAGGCGCAGCTGCAGGCGATGGCCTGCAACACCGAGCTGGAGATGCCGTCCGACGAGGTGGTGCGGAAATCCTGCGACATGTACGAGAATAATTCGCGCCGCTACGGCCTGCTGGAGTGGCCGGGCCTGCTGCGCCATCTGGACCGCACGGACCCCGATTTCCGGACGTGAGCCGGGCGCGGTATCGTCGCTCCTATCCGGCCAGGGCCGGCGGCCGGGTTCCTGGCTGCCGGCTGGCCTGACACAAGGCTGACCAAAGGACTCCCATGACGATCGGCTTCAGGATTCTCCCGCGCACCCGCAAGGTCGCCCCGGACGCGGTGGCGCGTTTCCGTGACCTGCCCGCGGCGAATGTCAGCGACATGATGTCGCGCATCACCGCCGCCGGCCCGCGTCTGCGCCCGATGCATGGGGGCGGCGTGCTGGCCGGCCCGGCCTTCACCGTGAAGACCCGGCCGGGCGACAATCTGATGGTCCACAAGGCCATCGCCATCGCCGATCCGGGTGACATCATCGTCGTGGATGCCGGAGGCGACCTCACCAACGCCATCATCGGCGAGCTGATGCTGGCGCAGATGGTCAAGCGTGGCCTGGGCGGCATCGTCATCAACGGGTCCATCCGCGATGTCGCCGCGATCCGCGCCCAGGGTTTTCCGGTGTTCGCCGCCGGCGTCACCCATCGCGGCCCCTACAAGGACGGTCCCGGCGAGATCAACGTGCCCGTCGCGATCGACGGCATGGTGATCGAGCCCGGCGACCTGGTGCTCGGCGACGATGACGGCCTGGTCTCGGTTCCCTTCGCTGAGGTGGAGATCGTCTACCAGGCGACCGTGAAGAAGGCCGCGGCCGAGGCGCAGCAGATGCAGGCCATCAAGGCCGGCACCTATGACGGCTCTTGGGTGGATGCGACGCTGCGGCGCCTGAACTGCGGCGGCCTGGGCTGAGAAGCAGCCTGGCTGCGCGGGCGCGCTCTACCTGCGGGTGGTGAGCGCCGCGCAGCCCGGCGCGGCCGCCAGCCGATAGATGCGCGTCGCGGTGCCGGAGAACAGCGCCTCGCGCTCATCCTCACTGGCTCCGTTGGCGAGGCGCTTGAAGGCGTTCCAGAGCACGGCGTAGCCACACATCCCCTTATCCACGGGGAAGTTGCTCTCGAACATGCAGCGCTCGGCACCGAAGGCCTCTATCAGAGTGTGGATGACAGGTCGCCATGCCTGTTCGAGTTCTGCCGATGCGGGCGGCTGGTCACGCAGGTGAAAATCATGGCCGGCCACCTCCATCGCGAGGCCGCCGAGCTTCATCACTGTGTTCGGCAGGGCTGCCAGCGCCAGCACCTCGCGCTGCCACGCCGCGACGCCTTCTGCGCGGCGCCCGGCATAGGAGCCGACGCCGAGCGGGCCGCCGCAATGGTTCACCACCACCGTCAGCTCCGGCACGGCGCGCGCGATGGCGGCGACCTCGGGCAGCTGCGTCTGATAGGCCCAGATGTCGAGCACGAGGCCGCGCGCCGCCAATTGCCGCGCGCCCTCGATGAAGCCGGGATGCGCGAGCGGCCCCGGCGGCGGGGTGATGAGGTTGGAGCGCACCTCTGGCGAGGGATGCCAGGCGGTCCGGTTGCGCACGCCGCGGAAGCGCGCGCCCGCCGCGGCCATCTGCGCGTCCAGCACCTGCGCGACCCGATCGCCGAGCGTGAGATCGGCAAAGCCCACAATCCCCGCGCAGGCGCGGGTCGGCCCGTACCAGCCGGACGCGGCCATCGCCGCGATGCCGTTCACGAACTCCGTCTCGCCGAGCGTACGCAGCTCCTCCGGCCCGTCCGGGCGATACATCGCGCCGCACTGGACGAAGACAGTGGCGCGGATGTCGTGGCCGCTGCCGGTATCCGCCAGTAGATCATCGAGCAGGTAGCGCTCGCCCTCGCGGTCCCACAGATGATGATGCGGGTCCACGATCGGCAGATCGGGCAGCAGGATGTCTTCCACCCGCTGCGCGAGCCAGTCTTCCCGTATCGCGATCTGCCGCGAGGCGGTGAAGGCGGCCCTCGCGGTCGGTCGCACGGTCGGGTCAGTCGCGATAGCTGGGATCGAGCCGGTCCAGCTTGCGCAGCAGCGCCGGCCATTCCAGCACGCCATAGGGTCGGCGCGTGTTCGGCTGGTAGTTGTTCCAGGTCGCCTCGACCACCTGCGGCGGCACCTGAACCAGCCGCTGGCCGGTGGCCTGCGCGGCCAGCTGCGCCTTGCAGGACAGCTCCATCCTGTGCATCCAGTTGAAGGCTTCGCCGATGGTGCGGCCGACTGTCAGCAGGCCGTGATTGCGCAGCACCAGGGCGGGGAAATCCGCCAGGTCCCGCACCAGCTTCTCCTGCATCTCCACATCCAGCACCACGCCCTCATAGTCGTGGTAGCCGACCTTGGCGAAGCGCATCGCCGTTTGCGTCATCGGCAGCAGGCCGCATTCCAGACTGCTCACCGCCATGCCCGGCCAGGTGTGGGTATGGATCACGCACTGGTAGTCGGGCTTCGCCTTGTGGATCGCGCCATGGATCACGAAGCCCGCGCGGTTCACGCCATAGTTCAGCCCGTCGGGAAATTCGGGCCGCATCAGCACGTTCCCCTCGATGTCGATCTTCGTCAGCGAGGAAGCCGTGATCTCCTCATACAGCATGCCATAGGAATTGATGAGGAAGGCGCCTTCCTCCCCCGGCACGGCCAGCGAGACATGGTTCGCGCCCATATCGGCCATGCCGTAGATCTCGAGCAGCCGGTAGCAGGCGGCGAGATCCACGCGCGCCTTCCACTCCTCCGGCGTCATGCGGTCGCGCAGGCTCGGGATGCGGAAGCGGTCCGCGGCGCTCTCGGGCATCGTGCGTCTCCCTCTCAGTCGGGCGTGGCGTTGGCGGCGCGGACGATGGCGGACCAGCGATCCACCTCGCGCGCGATGAAGGCGCCGAAGGCTTGCGGGCCGTTCCCCACCGGATCGGCGCCCTGTTCGACCATCTGCCGCTCGATCTGCGGGTCGCGCAGCACGGCGTGCACATCCTCGGCGATCTTGTTGACGATCTCGGGCGGCGTGCGCGCAGGCGCCACCATGCCGAACCAGGAGGAGGCGTCGAATTCTGGGAAGCCCAGCTCGACCATCGTCGGCACATCCGGCAGCGAGCGCGAGCGTTCCGTGCTGCTGACCGCGAGCGAACGGAAGCGCCCCGCGCGGATCTGCTCGATGACGGAGGGGATGGTGGCGAACATGAAGTCCACGCGCCCGCCCATCAGGTCGTTCAGCGCGACCGCCCCGCGATAGGGCACGTGGATCGTCTCGATCCCCGCCATGCGGTCCAGCATCACGCCCGACAGGTGGGAGGAGGTGCCGCTGCCGGTCGAGGCGTAGCTGAGCTGCCCCGGGCGGCGGCGCGCTTCGGCCACCAGCTCCGCGACGTTGCGCGCGGGAAAATCCGGGCGGACGATCAGCACATTCGGCACGCCGGCCAGCAGCGTGACCGGCGCCAGGTCGCGGCGTGGGTCATAGGGAATGTTGCGGTAGAGCGAGACATTCACCGCCAGCGGTCCGACGGAGCCGACCAGCAGCGTGTAGCCATCGGCGGGCGACTTCACGACATGGTCGGTGCCGATATTGCCGCCCGCGCCCGGGCGGTTGTCGATCACCACCGCCTGGCCCCAGCGCCGCTCCAGCTGCGCGCCGACCAGGCGGGCGATGATGTCGGTGGTGCCGCCCGCGGTGAAGGAGACGACGATGCGCACCGGGCGGGCTGGCCAGCCCTGCACCTGAGCGCGGGCGGCGCCCGGCAGCATCAGCAGCGGCAGGGCGAGGGCGGCGCGTCGCTGGATCCGCATGTGGTTTCTCCCGTTCTCTGTTGGACGCTGCGGGTGAGGAGAGGGCGCTGAACCCGCCTTGCGCGCCACCCGTGATCCCGGCGGCGCCATCTCCTCCCACATGTTTCGTTTGGCGCGCAGGCTAGCCGTGCCCAGCGCATAGCGTCCTATCGCAAATCCGCGCCGGGCTATCAATGTCCGGCATATCGCTTTTCCGGCGCGAGGACGCCCCGCTTGCCGTTGCCTTGCGCCACGGCGCGGGGCTTCATGCGCGCGCTGCGGCGCCCCTCGATGCGCTGCGCCGCGACGAGAATGGGAGCAGGCCCGATGGCGCCGAGGAAGACCTACGAGATGCTGGCCGAGGCGTTCCGCCAGGAAGGGACGGGGACGTGCTTCGCGCTGCTCGGCGATGCCAATATGAACTGGGCGACCGCGCTGGCCGGCTTGGGCACGCGGATGATCTACCTGCGGCACGAGCACTGCGCCGTCGCGGCTGCGATGGCCTATGCGCGCAAGACCGGCGAGGTCGGCGTTGCGACCGTCACCTGCGGGCCGGGTCTGACGCAGATCCTGACCGCTCTGCCTGCCGCGGTGCGCGCCAACATCCCGCTGGTCGTCTTCGCTGGCGAATCGCCGCTGAAGGCGGCCTGGTACAATCAGGCGATCGACCAGGCGCCCTTCGTCACGGCGACGGGCGCGGCCTATCGCCCGCTGCATCACCACCCGCGCCTGCTGGAAGGCGTGCGCGACGCCTTCCTGGAAGCGCGGATGACGCGCAAGCCTGTCGTGATCGGCGTGCCCTTCGACCTGCAGGACCTGCCCTGGACCGGGCCCGCCGCGCTGCCCGCACCTTCGGCTGAACTCCTGCCGCAGGTGGGCCCGATGCCGCCGCATCCGGATGACATTGCCCGCGCCGCCGCACGCATCGCCGGGGCGCGGCGCATCGTGGTCATGGGCGGGCTCGGCGCCGTCGCGGCGGATGCGGGCGAGGCCTGCCGGCGGCTCGCGGAGCGTTGCGATGCCCTGCTGGCCACCACGCTGCCCGCGCGCGGCCTGTTCCACGATGATCCCTTCTGCGTCGGCGTCTCCGGCGGCTATGCCTCCGCCGCCGCGCGGGAGCTGATCGGGCAGGCGGATCTCGTCATCGCGGTCGGCAGTATTCTCGCCAACCACAACACCGATGGCGGGAAGATGTTCGGCAAGGCGCATGTGCTGCAGCTGGATGTCGCGCCATCCGCCGTCAGCCAGGGCCGCGTCGCGGCGCAGAGCCACATCCGCGCCGATGCACGGCTCGGCGTCGAGGCGCTGATCGCGGCCGTCGCGCCGCGACTGGCAGAGTGGCGGTCCGAGGCGACGGCGCGGATCATCCGCGACACCCCCTTCGACCTCGAGCGCATCGCGCCCGAGCCCGGCCTGCACCATCCCACCGACGTCGTCGCGGCGCTGGAAGCGGCGCTGCCCCAGGGCTGGCAGATGGTGAATTCCTCGGGCCATTGCGCCTTCTATTGCACGCACATGCCCTCCCGCCCGAATTCACGGTTCCTGACGATCCGCGAATTCGGCGCGATCGGAAACGGCATTTCCTTCGCGATCGGCGTCGCGGCAGCGCGGCCGGAGGAGACGGTGGTGCTGTTCGACGGCGATGGCAGCCTCCTGATGCATGTGCAGGAGCTGGAGACGATCCGCCGGCAGGGGCTGAACATCCTGGTCTGCGTGCTGAATGACGGCGCCTATGGATCGGAGATCCACAAGCTGCGCTCCATCGGGCTTTCGGATGAGGGTGCGGTGTTCGGGCGGCCGGATTTCGCCGCCGTCGCGCGGGGCTTCGGCCTGGGCGGGGCGCGGGTGGACGACCTATCCGCCATCCCCGCGATGGTCGCCGAATTCGCGCGCGGCCGGGGCGGGGCGGTGTGGGACTTCGCGATCTCCGACCAGGTCATGTCGCCGCTGATGCGCCGCAACCACCCGCCGGAGGGCAAGCCCGGCGGGCATTGAGAACCCGACCGCCCAGCGCGCGATCCGGCCCTCGCCGGTCGCGCGTCAGGCGGCGGTGGCGTGATGCGGCAGCGGCACGGCGCCCGGCAGTGTCTGGCCGTGCAGGAGTGCGTGTTCCAGCCGCAGCGCCGACGCCTCGCCGATCACCGGGACGACCAGTTCGCGGAACTTCGCTGATAGATCGGCATCGCTGAGCGGCGCGTCCGGGTCGCCCTTGCGCGTCGGCTGGTAGCGTTCAAGGCGACGGCCATCCGTGAGCATGACGCGCACCCGCGCGGCGCGGCGCGCGGGATAGGCATCCGCCAACTCTGGGTCGAGCGCGACGAACACCTTCGCCATGTCCGCGCGGATGCGCGGATCCTCAAGGTTTTGCGGTTCGAAGGCGGCCAGCCGCACGCCGCCGAGATGCAGAAGCGCAGCGGCGCAATACTGCATGGAGAAACGCGCATCCTGTTCGGTGCGCGCCTCCGGGCGGTCACATACGGTCTTCGTGGGGCCGTAGCCGCCGATCTCGATACGCTCGACCATGCCGGCGGTGAAGCCATGCGCGGCGCGCAGCTCCTCCAGCGCATCGAGGGCCGCGAAGATGTGCCCGCAGCAGCCATGGTTCTTGAAGGTGATGTGTTCGATCGCGTGCCGCTCCCCGAGATCGGCGAGAGCGGCGTCCCATTTGCCGGTGTCCTCGCTGGTCGCGGCGGCGAAGCCGGCCGGGCCGTGCAGCACGTCGAGCGCGCCGGTCACGCCCTGCGCCGCGGCCATCGCCGCCAGCGCGCCGGCGTCCGCGGCGTGGCCGGGATGCAGCGGCTTGCTCATCCCCTCGCCCCGAAAGGCCTGCTGCAGCCCGCCGGCCATGGTGGCGGCGGTTGCCAGCGCATGCGCCATCCGCCCGCCATCGAGGCCGAGCAGCACGCCAATGGCTGCCGCCGCGCCGAAGGTGCCGACGGTGCCGGTGGTGTGCCAGTAGCGGTAATGGCTGGGCTGGACCGCAACGCCGATGCGGCAGCCGACCTCATAGCCTGCGACGATCGCGCGCAGCAGGTCCTGCATCGAGGCGCCGACCGATTGCGCCGCGGCCAGCGCCGCGCCGATGGTGGGGCAAGCGGGGTGATAGCCAGCATCGCGGTAGATGTCGTCGAACTCGACCGTGTGGCTGGCTGTCGCGTTGATCAGCGCCGCCTGCCGCAGCGGTACACGCGCGCCATCCACGTAGCAAATGGCGCGCCCGGCGCCACGCTCGCCGGCCAGTGCCGCGGCGAGCAGTGTCGCCGGCGGGCGGGAACAACCGGGCAGCAAGGCGGCGAACCAGTCGAGCAGCGCACGGCGCGCATGGTGCTCGACCTGCGGTGACAGCGTGCGGCGATGCCAGCCGGCGGCATGATCGGCCAGGCGCAGCAGCGGGTTGTTCATGGTGGTCCTCCAGCGCCGCTGATCGTACCAGCCCGCGCTCGGCCTTGGCCATGTGCCGCGCCGGGACAGTCGCTCTCTCTCCTTTCTCGACGAACCGGCCCGGTTTCGGCCATAGTCAGAGCAGAGGGTTCTAGCATGTCGCTTTCGCCCCATCTTGCGCTGCACCGCTTCGGCTACGGCCCCCGGAGCGATGCGCCCCTTCCGGCCGATCCGCTGGCCTGGCTGGACGCCCAGACCCGGGCCCCCCCCGCGCCGCTCGGTCGGCCCGGCTACAGCCCGGCGGATGGCTATGCCGCTTGGCGGGAGCATGACGCCGCACCTCCGCCGCCGGGGCAGATGAGCCCCGTGACGCGCCTGTTCCGGGCCGAACAGGAGGCGTGGCTGGCACATCTGCTGACCACCGAGGCGCCCTTTCACGATCGTCTGACCGCCTTCTGGCTTAACCATTTCACGGTGGCCGAGCGCGGCGGCTTCGGGGTGAGCACCGGCTTTTCCGCCTTCCTGCGGGAGACGGTGCGGCCACGCGTCACGGGGCGCTTCGCCGATCTGTTGGTGGCCGTCGGCAAGGCGCCGTCCATGCTGTTCTATCTCGACCAGGTTGCCTCGGTCGGGCCGAACAGCACCTTCGGCCGTCGCAGCGGGCGGGGCCTGAATGAGAACCTCGCCCGCGAGTTGCTGGAGTTGCACACGGTTTCGGCCGCCGGTCGCTACAGCCAGCAGGATGTGGCGGAACTCGCCAAGCTGATGAGCGGCTGGGGGGTCGAGCGCAACGCCGCACCCTTCGACACGGTGTTCCGCCCGTCCAACCACGAACCCGGCGAAAAGCACCTGCTCGGCCAGGCCTGGGCTTCGGGGCCGGACAGCTACGAGGCAGTGCTCCGGCGGCTGGCGACGCATCCTGCCACGCTGCGTCAACTGGCTTTCCGCCTGGTGCGGCATTTCATCGCCGATGTCCCGGCCGATGCCGATGTGGCGCGGATCGAAACGGTGCTGCGCCAGACCGATGGTGACCTCGGCGCCGCTGCGCGGGCCTTGCTGCGCCTGCCTGCGGCCAGCGCACCGCGCCTCGGCAAGCTGCGCCCGCCGGCGGAATATGTGCTGGCGATTGCCCGCGCCGGCGCCGCGACGGATGCGCGGCCCGTCCTGGGTGCCATGGCGGCGCTCGGCCAGCCCTTGTGGAACGCGCCGCAGCCGAATGGCTGGGCGGACACCGCCGAGGCTTGGGCTGCGCCGGAGCAGGTGATGCTTCGGCTGGACATTGCCTATGAGGCGGCAGGCCGCTTCCCCCGCCGCGACCCACGCGACATGGTCGAAGAAATCCTGGGCCCGCTGGTGCGCCCCGCCACGCGGGATGCGGTGCGCCGCGCCGGCAGTGCGCGCGATGCAATGGCCCTTCTGTTCGCGAGCCCGGAGATGCAGCGCCGATGACCCATGCGCATCTGCCACCCATCGGGCGTCGCGGCCTGCTGCTCGGTCTCTCTGCGCTCGCAACACTGGGCGGAGCGCGGCTTGCCGTGGCGCAGAACGGTCCGCCCCCCGGCGGGCGCGGCGAGCGGCGGCTGGTCGTCATCGTGTTGCGTGGCGCGATGGATGGGTTGCACGCGGTGGTCCCCTATGGCGATGCCGACTACGCCGGCCTGCGCGGCGCGCTCGCGCTGCCGGAGCCGGGGCGCGAGGGGGGTGTGCATGACCTCGGCGGCTTCTTCGGCCTGCATCCGGCCCTGCGCGGCATGGCGGACCTCTACCGCAGCGGGGAGTTGCTGCCGGTGCAGGCGGTCGCCGGCCCCTATCGCACGCGCAGCCATTTCGAGGGGCAGGACCTGCTGGAAGGCGGGGCGGAGCAGCGGCTGAACGCCGGTTGGCTGAACCGTGCCCTGTCGCAGATGGGCGGCGGCCCCCAAGGGCCGCGGCGCGGATTGTCGGTCGGGGCGGGCGTGCCGCTGATCCTGCGCGGCCCGGAGCCTGTCGGCAGCTGGGCGCCGGCCCGCCCGCAGCGGCCGCATGAGGAATTGCTCGGGCGCATGGCCGACCTGCTGCACGAGGATCCCGTGCTTGGCCGCGGCATGCAGGAAGGGCTGCGCGGGCGCGGCTTTGCGACTGCGGCCATGGCCTCGGCCGAGCCGCTCGGCGGCGGCGGCTTCCAGATTCTGGCGGCGGCCGCCGGCCGGCTCTTGGCCGCGCGCGATGGGCCGCGTGTCGCGGCGCTCGAGATCGGCGGCTGGGACACGCATGCGATGCAGGGCAACCGGATGCAGCCCGCGCTGGCACAGCTCGATGGTGGCCTCATGGCATTGCGGCGCGAGCTGGGCGCGGCCTGGGCGCAGACGGTGGTGTTCTGCGTCACCGAGTTCGGCCGCACCGCGCGGCCCAACGGCAATATGGGCACCGACCACGGCACCGGTGGAGCCGCCTTCCTTGCTGGTGGCGCGGTACGGGGCGCGCGGGTGCTGACGGACTGGCCCGGATTGCGCGACGACCGGCTGTTCGAGGGACGCGACCTGCAGCCGACGCGCGATCTGCGCGCGATCGCCAAGGGGCTGCTGCGCGACCATCTGCGCCTGCCGCCGGCGGCGCTTGCAGCGGCCTTTCCCGGCAGCGCTGCGGTGGCGCCGGAGGGCCAATTGCTGCGCGGCTGAAGGCAGGGCCGGGGCTTCGCGCCCCGGCCCGCGCTGGTCAGTTCGCGGTGATGCGCGCGCTGCGGATCAGCTCGCCCAATTGGTCGATGTCACGCTGGATGAAGGCGCCGAATTCGGGCGGGGTCATCACCAGCGCATCCGCGCCCTGGCGGTCCCAGTGCTCCCGCGCCGCGGGGCTCGACATCAGCTGGCGCATCGCCTCGTTCATGCGCTGCACCGCCTCTGGCGGCGTGCCCGCGGGCGCGAGGAAGCCGACCCAGAGCACCGCCTCGAAGCCCGGCACGCCGGATTCCTGCACGGTCGGCACATCCGGCAGCAGGGGCGAACGGCGCGCACCGGTGGTCGCCAGCACCCGCACACGGCCGGTGCGGGCATGCTGGATCATGCTCGGGATCGCGTCGAACATGATCTGCACCTGCCCGCCGATCAGGTCGGTGCGGGCTTCCGCCGCACCACGATAGGGCACGTGCACGATGTCGATGCCGGTGCGCTTTTTCAGGTCTTCGCCAGCGATGTGATAGACGGTCCCAGGGCCGGAGGAGGCGAAGTTCAGCGTGCCCGGCCGCGCGCGCGCCAGCGCGATCAGCTCCTGCATCGTGTTCGCCGGCACGGAGGGATGCACCGCGACCAAGTTCGTCGCGAAGGTCGCGGGCGCGACGGGGACGAAGTCGCGCAGCAGCACGAAGGGCCGGTTCGGCAGCAGCGTCTCATTCGCCGTGTGGGCGTTGGTGATGGTGAGGATGGTGTAGCCATCGGCCGGCGCGCGCATCGCGGCCTCGGTGCCGACGACCGATCCCGCGCCTGGCCGGTTCTCCACCGTGAAGGGCTGGCCGAGCGCCTGGCCCAGCCTCTCGGCCACGAAACGCGCGGCAAGATCGGCCGACCCGCCCGGCGCGAAGGGGACGATGATGCGCACGCCGCGCGCCGGCCAGGCCTGCGCGCGCGCGCCGGTGGCGGCGAGCACGAAGGGGGCTGCGAGCGCCGTCGCGGCGATGCTGCGGCGAGTGAACGTCATTCTTTTCCTTCCTCCCGGCTTCAGGGCGACCGGCTTGCCGTCGGTTGCCTGACAACTCCGCTTCCTACACTACTTGCGCCGCAGGACGCCGCAAGGCGGGCGAGATGGCGATGAGGAGATGTCGGGATGAACGCAACGACGGAAATCGCACGGCGCAGGCTTGGCACGGGCGGGCCGCTGGTCTCGGCGATCGGCCTCGGCGGCATGTCGTTGTCGGGTGTCTATGGTGCCGCGGATGACGCGGCCTCGGAAAAGCTGATCCAGCACGCGCTGGACCGCGGCGTGGATCATGTCGATTCGTCCGACATGTATGGCTGGGGCCACAATGAGGAACTCGTCGGCCGCGCGATCAAGGGGCGGCGCAACAAGGTCTTCCTCGCCACCAAATTCGGCCAGGTGCGGCGCGAGGGCGGGCAGAACGGCGTGGATGGCCGGCCCGACTATGTGATCCAGGCCTGCGAGGCAAGCCTGAAGCGCCTCGGCGAGGAGGTGATCGACCTCTACTACCAGCACCGCGTGGACCCCTCCGTGCCGATCGAGGAGACGGTCGGCGCGATGAAGCGGCTGGTGGAGCAGGGGAAGGTCCGCTTCCTCGGCCTGTCCGAAGCCGCGCCCGCGACGATCCGCCGCGCGCATGCCGTGCACCCGATCAGCGTGGTGCAGACGGAATACTCGCTGCTCTATCGCGTGGAGGCCGAGCAGACGCTGGCGACGACGCGCGAGCTCGGCATCGCCTATGTTGGCTATGCGCCGCTCGGCCGCGGGCTGCTGACGGGCGCCATCCGCACGCTGGAGGATGTGGACGGGCGTCGCGCCGCGCATCCCCGCTTCCAGGGCGAGAACCTCGCGCGCAACCGGGCGCTGGTGGAGCGGATCGAGGGTTTTGCGGCGGAGAAGGGCTGCTCGCCGGCGCAGATCTGCATCGCCTGGCTGTTGGCGCAGGGCGAGGACATCACGACCATTCCCGGCACCCGCAGCATCGAGCGATTCGAGGCGAACCTTGCCGCGCTGTCGGTGCGACTGCCGGCGGAGGAGGTGGCACGCATCTCCGCCGCCGTGCCGCCTGGCGCAGCCGCGGGCACGCGCTATCCGGCGGGCGGCATGGGCGGCGTGTTCATCTAGGCAGGCCGCTTCGCAAGCACCAGGACGTATGCCCATGAACCCCGACACACGGCGCCAGCTCGCCGAGGTCTCGACCGCGACGCTGACGACGGCGCTGTTCAAGCGCGGCTTCCGCAATGCCTTCCTGCAAGGCGTGCTGCCGCTGAACCCCGACGCACCGCGGATGGTCGGGCCCGCCTACACCATGCGCACCATCCCCGCGCGCGAGGATCTGGATGTGCTGGATGCCTTCAAGGATCCCGAACATCCGCAGCGGAAGGGCGTGGAGGAATGTCCCCCTGGCCATGTGCTGGTGGTGGATAGCCGCGGCGATGCGCGCGCCGCGTCTGGCGGCGGCATCCTGCTGACGCGGCTGATGATGCGCGGTGTCGCCGGCGCAGTGACCGATGGCGGCTTCCGCGACAGCATGGAGATCGCGCGGATGCCCTGGGCGACCTACCATCAGCGCCCCTCGGCGCCGACCAACCTGATCCATCATCACCCGGTGGGCCTGCAGGAGCCGATCGCCTGCGGTGGTGTGGCGGTCTTCCCGGGCGACATCATGGTGGGCGATGCCGAGGGCGTGGTCTGCATCCCGGCGCATATCGCCGACGAAGTGGCCGCGGAGGCCTTCGAGCAGACGGTCTATGAGGATTTCGTGCAGTCCCGCGTCGCCGCCGGGCACACGATCCGCGGTCTCTATCCGATGACCGATCCCGCGAACCGCCCGATCTTCGAAGCCTGGCGGCGCGAACAAGGGCGCTGAGCGCCGGCCATCAGGCGCCGCGCCGGAGCTTCCTCCGGCGCGGCTGCGGTTGCGTTACTCCGCGCGGATGCCGGCGGCGCGCACCACCGTCGCCCAGCGATCCACCTCGTTGCGGACCAGTGTGCGCAGCGCGTCCGGCCCCTGCGCCTCGGCGCGGGCGGGGATGGAGCCGAGCTGCTCGATGCGCGCGATGATCGCCGGGTCGTTCAGCGCCGCGCGCATCGCCTGATCGAGCCGCGCGACCACCGCCGGCGGCGTGCCGCGCGGCGCGAAGACGGCGTTCCAGCCCTGGAAGATATAGTCCGGCACGCCCGCCTCGACGGCGGAGGGCACATTGGGCGCGCCCGCGCCGCGCTCGCGGGAGGCGACGAGCAGGCCGCGCATCGTGCCGGCCTGGATCTGCGGCACTGCGGCGGGTGCCAGCACGCAGGCGCTGTCCACCTGCTGCGCGACGATGTCGTTCACCGCCGGGCCTTCGCCGCGATAGGGGATCTCGGTCATGCGGACGCCAGTGATATGCGCGAACAGCGCGCAGGCCAGGTGGTTGGTGGAGCCGACGCCGGCATTGGCGTTCGAAACGGTGTTGGGATTCGCGCGCGCGTGGGCCAGGAATTCCTGCATGGTGCGGGCGGGATGGCCGTTGCGGACAACGAAATAGAGCGGCGTGCCGGCGATCAGCCCGATCGGCTGCAGCTCGCGCGGGTCATAGGCGACCGAGCGATAGATGGAGGGCGCCGCGGAATGGCTGCCAAGGCTGCCGACCGTCAGCGTGTAGCCATCGGGCGCCGCCTGCGCGCCGCGCGTGCCGCCGATCGTGCCGCCGGCGCCGGAGACGTTCTCCACCACGATGCGCTGGTTCAGGGTGCGCGACATGTGGTCGGCCATGATGCGGGTCAGCACATCCGTCGCGCCGCCAGGCGCGAAGACCACCAGCATGGTGATGGGCCGGTTCGGGAAATCCTGCGCGGCGACAGGGCCGGTCAGGCCGAGCAGCAGCAGCCCCGCGGCGATGAGACGCTTCATCATTCGCTCCTCCCTGGCGCAGCTTCCGTGCTGCGCCATTTTCGTGTTTCGTTGATCGAAACGCTTTTCGGATACGCTCGTCAAGGTTAGATTATCGCCGCCGGGGTTTCGCAGGGCGAACCGCACCCCGGGCAAGGGAGGCGTGCATGGCGACCGAGCCCACAGGGCCGGGCGACACGGAGCAGAAGGGGCGGGGGCAGGGGGCCAAGGATCCCTATCACCTCGCATCCCTCCATCGCGGCCTCGAGGTCATCGACTGCTTTGCGAACAAGGGCTCCTGGAGTCTTGCGGAGCTTGCACCGCATCTGGGCCAGAGCAAAGCGACGCTGTTCCGTGTGCTGCATACGCTGGAGCAGTTCGGCTACGTGGCCAAGGATGCCGCCACGGGACGCTATGTCGCGGGCTTGCGCCTGCACACGCTCGGCGCGGCCGCGGTGCAGCACCAGGCGCTGAACTGGCAGGCGCTGCCGCCGCTCCAGGATTTGGCGGAAGCCTCCGGCGAAACCGTGCATGTCGGGATCCTGCATGACGGCCAGGTCGTCACCGTGCAGGTGGTGGAGGGGACGCATGCGGTGCGCATGCACTCCAGCGTCGGCAAGCGCAGCCCGGCGCACGCCAGCGCGCTCGGCAAGGTGCTGCTGGCGCATCTGCCGGATGCGGAGGTCGAGGCGCTGCTGGCCCGCCACGGCATGGCGCGCTTCACGCCGAACACCCTGACCACGCCCGCCGCCCTGCGCGATGCGTTGCACCGCGTGCGCCAGCAGGGCTTCGCACCCGACGAGGAAGAGATCGAGCTCGGCCTGCGCTGCTTCGCCGTGCCGATCACCGACCATGCCGGCCGGCCGAGCGCGGCGCTCGGCATCTCCGCGCCAGCCTCCCGCATGGCGCCTGAGGCCGTGGCCGCGCTGCTGCCGCGGGTGAAGGCCACGGCCACGCGCATCTCGCGCATGCTCGGCAGCCCTTCCATCGCTGCCGCCTGACGCAGACCGAACTGAACCAGAATGACCACCGGGGAAACGCCATGGACGGCATGAACAAGACGGCGGTGATGAACGGCGCCGACATCATCGTGGACCATCTGACGAAGCAGAAGGTTCCTTATCTGTTTGGCCTCTGCGGCCACGGCATCACCGGCTTCATGGACGCCGCCTTCAAGGCGCAGAATCGCATCCGCACCATCTCGACGCACCATGAGCAGACGGCCGGCCACATGGCCGATGCCTATTACAAGGTGCGCGGTGAGCCGGTGGCGACCTTCACCTCTTGCGGGCCGGGCTCGGCCAACCTCGTCGTGGCACTTGCCGCGGCGATGATGGACAGCTCCGCCTTCCTCGCCATCACCGGCAATGTGCCGACCGGGCAGTTCAACCGCGGCCCGTTCCAGGAAACCGGGCGGCATTTCCAGGGCGACTTCCCCTCCGTCATCCGCCCCTATGTGAAGCGCAGCTACCAGCCGACCCGCGCCGACATGGTGCAGCTGGCCGTGACGCAGGCCTGGGACCAGCTGACCGCCGGCCGCCCCGGCCCGGTCAATCTCGACGTGCCATTGAACGTCTTCGTCGAGGAAGCGGCGGTGACGCCCTATGCCGCTTCGCGCCCCGTGATCAACGGCGCGCCCGGCAACCCGAAGGAACTCTCGGCCGCACTCGACCTGCTGTTGAAGGCAGAGCGGCCGGTGATCATCGCGGGGCAGGGCGTCATCCTCGGCCGCGCCTGCGATGCGCTTGCGGCCTTCGCCGAGCAGACGAACATCCCCGTCGTCACCAGCCCGAACGGCAAGGGCGCGATCCCGGACCGGCACCGGCTGGCCTTCGGCGCCATCGGGCGCAACGGCGCCTATGCGGCGAATGACGCGACGCGCAATGCCGATGTGATCCTCGCCCTCGGCTTCTCCTTCGACGACCGCGCGACCAGCGCCTGGCTCGATGGCTACACGCTGTCCATCCCGCCGTCCAAGCTGATCCAGATCGACATCGACCCCACCGAGATCGGCCGCAACTACCCGACCGAATACGGGATCCTCGGCGATGCGAAGGCGAGCCTCGAGCTGCTGCAGGAGATGGCGCAAGCGCGCATCGCCGGCCGGCGCGCGGGCGGTGCCTGGATCGACCGGCTGGAGAAGGGCCGCGCGGTCTGGCGCGAATACCAGTCGGGGCTTGCGGCGTCGGACCAGATGCCGCTGCGGCCGGAGCGGCTGATGGCCGCCCTCGCGCGCGCCGTGCCGGAAAATGCGGTCGTGGCCAGCGATGTTGGCGTGCACCACAACTGGATCATCCAGCTGATGGACACGATGCGCCCGCGGCACCTGATCCATTCCTGGGGCTTCGCGGCGATGGGCTTCGCGACCTCCGGCATTCTCGGCGCGAAGCTCGCTGCCCCCGACCGGCCCTGTGTCGCGGTGGTCGGCGACGGGTCCTTCCTGATGACGCCGCATGCGCTGGCGACCGCCGTCGAATACGACATTCCGGTGGTCTGGGTGGTGTGGAACAACAACGGCTATGGATCGATCCGGGACATCCAGCACGGCATGTTCGGCGGGCGCGAACTGGCCACCGCCTTCGAGGTGCAGCGCACCGGCGAGCTCTACAGCCCCGACTTCGCGATGATGGCGAAGTCCTATGGCGTGCCCTCGCACCGCGTGACGCATGCGGGCGAGCTCGAGGACGCCATCGCGACCGCGGTGAAGGCGAACCGCCCCTATCTGGTGGAGGTGCCGGTGGACCGCGACATCCGCCCGATCGGCACGGGGTCGTGGGACCTGCCGCCGCTGCCGAACCCCGAGCCGAACTTCCTGAAGGCGCTGGCCGCGCGCGGCCTCAGCCTGTAACGCCCGGGGAGGGGAGGGGAAATGCGCCTCGGCCTGTTCATGATGCCCCTGCATCCGCCCGAGCGGGGGATGCAGGCGATGCTGGCCGAGGACACGGAGAAGTCGCTCCTCGCCGACCGGCTCGGCTTCGACGAGCTCTGGATCGGCGAGCATTTCTCCGCGACGTCGGAGCCCATCGCCTCGCCGCTGATGTTCATGGCGGCGCTGGCACCGCGAACGAAGCTCACCTTCGCGACGGGCGTGATCAACCTGCCAAACCACCACCCCGCGAAGGTGGCGGCCGAGGTCGCGCAATTCGACCATATGACCGGCGGCCGCCTGATCCTCGGCATCGGGCCGGGCGGGCTGCCGTCGGATTGGGAGTTGTTCGGCAACACCGACGCGATGCAGCGCGGCAAGCGCATGCTGGAATCGGTTGACATGATGCTCGCCATCTGGGGGCAGGACGCGCCCTATGACATCGGCGGCCCCACCTGGTCGGCGCGCATCACGCAGGCGGTGATTCCGGAATTCGGCATCGGCACCATGCCGAAGCCGCATCAGCGTCCGCATCCGCCGATTGCGATCACCGCCCGCGCAGCCGACAGCTTCGGCGTGCGCATGGCCGCCGAGCGCGGCTGGGGCGTGGTGTCCGCGAATTTCGTCGCCGAACGCATCGTGGAAGGCCATGGCCGCACGCTGCGCGACGCACTGGCCGCGCAGGGCAGCGCCGGCAATTCGCCCTGGCGCGTTGCGCGGAATTTCTGCATCGCGGCCACCGATGCCGAGGCGCGGGACCGCATCTTCGATGCGGCCTCCGCCAACCGCTACTACTTCCACTACCTCTCGACGCTGGCGCGGCGTGCTGGCCAGCTCGGCACGCTGAAGCCGAATGCCGACACACCGGATGAGGCAGTGACGTTGGAGGCGATCATCGCCGATTGCGTCATCGCCGGGTCGCCCCAGACGGTGCTCGACCGGCTGGTCGCGCTGCACGATCGCGCGGGGCCCTTCGACCATCTGCTGATGGCCGGCCTCGACTGGAGCGGTCCCAATGCCGCCTGGGAGCAGGAGACGATGTGCCGCCTGGCGCATGAGGTCATGCCGCGCCTGCGCCAGCACGTCGCCGCCACGCCGCAACGCGCCGGCGTCTGAACGCGCGGAGCTTCCTAGATTTGCCCCGCGGCGGCGCCCGCGGCGAAGCCGCTCAGGCGCTTCGTGATGACCTGCGCCACCGCCTCCAGCGCCGCGCGGCGCGGGAAGCGCGCGCGCCAGGCGAGCCGGACGGTCCGCCCCGCCTGGGTGGCAAGCGGGCGCAGCACGATGCCCGCATCCTGCGCCGCGCCGGCTGCGAGCCCCGGGATCAGCGTCGTGCCATAGCCGGCCGCGACCATGTTCAGCAGCGTCGACAGGCTGGCCGCGCGCAGCGTGTCGCCCGGCGCGCCGCTCGCCCGCGGCCCCTGGCCGCAGGCGGCAAGCGCCTGGTCGCGCAGGCAATGGCCATCCGCAAGCACCAATATGTCACGCGCGAGATCGGCCTCCGCCACCGTCGCGCGCGCGGCCAGCGGATGCTCGGGCGGCAGGGCGGCCAGGAAGGGCTCGTCGAATAGTGGCCGGCTGGCGAGGTCGGGCCCGTCCAGCTCCGTCGCCAGGATTGCGGCATCGAGTTCATGCGCGCGTAGCAGCCGCAGCAGCGAGGCCGTCTGGTCTTCCCAGGGCTCGATGTCGAGCGCGGGCAGCGCCGCGCGGAGCGGCGCGAAGACCAGCGGCAGCAGGTAGGGCGCGAGCGTCGGGATGATGCCGAGCCGGAGCCGGCCAGCGAGCGGGTCGCGCAGGTCGCGCGCGGCGGCGAGGATCGCATCGGCCTCCGCCACCGCCGCGCGGACATGGCCGAGCAGCCGCTCGCAGGCTGGCGTCGGCGCCACCCCCTTGCCGCCGCGCTCGAACAAGGTGAGGCCGAGCTGTTCCTCAAGCTTGCGAAGCTGCACCGACAGCGTCGGCTGGCTGACGCCGCAAACCTCTGCGGCGCGGCCGAAATGGCCTTGCTCGGCCACGGCGAGCAGGTAGCGGAGGTCGCGGAGGTTCATCGGCGGGGTTCTGCCTTATGATAGATAAGATCTATCGCGCTCTTTGGTTGCCTTGTGTGTTGTCTATCTTCTGTTGGTGCTCCGTGTTAAGCAACCCCATCTGACCAAAGGGGCAACGGCGGCGGTCGCCGGATCTTCAACCTGCGTGGCGCATGGGGCGCCGCGGAGGGACGCGGATCCTGCTGGCGCGCTGCCCGATTATTCCCCTGGGGTCACATGGGTTCCGCAGGCGGGGCCCATCAGGTCAGGCAACCAGGATTCGGAGGGATAGATGGACGGACATGCGGCAGGCGCCGGCAAGTGCCCGGTGATGCACGGCAAGCCCAATGCGGCGCGTTTCTCGACGCGCTCTAATCGCGACTGGTGGCCGAATGCGCTGAACCTGCGCATCCTCAGCCAGCATTCGGCGAAGTCCGACCCGATGGGCACGGGCTTCAGCTATGCCGAGGCGTTCAAGAAGCTCGACCTCGACGCGCTGAAGAAGGACATCTTCGCGCTGATGAAGGTCAGCCATGATTGGTGGCCGGCCGATTACGGCCATTACGGCCCCTTCTTCATCCGCATGGCCTGGCACGCGGCGGGCACCTACCGCACGGCGGATGGCCGCGGCGGCGCCTCCAACGGCGCGCACCGCTTCGCGCCGGAAAACTCCTGGCCCGACAACGGCAACCTCGACAAGGC
>JBIKSZ010000204.1:0-6780 GCA_044348345.1 Roseomonas sp. | reverse complement strand
CAGCGCGGAACTGCTGCAACTTGCCGCTGCCCTCGGCGCGCGCTGCGCGGGCGTGCTCTCGCATTCGGGGCATTCCTATGCGGGGCGCAGCGTGGAGCAGATGGCCGAGATCGCGGAGACCGAACGGCAGGGCATCCTTCGCGCCGCCGCGCGGCTGCGCGAAGCTGGCTTTCCGCCGCGCATCGTCTCGGCCGGCGCCTCCCCCACCGCGCTGCATGCCACAACGCTCGAGGGCATCACAGAGATGCGGGCGGGCGTCTACATGCTGGGCGACCTGTTCCAGGCCGGCATCGGCACGCATGGGCTCACCGACATCGCGCTGACGGTGCTCGCCTCCGTCACCGGGCGCTATCCGGCGCGCGGGACAGTGCTGGTGGATGCCGGCGCACTCGCGCTGTCGAAGGACCGCAGCACGGAAGCCGGGCCGCAGGATTGGAAGTTCGGCCGCGTGCTCGACCTCGGCGGCGCGCCGCTCGCGGGCGGGGCGGTGGTGGCGCGGGTGCACCAGGAACATGGCGAGATCCGCGCGACCGAAGGCACCCTGCCCTTCGCCGCGCTGCCGGTCGGCGCCCGTCTCCGGATCGTGCCGAACCACGCCTGCCTGACGGCGGCGGCGCATGACCGCTTCATCGTGCTCGACGCAGGCCGGATCGTGGCCGAGTGGGGCCGGGTGAACCATTGGTAACGCGACGTAACGTCATCGTTTAGATTTCGATCTGTAATGAGGGAGGGTCATGTCAGGACCCTCCACCTCCATTCATGCTCTGGGGCGCCGCGCCATCCTGGCCTTGCCGATGCTGGGCCTGCCGGGCCTTGCGCGCGGCATGGCCACGATCCCGCCCTTCCCGCTCTGGGTCGGGCGCACGGCGCTGCTGGCCGGGGATGGCGGCGCGGCGCGGCTGCTGCTAGCGGCGGATGGCACCGGGCTGATGTCGGTGCGCTTCCTGCTGTTCTGCCGTGCCCTGCCGATCCGCCACTGGGAGATGCAGGAGGACGGGGTGGCGGTGCGCTACACCCGCGTCTCCGCGCTCGACCCGCGGCGGCTCATCGCCGGCGAGGCGCATATCGTACCGGGCGATCGCCAGCTGCTGTGGATCGAGGCCGCGCGCCACCTCGCCCAGTTCGAAGGCTTCGCGACAGCGGAGGCATCGCAGCGCTGCGGATAGCGCCGGGGGCCGTCACCGCCGGTCAGCATACTCTCGCGCCGGCCGCGCCTTGTAGGGCGGCAGCGACCAGCCGCGCAGGATCGCCAGCGCGCGCAACCCGAAGCCCAGAAGGATCCCCGCCGGCAGCGCGACATCGCGTGGCAGCGGCGCCAGGCGCAGCGCCACATAGCTTGTCGCTGCGACGGCCGCGGCGGTGATGTAGATCTCGCGCCGCAGGATCAGCGGGATCTCCATGCAGATCACATCGCGCGCAATGCCGCCCGCGGTTGCCGTGATGACGCCGAGCAGCACCGCCGCCCAAGGGTCGGCGCCTGCGATCAGCGCGATCTCCGCGCCCACCACCGCGAACAGCGCCAGCCCCAGCGCATCCGCCCAGAGCAGCGCCCGGAAGCGGCTTTCCACCAGATGCGCCGTGAAGAACACCAACAGGGAGGCCGCCGCCGCGATCGCCAGCAGCTCCGGCCGGTCGAGCCAGAAGATCGGCGTGCGCCCCAGCAGCAGGTCACGCAGCGTGCCGCCGCCGAAGCCCGTGACGACGCCGATCAGCACGAAGCCCACCGCATCCATCTGCTTGCGGCTGGCCACCAACGCACCGGAGGCCGCGAAGACCGCAATCCCCATCCAGTCGAGCAGCCGGAGAACGAGATCGAGCGTATCCATGCGCTATTCCGCCGGCACTGCCCTGAGCCTCTCGCGCCGGACGGCACCGGCCGCGCCCCCCATGCAGAGCAGCGAGAGCAGCAGAAGCCCCGCCGCCGCCGGCAGCACCAGCACCGCAAGCCCCGCATCGATCAGCATGCCGAAGGGCACCGGCGTGATGGCCCCGCCGAGCGGGAGCCCCGCGGAGACGAAGCCGAACACCTTGCCCATCTGCCCGGGGGGCGAGGCTTCCTTCAGCATCACATCGCGCGGCGTGCGCGAGGAACCGAGCGCCAGCCCCGCCAGCAGCGCCACCGGCGGCAGCAGCCATTCGGGCATCGGCACCAGGCCAAGCACCACCAGCAAGCCGGCCGCGATCAGTGTCAGCACCAGGATGAAGGGGACATGCCGCGCGAAGCGATCGGCATACCAGCCCCCGACCAGCGTGCCCGCCGTCGCGCCCACCATGTACCCCGTGAGCGCCAGCGAGGCGACGGCGACAGGCGTGCCCCACAGCTTGCCCAGCACCGTGATGGAGAAGGCCTGGATCGCCGACCCCGCCATGGAGGACAGCAGGAAGAAGGCGAAGAACAGCAGGATCGGGCGCGACAGCAGCAACTCGCGGCCGCCGACCTCGCCCTTGCGGTCCTTCGGCTTCGCCTGGTCCTGCAGGATGCGGCTCTGCCAGAGGATCGCGGCGACCACCGGCACGCCGAGCAGGCCGAGGATGAGCAGCGCCGGGCGCCAATCCATCACCAGCAGCATCGCCGCCACCACGGGCGGCCCTGCCGCGAAGCCGAGATTGCCGGTGAAGGTGTGCATGGCGAAGGCACGCCCGATGCGCGACTTGTCGATGGACGCACCCAGGATCGCGTAGTCGGCCGGGTGGATCACCGAATTGCCGACGCCAGACAGCACCGCCAGCAGCAGGATCGCCCAATAGCCCGGTGCGAAGGCCATGGCGGAGATGGACAGCGCCATCAGCAGCGTCCCCCCTACCAGGAAGGGGCGCGCGCCGTGCCGGTCCACCAGGAACCCGACCGGGGTCTGAAGCGCCGCCGTCACCGCGCTCATCAGCGCGACCGCAAGCCCGAGCTCGGCGAAGCTCACGCCAAAGGCATCCCGCCAGGTCAGGAACAGCGGCGGCAGGCAGAGCATGTAGAAATGGCTGAGGAAGTGGCCCGTGCCGATCAGCGCGATGATGCGGGCGTCCTGATGGGCGCAGCCCGGCGCGGCGGGCGGGGCATCGGCCATGGCGGCGCGGGCTCCTGCAAGGTGGCGGCAAGCTGCGCCGCAGCCAGCGGGCGGTCAATGCGCCGCTGGACAGGTCGGCCATGCGCCGGAAAGACCCGGCAACAGGCTGTGATCCGCGGCCTGTCCCCAGGCGATTCCGCCGCCCCCCGGAACAGGCTAGAGGGAGGGCCGAGCCCGGTGCCGGACCGGCAAAGGAGAACGAAGGCCCATGTGCGGGATCGTCGGTGTCATCGGCCGCAACCAGGCCGCGCCGCTGCTGCTCGATGCGCTGCGGCGGCTGGAATACCGCGGCTATGACAGCGCCGGCGTCGCGACCCTGCTCGATGGCGGCATCGCCCGCCGCCGGGCGGAGGGCAAGCTGCAGAACCTTGCCGCCGTGCTGGCGGCGGACGCGCTGCCGGGCAGCACCGGCATCGGCCATACCCGCTGGGCCACCCACGGCGCCCCCACCGAACGCAACGCCCACCCCCACGCGACCCCCCGCGTTGCGGTGGTGCATAACGGCATCATCGAGAACCACGCCGAACTCCGCGCCGAGTTGGAATCGCAAGGCCATCTGTTCGAGACGGAGACCGACACCGAGACCTTCGTGCGCCTGCTCGACAGCCTGCTCGCGCAGGGCCTGGAGCCCGTCGCGGCCTTCGGCGCGGCGCTCAAGCGCGTGCATGGCGCCTTCGCACTGGCCGCGATCTTCGCCGGCCATGGCGGGCTGATGCTGGGCGCCCGCCAGGGCGCGCCGCTGGCCGTCGGCTTCGGGGAGGGGGAGATGTTCCTTGGCTCCGATGCGCTGGCGCTCGCGCCGCTGACCCGCCGCATCGCCTATCTCGAGGAAGGCGACTGGGTGGTGCTGACAGAGGCCGAGGCGCGCTTCTTCGACGCCGCTGACGCCCCGGTCGCGCGCCCGGTCGTGCAGACCGCCGTCTCGGGCGCCATCGTCGGCAAGGGCAACTACCGCCACTTCATGGAGAAGGAGCTGCACGAGCACCCCGCCGTGCTCGGCGACACGCTACGCCAGTATCTCGACCCGCGCACGGCGGAGGTGCGGCTGCCGCGCCTGCCCTTCGACCCGGCGCGCGTCCCGCGCCTGACGCTGACGGCCTGTGGCAGCGCCTTCCTGGCCGCGCATGTCGGGCGCTACTGGATCGAGCAGCTCGCGCGCATTCCCTGCGACGCGGATGTCGCCAGCGAGCTGCGCTACCGCGACCCGCCGCTGGCCGAGGGCGGGGGCGCGATCCTCGTCTCCCAATCGGGTGAGACGGCGGACACGATGGCCGCCCTCAAGCTGCTGCAACAGGGCGGGCAGAGCATTCTCTCCATCGTCAACGTGCCGGAGAGCACGATGGCGCGCTCCTCCGACGCTGCGTTGCTGACGGTGGCGGGCCCGGAGATCGGCGTGGCCTCCACCAAGGCCTTCACCGCGCAGCTCGCGGTGCTGGCGTGCCTTGCCATCGGCTTCGGCCGCGCGCGCGGCGCGCTGTCGCTGGCCGAGGAGGCGCGGCTGACCGAGGCACTGCTGCAAGTGCCTAGCCATGCCGCAGAAATCCTCGAGAAGGACGCCCAGATCCGCGCGCTTGCCGAGGAAGTGGCGAAGGCGCGCGACGTGCTGTTCCTCGGCCGCGGCGCGCTGTTCCCGATCGCGCTGGAAGGCGCGCTGAAGCTGAAGGAGATCAGCTACATCCACGCCGAGGGCTACGCCGCGGGCGAGATGAAGCACGGCCCCATCGCGCTGATCGACAGCAATGTGCCGGTGATCGCGCTCTGCCCCTCCGGCCCGCTGTTTGAGAAGACGGCGAGCAATTTGCAGGAAGCGGCGGCGCGTGGCGGGCGGGTGATGGCATTCACCGATGCGGAAGGCGCGCCCGCACTGCGCCGCTTTGCCGAACAAGTGATCGAACTGCCGAGTGCGAGCGCCTTCTCCGCGCCGATCCTGCACGCGATCCCGGTGCAGCTGCTGGCCTATCACGTCGCGGTGCTGAAGGGCACGGATGTGGATCAGCCGCGCAACCTGGCGAAGAGCGTGACGGTGGAGTGAGGCACCGCGCATCTCAGCGCGCGAACAGCCCCACCGCATCCACCACCACCTTGCCTTCGAACACCTTGCGATCCAGCGCGCGGAAGGGTGTGTGCGCGACAAGGATCGCGACGACATCGGCGGCCGCGATCGCAGCCGCGGCCTCCATCCGCGGCAGACTACGCAGCGCCTCGGGCAACGCGGTGACGAAAGGATCGGCAACGCTCACCGCGAAGCCCTCCTGCGCGAGTTCCCCCGCGATCGCAACCGCCGGGCTCTCCCGCAGATCGGCGACATCGGGCTTGTAGGCGAGGCCAAGACAGGCGACGCGCGGCGCAGCAAAGCCTGACGCGGCGGCCTTCACCTGCGCGACTATGCGCCCCGGTACGGCGTCGTTCACCGCGCGCGCGGCCTGGATCAGCGGCGTCTCCGCCGGCGCCGCGGCGACTAGGAACCAGGGGTCCACCGCGATGCAATGCCCGCCCACCCCCACACCGGGCGAGAGGATGCCGACGCGCGGATGCCGATTGGCCAGCGCGATCACCTGCCGCACATCCACGCCGAGCCGTTCGGCGATGGCAGCAAGTTCATGGGCGAAGGCGATGTTGACGTCGCGGAACGCGTTCTCGGCGAGCTTCACCATCTCCGCCACGCGCGCCGTCGCCTGCAGCAGCGCCGCGCGTACCACATCGCGGTAAAGCTCAGCGGCGACCTCGGCGCAGGCCGGCGTCAGCCCGCCAATGACGCGGTCGGTGTGCACCAGCTCATGCAGCACCCGCCCGGGCAGGACGCGTTCGGGGCAATGCGCGATATGCACGGCACCCGGCACGGCGAGCCCGGGGCGCGCCGCCGCCAGCCGCGCGGCCAGCGCCTCCGTCGTGCCAACCGGGACCGTGCTTTCCAGGATCACCGTGTCGCCCGCGCGCAGCAGCGGCGCGATGGCGTCGGCCGCCTGATACACATGGCCAAGATCGGGCGCGTGGCCCGCAGCGAGCGGTGTCGGCACGGCGATGAGGTGAAACTCTGCCGCCACGGACCGCGCCGCGGCGCTGAGCCGCCCTGTGGCCACCACCCGCGCCAGCAGCGCATCGAGGCCAGGCTCCGGCGATCCTGGGCGCGCGGCGTTCACCGCCGCGACGAGCTCTGCGCGCGGGTCGCAGCCCGTCACCTCATGCCCGGCCTCCGCCAGCAGCGCGGCCACGGGCAGGCCGACATGGCCGAGCCCATGCACGCAAACCGTTCTCACTCGGCCAACGCCATCTGCACCGGCGCAGGCTGGCCATGCCACGCCTCGATGGCATCGGCGATGCGCCGCGCCGCGCTGCCATCGCCGAAGGGAAAGACCGCGCGCGCCATCGCCGCATGCGCCGCTGCGTCATCCAGCAGCCGCGCTGCTTCCGCCACGATCCGCGCGGGATCGGTGCCGACGAGCCGTGCCACGCCTTCCTCGACCACCTCGGGCCGTTCGGTTGTCTCGCGCAGCACCAGCACCGGCTTGCTGAGCGCAGGCGCTTCTTCCTGCAGGCCGCCGCTATCGGTCAGCACCAGCGTGGCACGCCCGAGCAAGGCCACCATCGCCAGGGGATCGAGCGGGTCGAGCAGATGCACACCAGCGACACCGGCCAGGCGGCGCAGCACCGGCCCGCGCACAGCGGGGTTGGAGTGCAGGGGCCAGACCAGTTCCACATCGCCGCGCGCAGCAAGCGCCGC
>JBIKSZ010000033.1:0-21813 GCA_044348345.1 Roseomonas sp. | reverse complement strand
AGGGTTGGGTGGGGGTGCGAGGGTCAACGACTCCGCGCATCACGCGTGACGCCTCAACAACGGCCTGATGTCCTGGTCCAGAACATCCTGCGTGATCGGGCCGGCATAGCGCCAGCGGATGATGCCCTGGCGGTCCAGCAGGTAGGTCTCCGGCACGCCATACACACCCCAGTCGATCGCAACCCGCCCCGGCTCGTCGCGCGACAGCCGGCGATAGGGATTTCCGCGCTCGCGCAGGAAGCGCAGGCTGTCCTCGGGCTTGTCCTTGTAGGCGATGCCGAAGACCGGCACGCCCTCGCGCTGCAGGCGCATCAGCTGTGGGTGCTCGATGATGCAGGGCACGCACCAGCTGGCCCAGAAATTCACCAGCGCCGGTCCCGGCAGGTCGCGCAGATCGGCCGAGTTGAAGGCCGGCGTGTCCACGCCCGGCAGGGACGGCAGGGTGAAGTCCGGCGGCGCGCGCCCGATCAGTGCGGACGGCACGCCGCGCGGGTTGTACTCGCCCGTGCGCATGTCGTTCAGCATGCCGTAGAACGCCACGCCGCCCGCGGCGGCAACGGCGAAGGGCGCGAACAGCAGCGCGCGGCGAGAGGCGGGGGTCATGTGGGCGCGGCGCCCTGCGGCAGCGCCACCTTGCGGCTCGGCGCGGAGATGCGCACGCGCCGATCCGCCAGCGACAGGCCACCGCCCAGCGCCATGATGGCGGCGCCGATCCACAGCCACGGTGCCAGCAGGTTGAAGTGGATGCGGATCACCGCCTTGCCGGTCGCCGCCTCCTCCTCGCCGATCACGGCATAGAGGTCGTAGATCAGGTTGGTGCGGATCGCGACCTCGGTCGTGTGCATGCGGCCGATCGGGAACCAGCGGCGCGAGGGCTCCATCACATGCACCACGCGGTCGCCGTCGAGCACCGTGATGGTGGCGCGGCGCGAGGTGTAGTTCGGCCCGGCATGGTCGCGCACGCCATCCAGCCGCCATGTGTAGCCAGCCATCTGCGTGGTGTCGCCCGGCGCCATGGCGATGAGGCGTTCCTGCGCGAGGCCCATGCCCGCGATGCCGGCGGCGAGGATGCCAACGCCCGCATGCGCGATGGCTGCCCCCCAGGCCGCGCGCGGCAGGCCCTTCGCGCGCGCCCAGGCATTGCCCATGCGCGTGCGGAACAGCTGCGTGCGGTCCGCGATGTCGGTGACCGCCGCGCCCACCGTCCAGGCCGCGAAGGCGAAGCCCACGGCTGGCAGCACATTATGCCCGGTCAGCAGCAGCGCGACGAAGAAGGCAACCAGCGCAAAGCCGCAGGCCCACCACAGCCGCTGCAGCACCGGCCAAAGCTGCGCGCGCTTCCACGGCATCAGCGGGCCGGCCGCCATCGCGATCAGCAGCGGCGCCACCAGCGGGAAGGACGCCATGTTGAAGAAGGGGGGGCCCACGCTGACCTTCGCGCCGAACAGCGCATCCGCGAACAGCGGCCACAGCGTGCCGACGAAGACCACCGCGGTGATCGAGCAGACCAGCAGGTTGTTCAGCACGATCGCGCCTTCGCGCGAGATCGGCGCGAAGATGCCCGTCGGCACCATCACCTGCGCGCGCCAGGCGAACAGCAGGAAGGCGCCGCCCATGTAGAACATCAGCAGCGCGAGGATGAACATCCCGCGCTCGGGGTCGTTGGCGAAGGAATGCACGCTGTTCAGCACGCCAGACCGCACCAGGAAGGTGCCGAGCAGCGACATGCCGAAGGCGATGATCGCGAGCAGCACGGTCCAGGTCTTCAGCGCTTCCCGCTTCTCGACGACGATCGCGCAGTGCAGCAGCGCAGTGCCGATCAGCCAGGGCAGGAGCGAGGCGTTCTCGACCGGGTCCCAGAACCAGTAGCCGCCCCAGCCAAGCTCGTAATAGGCCCACCAAGACCCCAGCGCGATGCCGAGCGTCAGGAACGCCCAGGCCGCCAGCGACCAGGGCCGCACCCAGCGCCCCCAGGCGGCGTCCACGCGGCCTTCGATCAGCGCGGCGATGGCAAAAGCGAAGGTCACCGCATAGCCGACATAGCCGACATAGAGCAGCGGCGGATGCATCGCGAGGCCGATATCCTGCAGGATCGGGTTCAGCCCCTGGCCATCGGGCGGCGGCGGCCAGATACGCTCGAAGGGGTTCGACGTCTTCAGGATGAACAGCAGGAACCCGACCGAGACGAGGCCGAGGATGCCGATGACGCGCGCCTTCAGCGTGGACGGCAGGTCGCGCCCGAAGGCGGCGACTGCGAAGCCGCACATGGCCAGGATCAGAACCCACAGGATCAGCGATCCCTCGTGGTTCCCCCAGGTGCCGGTGATCTTGTAGAGCATCGGCTTCAGCGAGTGGCTGTTCTGCACGACGTTCAGCACCGTCGTGTCGTTGATCGCGTAGGAATACATCAGGCAGGCGAAGCTGGCCGCGATCGCCAGCGTCTGCCCGATCGCGAGCGGCGAGGCACTGGCCATCAGCCGCGCATCGCGTTGCTCCGCACCAATCAGCGGCAACACCGTTTGCGCGAAGGCGAGGATCAGCGCCAGCGCGAGGGCGAAATGTCCAAGCTCGGCGATCATGTCCCGGGCCTCCCCTGCGGCGACGTGCGGTCGGGATTGGTCGCGCGCTCCGCGCGCGCGGGGTCCAGCGTATTCCACGTCGCCGCCGGCGGCGGCGCGCCCTGTTCGGGCTGCCAATGGCCGGCGCGCTTCAGCGCATCGGCGACCTCGGGCGGCATGTAGGTCTCGTCGTGGCGCGCCAGAACTTCAGACGCGCGGAAGATCCCGTCCAGGCCGAAGCGTCCCATCGTCACCACGCCCTGCCCTTCGCGGAACAGGTCGGGCAGCACGCCCTGGAAGACCACGGGGATCATGTGCGCGCCGTCGGTGACGCGGAAATGCACCACCGGCTTCTGGCCGGCGACTGCGGGCTCTCGCTGCACGCTGCCGGCTTCCACCAGCCCGCCGAGGCGGAAGGCGCGATCCGGCGCGGGGCGCTCGGCCATGATGTCGGAGGGCGAGCGGAAGAACACCAGATTGTCCTGGAAGGCGGTCAGCGTCAGCGCGGTGGCGCTGCCGAGCCCGATCCCGCACAGGAGCAGGATCCACATGCGCCTGCGCTTACGCGATGTCATTGTGCTTTGCCTTCAGGCGCCGGGCGCGGCCTCCGGCCGCTTGGCTTGCGCGCCGCCGCACTGTGGCGGTGGGCCACAAGGTCGGTTTGTGCGCGGGGCCGCCTGTGGCGGCCCGGTTCAATTGGCCGCTCATGCGTCGCGGTCCCCGCGCGGATCGAGCTGCTTCAGCCGCGCGGCGGCCGCGCGGTGGCGGATGAAGGCGCCGATGGCGAGCGCGCCGAACACGCCGGCGGTGATGCCCCAGGAAAGGGTAACGTGCAGCCAATGCGTGCTCATCTTGCGATGCCCTCAGACGCCGGGCGCGCCCTCCGGGCGCTTGGCTTCGCGGCATGCGCCGCGGGCCGCATTCGCGGCCTCGCCGCGCGGCCAAGCGGCCGCACGGCGCAGCGGTACGCGTATGCCTGCAGGTTCCTCATGCTGTCGCATCCAGCCGCCGCGCGCGGGCGGTTTCCAGCGCGCGCACGCGCCGCTCCATCACGGCCGCGCGGGTGCGGGCCAGCACGACGACGGCGAACAACAGCGAAAAACCCAGCGCGCAGGTCAGCAGCGGATAGAGCATGTCCACATGCATCCCCGGGCTGTTGATGCGCGTCACGCTCGCCGGCTGGTGCAGCGTGTTCCACCAATCGACTGAGAATTTCACGATGGGGATGTTCACCACGCCGACCAGCGCCAGGATCGCCCCGGCCCGTGCGCCGCGTTCCGCATCGTCGAAGGCGCGCACCAGCGCGGCATGGCCGAGCCAGAGGAAGAACAGCACCAGCACGGAGGTGAGCCGCGCATCCCACACCCACCAGGTGCCCCACATCGGCTTGCCCCAGAGGCTGCCGGTGGCCAGGCACAGCGCGGTCACCGCCGCGCCGACTGGCGACAGCTCCCGCGCCGTCAGATCGGCCAGCGGGTGCCGCCAGATGAGCGACATGATGGAAAGGATGGCCAGCCCCATGTAGCCGCCCATGGCCAGCCAGGCCATCGGGACATGGACATACATGATCCGCACCGTCTCGCCCTGCTGCCAGTCGGTCGGGGAGAAGATCAGCGCCCAGGCCGCGCCGACCCCCATCACGCCGATCGCCAGCGCCCAGAGCCAGGGCATCCACGACCCCGTCAGCCGCAGAAAACGGCCAGGATTGGCGAAACGATGCAGCGACCCGCCCCCCGGAGGGGTGGCCACGCGCCGCTGTTGCGGCTGGTCTCTGACTGGCGAGCTTGCTTCCACGACCGATACCCTAAGCTGGGTTCGCGGCGGATTGAAGCCGGAGCTTGCGCGGGTTACGTCCGGATACATGGCGGGCCGTCGCCGCCATGCGCCCAGGGGGATCCGCCGAGGATGTTCTTCGCCATCAGCTGCACCGACAAGCCCGGCTCGCTGGAGCTTCGCCTGTCCACCCGCCCGGCCCATCTCGAGCATCTGAAGGCGGAGGTCGGGCGCATCCTTATGGGCGGGGCGGTGCTGGACGCCGCCGGCAACCCCTGCGGCAGCCTGCTGGTGGTCGAGGCCGCCGACCGGGCCGAGGCGGAGGCCTTTGCCGCCGCCGACCCCTATGCCAAGGCCGGCCTGTTCGAGAGCGTGGCGATCCGCCCCTATCGCGTCGTCTTCAAGGACGGGGCGCTCGCCTGAGCATGGCCGGGCCCGTACGCAACCATTGGCTGGTGAAGTCCGAGCCCGACGCCTTCTCCTGGGACCAGCAGGTGGCGAACGGGGTCGAGCCCTGGACGGGCGTGCGCAACCACATGGCCAAGGCCAACCTCAAGGCCATGCGGACCGGCGATTTGGCCTTCTTCTACCACTCCAACATCGGCAAGCAGATCGTCGGCGTGGTGGAGGTGGTGCGCGAAGCCTACCCCGACCCCACCGTCGGCCCCGATGATCCGAAGGGGGAGTGGGTCTGCGTGGACATGAAGGCCGTCGGGCCCATGCCCAACCCTGTGACGCTCGCCACCATCAAGGCCGACCCGACGCTGGCCGAGATCGCCCTGGTCCGCCAGTCGCGGCTTTCGGTCATGCCGATCGGCGCCGAACACTGGGCGCTGCTGTGCCGGATGGGTGGGTGGGCAGGGTGACCGACCTCGCCCCCGAGGATCGCCTGCTCTGCCGGATCGAGGATCTGCCGGAGGGGGAAAGCCGCGGCTTTCCGCCTGCGCCCGGCGGCTTCACCGGCCTGTTCGCGATCCGCAAGGGCGCCACGGTGCATGTCTATGTGAATTCCTGCCCGCATATCGGCCTGCCGCTCGATCCCGCGCCGGACCGGTTCCTGGATGCGAAGAAGCAGGTGATCGTCTGCTCCGCCCATGGCGCGCGCTTCCGCATCGAGGATGGCTGCTGCATCTCCGGCCCCTGCTATGGCGAAAGCCTGGAAGCCGTGCCGGTGCGGGTGGACGAGCAGGGCCGGGTGATCGTGCCCGCGGATGCCGGGGCCTAGAGCAATATGCGTTCAGATGGAAACATCTGAACGCATTTCTTGCTCTAGAATCAATAACTTCTAGAGCACGAGCTGCGTTCGTATGAACGCAGCGTGCTCTAGGCCATAATGTGGCGGGCCAGCCCCGCCGCCTTCATCCCGCCATCGCCGCCGCGGCGCCGCCGCAGACGCCGCGAAGATACCTCGGCACCACCAAAGCCACGCCATGCCGCATGGCCAATCTTCTTCTTGCGCTCGAACCCAAGAGGAGGACCCGATGCGCTACCTGTCTCGCCTTTCGCTTGCTGCCGCGATCTCCGCCGTGATGATCGCCCCGGCCCTGGCCCAAGGGAGCACCCAGGGGACGGCCCCCGCCGCGGCCGGCGCGAGCGCCGCCCGCTCGGCGGCGGCCGCCACCCCGGCCAACCCGGGCGGTGCCGTCACCCAGGCCCAGCCGGCGCAGCGCCCGGCCGCCCAGGCGCCGGCCCCGGCCCAGGTGCAGGGTGCGCCCCGCGCCCAGCCGGCCACCCCGGCCGCGCCCGCCCAGGCCCAGGCGCCGAGGCCGGCCCAGCCCCAGGGCCAGGCGCCGCGCGCCACCAACTGACGCGCGGCTGACGCCGAAACGACGTCACGGGCGGGGGGTCGCGATGCGGCCCCCCGCACCGCTGCGCGATCCCCCGCTCGCCCCGGTTGACGCACGTCAAGGCCGTGTGCCCCATTGCCCCCGATAGAGACCCGGGCCCGCTGAGAGGCCCGGTGGTTCCATGTGGGGAAGCGCACGCATGTCCGACACGCTGATCGCGGTGAAGCCCGAGATCGCCGCCAAGGCCCTGGTGGACCAGGCGAAGTACCGCGCCATGTCCGCCGCCGCGGCGCAGGACCCCGACGCCTTCTGGCGCGGCGAGATGAACCGCATCGCCTGGATGCAGGCGCCGACCAAGATCAAGAACGTCGATTTCGGCGCGACCTCCGGCAAGGTCTCGATCAAGTGGTTCGAGGATGGCGTGCTGAACGCCTCCGTCTCCTGCCTCGATCGCCATGTGGAGGCCGGGCGCGGCGACCAGGTCGCGATCATCTGGGAAGGCGACGACCCGACCGCCGACGCCAAGGTCACCTACAAGGAGCTGCACGCGCGCGTCTGCCGCCTGGCGAATGCGCTGCGGAAGCTCGGCGTGCAGAAGGGCGACCGCATCTGCATCTACCTGCCGATGATCGTCGAAGCCGCGGTGGCGATGCTGGCCTGCGCGCGCGTCGGCGCGGTGCATTCCATCGTCTTCGGTGGCTTCTCGCCCGACAGCCTCGCGTCGCGCATCCAGGACAGCGAATGCTCGATCCTGATCACTGCCGATGAAGGCCGTCGCGGTGGGCGCAAGGTACCGCTGAAGACGAATGCGGATGAGGCGCTGAAGGCCTGCCCCTCGATCCGCCATGTGATCGTGGCGAAGAACACCGGCGGCGCGGTGCCGATGCAGGCGGGCCGCGACCTGATGTGGGACGAGGCCTGCGCCGGCCTGCCCGATACCGCCGCGCCGGAGCCGATGGGTGCGGAAGACCCGCTGTTTATCCTCTACACCAGCGGCTCCACGGGCAAGCCGAAGGGCGTGCTGCACACCACCGGCGGCTACATGGTCTGGGCGTCCTTCACGCACCAGAACGTCTTCGACTATCGCCCCGGTGAGATCTACTGGTGCACGGCCGATGTCGGCTGGGTCACGGGCCACACCTACATCGTCTACGGCCCGCTCGCGAATGGCGCGACGACGCTGATGTTCGAAGGCGTGCCGAACTACCCGACCGTCTCCCGCTTCTGGGAAGTGGTGGACAAGCACCAGGTCAACATCTTCTACACCGCGCCCACCGCGATCCGCGCGCTGATGCGCGATGGCGAGGCGCCGGTGAAGAAGACCAGCCGCAAATCGCTCCGCATCCTCGGCTCCGTGGGCGAGCCGATCAATCCGGAAGCCTGGCTCTGGTACTACCGGAATGTCGGCGATGAGCGCTGCCCGATCGTGGATACCTGGTGGCAGACCGAGACGGGCGGGATCCTGATCTCCCCGCTGCCCGGCGCGATCGCGCAGAAGCCGGGTTCCGCCACGCTGCCGCTGCCCGGCGTGAAGCCGGCGCTGGTGGATGCCGAGGGCAAGATCATCGAGGGGGCGGCGGAAGGGAACCTCGTGCTGCTCGACAGCTGGCCCGGCCAGATGCGCACGATCTATGGCGACCATGAGCGGTTCGGCCAGACCTACTTCTCGACGTTCAAGGGCATGTATTTCACCGGTGACGGCGCGCGCCGCGATGCGGATGGCTATTACTGGATCACTGGCCGCGTGGACGATGTCATCAACGTCTCCGGCCACCGCATGGGCACGGCCGAGATCGAAAGCGCGCTGGTGGCGCATCCGAAGGTCGCCGAGGCCGCGGTGGTCGGCATGCCGCACGACCTGAAGGGCCAGGGCATCTACTGCTACGTCACGCTGAAGACCGGCGAGGAGCCGACGGATGCGCTGCGCAAGGAGCTGGTGGCCTGGGTGCGGAAGGAGATCGGCCCGATTGCAGCACCCGATGCGATCCAGTGGGCGCCGGGCCTGCCGAAGACGCGTTCGGGCAAGATCATGCGCCGCATCCTGCGCAAGATCGCTGCCAACGAGACCGAAGGGCTGGGCGACACCTCGACGCTGGCGGACCCGGCGGTGGTGCAGGAGCTGATCGACAACCGCGTGGGGTGAGCAGGCAAGGCGGGTGCGGGCTGTCATGCGGCCTGCATCCGCCTGTCACGCCACTTTCATGACGATTTGCTAGCCCTCCTCTGCCGACTAGACAGGGGGGTTCCATGCTTCATCCGACTCGTCGCGCCGCGCTGCTCGCCAGTGCCGCCGTCTTCGCCCTGCCGAGGCTCGCCCTTGCCCAGGGGCGCTTCCCCGAGCGGCCGATCCGCATGATCGTCCCCTGGGCGCCGGGCGGCAGCTCCGACACCCAGCTGCGCAGCCTGGCCGAGCAGGCCGCGCGCGCCTTCGGCCAGCCGGTGGTGTCAGAGAACCGCGCCGGCGCCGGCGGCACGCTGCACGCCAACCTGCTGGCCCGCGAGGCGCGGCCGGATGGCTACACCATCGGCCAGATGCACCTGACCATGATCCGCCGTCCCTTCATGACGCGCGAGGCGAACTGGGACGTGACGACCGACTTCACCCACATCATCGGCCTGACCGGCTGGCTCTTCGGCATGGCGGTGCGCGCCGACAGCCCGTTCCACAGCCTCGCCGATCTCGTCGCCGCCTCCCGCCGCAACCCGGGCAGCGTCACCTACGCCACCGCCGGCATTGGCACGACGCCGCATCTGACGATGGAAGACCTCGCCGCGCGCGAGCGGATCGAATGGACCCATGTCCCCTATCGCGGCGGGGCGGAGGCGCTGCAGGGCGTGCTCTCCGGCGCGGTGAACGTCATTGCCGAGAGCTCGGTCTGGGCCGGCCCCGTGCAGGCCGGCCAGATGCGCCTGCTCAATGTCTGGACCGGCGAGCGCATTGAGCGCTTCGCCCAGGTGCCGACGCTGCGCGAGGCGTCGGGCCATGACGATCTGGTGGTGACCTCTAATTACGGGCTGAGCGGCCCGCCGCGGATGGACCCGGGCATCGTCCGCATCCTGCATGACGGCTTCAAGGCTGCGCTGATGAGCGAGGAGAACACGCGCGTCCGCGATCGCTTCGACATGCCGCTGGTGTATCTCGACACCGCGCAGTTCACCGACTTCGTGGCGCGCCGCGCCGCCCTAGAGCGCGAGCTCGTCGCGCGGCTGAACCTGCGGATCGAATAGCGCGGTCGTCGCTGGCGGGCCGTTCCGCCTGCCAAGGCGCATTGCGCATCCGGCGGTGCGGAGGCACATCGGCACCGCATGGCCGCCCCGCCCGACCCCACGCGACGCCTGATCCTCACCCTTGGCCTTGCGGCCTGCGCCTCAGTCCTTGCGGGGCGCGCACTCGATCCGCTGGTCGCCGAGATCGGCGCGGAATTCGGCGTGGCGGCGGCGACCGTTGCCCTCCTCGGCACCGCCTATGCCCTGCCCTATGCGCTGGTCCAGCCGGTGCTGGGGCCGGTTGGTGACGCCATCGGCAAGCGCCGCGTCATCCGTGCCTGCCTCGTGCTGCTGGCGCTGACGCTGCTGGTCTCGGCGGCGGCGCCCGACCTGTTCTCATTATCCGTGATGCGGGTGCTGGCCGGCGCCGCGGCGGGCGGCGTGTTTCCGCTCGCCATCGCGCTGGTCGGCGACCTGGTGCCGATCGAGAAGCGGCAGGTCGCGCTGTCGCGCCTGCTGGTGGCGGGGCTCACGGGGTCTGCCGCTGGCGGGCTGCTCGCGGTCTTCGTCGCGCCGGTCTTCGGCTGGCGGAGCGTGCTGCTGGTCTGCGCCGCGGTCACGCTGGCCGCGGTGCTGACGCTGCGCGGGCGCGACCAGCTGCCGTCGGGCAGCCGAGTGAACCTCGCCGAGGCGCTGGCGCGCTACCGCGCCATTCTCGGCTTGCGGGCGGCGCGGATTCTCTACGCCACGGTCTTCATCGAGGGCGCGCTGGTCTTCGGCGTCTTCCCCTTCGTGGCGCCGCTGCTGATCGAGCGGGGCCTCGGCGGCACGGCGGAAGCGGGCGTGGCGCTCGCCGGCTTCGCCGCCGGCGGCTTCCTGTTCGGCGCGCTGGCGCCCTGGATGCTCCGCCGCTTCGGCCAAGGTGGGGTGGTGGCGCTGGGGGGCGGGATGGCCTCGCTCGGCATCGCGGGGCTGGCGCTGCTGCCGGTCGTGACCGCGCTGGCCGCCACCTGCCTGCTGCTGGGCCTCGGCTTCTACATGATCCATTCCGCCATCCAGACCCGGGTGACGGAGCTGGTGCCGCAGGCCCGCGGCAGCGCGGTGGCGCTGCATGCCTTCTGCTTCTTCCTCGGCCAGTCGCTCGGGCCGGTGGCGCTAGGGTTGGGCTGGGCGCTGATCGGCCCGACGCCGAGCCTGCTGCTGGCGGCGGCGGGGCTTTTGGCGCTGGCGCTGGGCCTGGCGCGGCAGGCCCCGGCACGGCCTGGCGTCTGATCCGCGAGGGCGGAATCGCCGTAGCGGTGAAACAGCCGCTGGGACAGAGGCGACAGCGTGATCCACGAAAGTGGATCACGCTGTCGCGGGGCCGCTCGTTAGCCCGGCGTGATATTCCCGATTCGCCCCGGTTTGGAACGGGACGTGAATCGGAGCCCTGCAGGCGCCTTTGGGAGTCCAGTCTTTTCAGTCACCTGGCCCGAGTCGCGCGAACGAATCGCTGACGGCCGCGCGCCGCGGCTGGACCACAAGCTGTTGGGGTAGCTCAGCTTTTCGCCCACAAGAGCGTTCCATTTCGGCGCGCCGAGTCGCGCCCGAGTCGCGACTCGGCGGGCCACAAGCCCTTGGGGTTCCAGGGCTTTCGACCCACAATCATGTTCGCGCCGCCCGCGCCGATTCGCGCGACACGATCTGTCGCGCCCACTCAGAAGTCGCTGACGCGGCCCTTCCGCTCCCAATCGCCATAGCGCGTGGGCTCAGGCCCGCTGGGGCCCCCAACTTCCTTGGCAACCTCCTTCTGGCGCAGCGGCTGCTCCTGCGGCGGGTCGCCGGCGGGGGGGATCTTCTCGCCCGGCAAAGGCGGCTCGATGGCCGGCGGCGGCTGGCTCGGCCCGTGGGCGGGCTCGGGCACCGGGCGGCCGGGCTGGGGCGTGCCCGGCTGGTCGGGCGGGATCGGGATCTGGGCCCGGCGTGCATCCGGACCGTTGTCGTCAGGCATGGTCATTCCCCACATCTAGTATCTCCATCGTCCATGTCGCGCGATGAACGCGCATGGCGGCCAGACGGGAGCGTGCGATCATGTCAGGCTACATCCGCACCGCCTTGCTGTTGGCGGGTCTCACCGCCCTCTTTGCCGCTGTCGGCTTCGCCATCGGGGGCGAGCAGGGGATGGTCATGGCCTTCCTCCTCGCCTGCGGGATGAATGTCTTCGCCTGGTGGAACAGCGACCGCGTGGTGCTCCGGATGCACAACGCGCAGCCGATCGGGCCGCAGGATGCGCCGCGGCTGTATGAGATGACGGCCGCACTCGCCACCCGCGCCGGCATTCCCATGCCCAAGCTGTACGTGATCCACGAGAACCAGCCCAACGCCTTCGCCACCGGCCGCAACCCGGAGAAGGGGGCGGTCGCCGTCAACACCGGCTTGCTCGACCTGATGAGCGAGCGCGAGGTGGCCGGCGTCATCGCGCATGAGCTGGCGCATATCAAAAACCGCGACACGCTGATCATGACCATCACCGCGACGCTCGCGGGCGCCATCGGCATGCTGGCGCAGTTCGGCTTCATGTTCCGCGGCCGCGGCGGCAACGGGCAATCCAACCCCTTCGGCCCGATCGGGCTGATTCTGCTGGTCATCCTCGCCCCCATCGCGGCGATGATCGTGCAGCTGGCCGTCAGCCGGTCGCGCGAATACGAGGCCGACCGGATCGGCGCCGAGATCGCCGGCGATCCGCGCGGCCTGGCCTCTGCGCTGCAGCGGCTGGAAGCCAACAAGCAGGGACGGGTGAACGAGGCGGCCGAGGCCAACCCGGCCAGCGCGCATGTGTTCATCATCAACCCGCTGTCGGGGCTGCGCATGGATGGGCTGTTCTCCACCCATCCCGCCACCGCGAACCGCGTCGCGGCGCTGGAGGAACTGGCCGCCCGCATGGGGCCGCCGCCGCCGTCGTCTTCGTCGCGCATCCCGGCCACCCCGCCGCGCGTTGCTTCCAGGCCCTGGGGCGAGCAAGGGCGCAGAAACCCCTGGGGCTGACGCTTCATACCCGCGCGGGAGACTTCCATCTGCGCGAGGCCGAGAAGGACACGCCCATGCCGAATCCCCTCCTGGCCTGGCGCCGCCTGCCGAAGCTGGTGACGTTCCTGCTGCGCCACGCGGCGCTGGGCTTCGCCCTGGCGGCCATCTTCGTCGCGGCGATCCTCGCCCTCGACCCGCAGGATGCGCGCGCGCTGCTGACCGGCGCGGCGGGGCATTGGTGGCCGGCGGTGGTGCTGTGGTTCTTCACCGGCCTGACCTTCGGCGCGGTGCAGATCGGCGCGGCGACGATGCTGCTGGAACATGCCGAGCCGCCCCGCCCGCGCGGCGGCCAGGGCGTGCCGCATGGCCTCTTGCCCGTGCTGCTGCGCGTTCGCAGCCGACGCCGCTGAGCGCGGCGGCGGCATGGCCGCAGGCCTTTCGCGTGATCCGATGGCGGCCGGCGTTCACGCCGGCTGAGGCCGCGAATGCGGCCCGCCGGCGCCTGAGGGCGTTTTCGCTGTGCGAAAACGCGGCCCCTACACCCGCTTCTTCACCCGCGTGGACCAGATGTGCCAGGCATAGGTGCCGATGATGCCGGCGACGACCACATAGGCCAGCGGCTCCAGCCAGCCCTCGACCTTGTCGTAGTGGTCTTCCATCCAATAGCCCGCGCTGGTCAGGAACAGGATCCACACCAGGCTGCCGAGCGCCGTCCACAGGTAGAACACCGTGCGCGGGATATGCGCGAGGCCGGCCGGGATCGAGATCAGCGTGCGGATGCCCGGCAGCAGCCGGCCGAAGAACAGCGCGATCGGGCCATGCGTCTTCAGCGTCGCCTCGGCCTTGTCGAAATCCTTGTCATCCACCGCGAACCAGCGCCCGTAGCGCGCGAATAGCGGGCGGATGCGCGCCGAGCCGATGGCGCGCGCCAGCTCGTACCAGAAGGCGTTGCCGAGCAGCGTGCCGACCATGCCCGCCATCACCGCCGCCACGAAGCTCATCTCGCCCCGCGCCGCGACGAAGCCAGCCAGCGGCATGATCAGTTCCGACGGGATGGGCGGAAACAGGTTTTCGAGGAACATCAGCAGCAGCACGCCGGGCCATCCGCCCGCGGCTACCATGTCCGTCACCCACTCGATCATTCCACCGCTCCGCCGACCGCGGCGCGCTCTAGCATGCCCCCCGGAGCGGGGCCATAAACCCTGCCTGATGCCCGATCCGCGCCGGCCCGCCGGCCGTCCCCCCCAGTCCCGCGCTCCCCAGACCGTTGGCCAGCCCGTCCGCCAGGCTGCGCTGGCGCTGCTCGCCGCCGTGATGGAGCGCCGCCGCCCGCTGGAAGAGGCGCTCGACGCGCTGCCCGGCAGCCTCGCGCCCCGCGACCGCGCGGCGGCGCATCGCATTGCCGCCGCGGTGCTGCGCCGCGCCGGCAGCCTCGATGCCGTGCTGGAGCCCTTCCTGCGGCGGGAGCCGCCGCCCGAGGTGCGCGCGGCGTTGCGTGCGGGCGCGGCCGAACTCCTGCTGCTCGGCACGCCGCCCCATGCCGCGGTGGCCGCAACCGTCGCCGTCGTGCCGCGGCCCTTCGCCGGCCTCGTCAACGCCGTGCTGCGCAAGGTCGCGACCGAGGGCGCCGCCGCGCTGGAGGGCCTCGACGCCGAGCGCCTCGACACGCCCCCCTGGCTCTGGAGCGCCTGGCACGCGGCTTATGGCCCGGCGGTGCGCGCCATGGTGCGCGCGCAAGCCGTGCCCGCGCCGCTCGACCTCACCCTCGCCCCTGGCGCCGCCGCACCGGAGGGGGCGGAGATGCTGCCCACCGGCAGCGCCCGCTTGCCCGCCGGCACGCGGCTCGCGGAGCTGCCCGGCTTCGCCGAGGGCGCCTTCTGGGTGCAGGACGCCGCCGCGGCGCTGCCCGCGCAGCTGCTGGCCGTGCGCGCCGGCGAACGCGTCGCCGATCTCTGCGCCGCGCCCGGCGGCAAGACCGCGCAGCTTGTCGCCGCCGGCGCGCGCGTGACGGCGGTGGAGCGCGACCCGCGCCGCATGGCGCGGCTGCGGGAGAATCTGGCGCGGCTGAAGCTCGACGCCACGCTGGTCGAGGCCGATGCGGCCAGCTGGATGCCGGCGGAAGCCGGCTTCGACGCGGTGCTGCTGGATGCGCCCTGCACCGCGACCGGCATCATCCGCCGCCACCCGGACATCCCGCATCTGAAGCGCGCCAGCGATGTCGCGCCGATGGCCGAGACGCAGGCGCGGCTTCTGGCGCAGGCCGCGAAGCTGCTGCGCCCGGGCGGGCGGCTGGTGCTGGCCACCTGTTCGCTGCAGCCGGAGGAGGGGGAGGCGCATCTGGACCGCGCGGCCGGCTTGGGCCTCGCGCTCGACCCGATCCGGCCAGAGGAAGTGCCAGGCCTTGGGGATGCGCTGACCGCCCGCGGCACGCTGCGCACGCGGCCCGACATGTGGGGCGAGCGCGGCGGCCTCGACGGCTTCTTCGCCGCGCGCTTCGTGAAGGCGTAGCCGCCCACCCCGGTCGGGGTGGGCGCCCTGCCTTCCTCAGCCCGCCTTCTTCGCGCGCTCGATCGACTCCATCACATAAGCGCGCGCGCGGGAGGCATCGCCCCAGCCCAGGATCTTCACCCACTTGCCGGGCTCGAGGTCCTTGTAGTGCGCGAAGAAGTGCTGGATCTGGTCCACCGTGATCTGCGGCAGGTCGGTGTACTGGTGCACCTTCTCGTACCGCTTGGTCAGCTTCGGGCTGGGCACGGCGATGATCTTCTCATCGAGCCCGCCATCATCCTCCATCATCAGCACGCCGACGGGGCGGACATTGATCACGGCGCCAGGCGCGATCGGGCGGGTGTTGGCCACCAGCACGTCCAGCGGGTCGCCATCGCCGCACAGCGTGTGCGGCACGAAGCCGTAATTGCCGGGATAGCGCATCGGCGTGTGCAGGAAGCGGTCCACGAAGAGCGTGCCCGAGGCCTTGTCCATCTCGTACTTGATGGGCTCCCCGCCGACGCCGACCTCGATGATCACGTTCAGGTCGTCGGGCGGGTTGCGGCCGATGGGGATGTGCTCGATGCGCATGGAAGGGGAGCTCCAGGTGGCGGTCGGCGGGGGATGAACCACAAAACCGCGCCCGCCGGGAGGCCCCCCGACGGCTCTTGGCGCCGGATCGCCCGGCGCAGGGTCTGATTTCGCCGGATTTTGCGCCCCGGGCGGCGTTGCCAGCCGCCTGGGCTTCGCGCAAGCTCATTCCAGGCCCGCGAGGCCGGGCCGGCCCGATGGCGCGCGCCCTGGCGCTTGCAGCGGTGACCGGTCCCCCGCGGAAAGAACAAGAGTTGGGGGGACTGAGACGTTGATGACGATATCTGTCTTGCTGATTATCGCGTTGGGGGCGCTGTCCATCGCCTACGGCGTGATCACGTCCAAGGAGGTGCTGAGCCGCGACGCCGGCACCGAGCGCATGCAGGAGATCGCCAAGGCGATCCAGGAAGGCGCCAACGCCTATCTGAAGCGGCAATACATCACCATCAGCATCGTCGGCGGGGTGCTGTTCGTGCTGATCCTGGCGGCCTTCGGCTTCGGCGGGCATGCCTTCGCGGTGGCCATCGGCTTCCTGATCGGCGCGGTGCTGTCGGGCGCGGCTGGCTTCATCGGGATGAACGTCTCGGTGCGCGCCAATGTCCGCACGGCCCAGGCAGCCACGCAGTCGCTGGCCTCTGGCCTCGACGTCGCGTTCAAGTCGGGCGCCATCACGGGCATGCTGGTCGCCGGCCTCGCGCTGCTCGGCGTCGCGGTCTACTTCCTCATCCTGGTGCCGATCGGTGGTGCGGCGCCGAACAGCCGCCTCGTGATCGACGCGCTTGTCGCGCTCGGCTTCGGTGCCTCGCTGATCTCCATCTTCGCCCGCCTCGGCGGCGGCATCTTCACCAAGGGTGCGGATGTCGGCGGTGACATGGTCGGCAAGGTCGAGGCCGGTATCCCCGAGGATGACCCCCGCAACCCGGCGACCATCGCTGACAATGTGGGCGACAATGTCGGCGACTGCGCCGGCATGGCGGCCGACCTGTTCGAGACCTATGCGGTGACGATGGTGGCGACGATGGTGCTTGCCGCCATCTCCTTCCCCGAGGCGAGCCGCGTGGCGGCGATGCTGTTCCCGCTGGCGATCGGCGCGGTCTGCGTCGTGACCTCCATCGCGGGCACCTATTTCGTGAAGCTGCCGGCGAACAACTCCATCATGGGCGCGATGTATCGCGGCTTCATCGTCACCGGCGTGCTGTCGCTGGCGGTGCTGTTGCCGCTCTGCTTCATCGTCTTCGGCACCGGCACGGTGACCGTGGGTGGCAGCACCTTCGGCGCCTTCAGCCTGTTCCTCTGCGGCGCGGTGGGGCTGGCCGTCACGGCAGCGATCATCGTGGTGACGGAATACTACACCAGCACCGACTACCGCCCGGTGCGCTCCATCGCCGAAGCCTCGCAGACCGGCCATGGCACCAACGTGATCCGCGGCCTGGCGGTGTCCATGGAATCCACTGCCCTGCCCGCGCTGATCATCATCGCGGGCGTGCTGTCGGCCTATGGGCTGGCGGGTCTCTATGGCATCGCCATCGCGACCACGACGATGCTGGCACTCGCCGGCATGGTGGTGGCGCTCGATGCCTTCGGCCCCGTCACCGACAATGCCGGCGGCATTGCGGAGATGGCCGGGCTGCCGAAGGAAGTCCGCGTGTCCACCGACGCGCTGGATGCGGTCGGCAACACGACGAAGGCGGTGACGAAGGGCTATGCGATCGGCTCGGCGGGCCTTGGCGCGCTGGTGCTCTTCGCGGCCTACACGCAGGACCTGGCGTACTTCATCGCCAATCCGACGCTCTATCCCTACTTCGCGGGCATCGGGGAGCTGACCTTCAGCCTGTCGAACCCTTACGTCGTGGTCGGCCTGCTGTTCGGCGGCCTGCTGCCGTACCTGTTCGGCGGCATGTCCATGACCGCCGTTGGCCGCGCGGCCTTCGCGGTGGTGGAGGAAGTGCGCCGCCAGTTCCGCGAGAAGCCGGGCATCATGACCGGCGCCGACAAGCCCGATTACGGGCGCGCGGTGGACATGCTGACCAAGGCGGCGATCAAGGAGATGATCATCCCCTCGCTGCTGCCGGTGCTGAGCCCCATCGTAGTGTTCGTGGTGATCCTGATGATCGGCGGCAAGGCCGCGGCCTTCTCGGCCGTGGGTGCGATGCTGCTCGGCGTGATCGTCACGGGCTTCTTCGTCGCGGTGTCCATGACCACCGGTGGTGGCGCCTGGGACAATGCGAAGAAGTACATCGAGGAAGGCCATTACGGCGGCAAGGGCAGCGAGGCCCACAAGGCCGCGGTGACCGGCGACACGGTCGGCGACCCGTACAAGGACACGGCCGGCCCGGCGGTGAACCCGATGATCAAGATCACCAACATCGTCGCCCTGCTGCTTCTGGCGATGCTGGCGCACTGATCCGACTGGTCTGACAACAACGAGGGCCGGCGGAGCGATCCGCCGGCCCTTTTCTTTTCGCGGCCGTGACCTCCCCGACCAATGCGCGCTGCGCTACATCCAAACGCAAGACCGTTCGGGATGAAGGGGATTCCCGCCGTGGAGCAGGTTGACGCCGTCGTTGTCGGGGCCGGTGTGGTGGGCCTGGCCGTCGCTCGCGCCCTGGCGCTCGCTGGCCGCGAGGTGCTGGTGCTCGACGCCGCCGAGGGCATCGGCACGGAAACCTCCTCGCGCAATTCCGAGGTCATTCACGCCGGCATCTACTACCCCGCTGGCAGCTTGATGGCGCGCGCCTGCGTCGAGGGGAAGCACCGTCTCTACCGCTACTGCGCCGAGCGCGGCGTGCCGCACAGCAATTGCGGCAAGCTGATCGTCGCGACGACTGAGGAAGAAGCCGGCAAGCTCGAAGGCATCCGCCAGCGCGCCGCCGCGAATGGCGTGTCGGAGCTGCACCTGATCAGCCGCGACGAGGCCCGCGCGATGGAGCCCGCGCTGCACTGTACGGCGGCGCTGCATTCCACCACCACCGGCATCGTGGACAGCCACGCCTATATGCTGGCGCTGCAGGGCGATGCCGAGAATGCCGGCGCCGTCTTCGCCTTCCACGCCCCGGTCCTCCGCGGCCGCGCGACGGAGCATGGCATCGAGATCGAGGTCGGCGGCGAGGAGCCGATGGCGCTCCGCGCGCGGCTTCTGGTGAACGCGGCCGGGCTGCACGCGCCGCGTCTTGCGCGTGGCCTTGCCGGCATGCCGGAAGCGCATGTGCCGACGGCCTATTACGCGAAGGGCAATTACTTCACGCTGGCCGGGCGTTCGCCCTTCGCGCGGCTGATCTATCCGGTGCCGGTGCCGGGCGGGTTGGGCACGCATCTGACCATCGACCTCGGCGGCCAGGCGCGTTTCGGGCCGGATGTCGAATGGGTGGACAGCATCGATTATGCGGTGGACCCGCAGCGCGGCGACAGCTTTTACGCTGCCATCCGCCGCTACTGGCCGGAGCTGCCGGATGGCGCACTCTCGCCCGGCTATTCCGGCATCCGCCCGAAGATCGTGCCCCAAGGCGCGCCGGCGCAGGATTTCGTGGTGCAGGGCCCGGGCGTGCATGGCGTGCCGGGCCTCGTGAACATGTTCGGCATCGAGAGCCCGGGGCTGACGGCCTCGCTCGCGCTCGCCGACCATGTGCTGGAGGCCGCGGGCATCGCGCCCGCCGTCTGATACCAAGCGCACAAAGGTTTCACCTTTGTGCCCCTCAGACGCCGGGCGGGCCGCATCCGCGGCCCTTGGCTTCGCCGCATAAGCGGCGGGCGCCGTTCGGCGCCTCGGCCCTTCGGGCCGCAGGTCGGGACTTCGTGCGCTTGGTATGAGGGTTTCAGACCCGCAGGCGGTCCGGGATCGGCAGCCCCAGCCGGTTCGGCACGGGCCACACCTCGCGCACCGTGCGCAGCACCCGAAAACCGGCGGCGATGTAGTTCGGCAGCGCGCGCGGATGATCGGCGGTGCAGGTGTTCACCGTCAGCACCCGCGGTGCCTCGGCCCAGGCCGCATCCACCGCATGGCGCAGGAAAGCACGGCCGAGGCCCTGCCCGATCGCCTGCGGCATCAGCCCGAAATAGGCGAGATTCGTCCCCGCATCGCTGCGCCGTTCCAACTCGTAGAAGCCGGCCGGCTCGCCGCCCTGGTACAGCACATGGATCGAGATGTCCGGCCGCGCCAGCAGCCCGCCGATCTCGGCATCCGGCAGGGTGCGGCGCAGCCACCACACCCAGTCATGCCCGACCGTGTCGTACAGATAGCGATAGAACGGCACCGAACAGCGCGGCAGGCGCACCACCTCGGCGCACGCCGGCAGCGGCGCGGCGGGCGGGGCCGGCGGCGCATCCATACGGAGGAAGGTGACCTCCACCGCGATGCGCGTCGCAGGCTCCCGCAGCGGCGCCGTCCCGGCCATGTCAGTTGTCCAGGAAGGACCGCAGCTTCCGCGACCGCGAGGGGTGCTTCAGCTTGCGCAGCGCCTTCGCCTCGATCTGGCGGATACGCTCGCGCGTCACGTTGAACTGCTGCCCGACCTCTTCCAGCGTGTGGTCGGTGTTCATGCCGATGCCGAAGCGCATGCGCAGCACGCGCTCCTCGCGCGGCGTCAGGCTCGACAGCACGCGCGTCGTGGCTTCCCGCAGATTGGATTGGATCGCGGCATCGAGCGGGATGATCGCGTTCTTGTCCTCGATGAAGTCGCCGAGGTGGCTGTCTTCCTCGTCGCCGATCGGCGTCTCGAGGCTGATCGGCTCCTTCGCGATCTTCAGGACCTTGCGGACCTTTTCCAGCGGCATGCCGAGCTTCTCGGCCAGCTCCTCCGGCGTCGGCTCGCGGCCGATCTCGTGCAGCATCTGGCGGCTGGTGCGCACCAGCTTGTTGATCGTCTCGATCATATGCACGGGGATGCGGATCGTCCGCGCCTGGTCGGCGATCGAGCGCGTGATCGCCTGGCGGATCCACCACGTCGCGTAGGTCGAGAACTTGTAGCCGCGGCGATACTCGAACTTATCGACCGCCTTCATCAGGCCGATATTGCCTTCCTGGATCAGGTCCAGGAATTGCAGGCCGCGGTTCGTGTACTTCTTGGCGATGGAGATCACGAGGCGGAGGTTCGCCTCGATCATCTCCTTCTTCGCCTGCGTCATGTCGCGTTCGCCGCGCGAGACCGTCGCATAGACGCGCTTGAACTCATCCACCGGCAGGCCGGTCTCGGCGGAGGTGCGGCCGATCTCGGCGCGCACCGCCTCGACGTCGGGCTTCGACTTGGCGATGAAGTTCTGCCAGCCCTTGCCCTTCAGCTTCGCGAGGCCCTCGAACCAGGCCGGGTCCAGCTCATGCCCGCGCCACTGCGTGACGAACTCGTCGCGCTTCACCTTGTGGCTTTCCGCCATGCGCAGGATCTGGCCTTCAAGGCCGGTCAGGCGGCGGTTCAGGCCCTTGAGCTGGTCCACCAGCTCCTCGATGCGGTTGTTGTGCAGGTGCACCTTCTGCACCAGCGCCACCAGCTCCGCGCGCGCCTTCTCATAGGTCTTCTCGGACCGCGCCGAGGTCTCCCCGCCCGAGGTGTAGGCGTCCATCCGCTTGGAGGAGAGCTTGGTCAGCTTGGAATAGGCGCCCTCGATCGCCTCGAAGGCGGCCAGCGCCTCCGGCTCCAGCTTCGCTTCCAGCGCCGAGAGCGACAGGCCGAGCCCCTCGCCTTCCTCGCCTTCCTCGATCTCTTCTTCCTGCGGGGCGGCCGGGCCGTCCGGGTTGTTGGCGCCGGCCGTCGCTTCCAGGTCGATCACGTCGCGGAGGAGCATGCGCTTCTCCTTGACGGCGTCGTGCCAGGCGACGATGGCCTTGAAGGTCAGCGGGCTCTCGCAGAGCCCGCCGATCATCATGTCGCGCCCGGCTTCGATGCGCTTGGCGATGGCGATCTCGCCCTCGCGCGAGAGCAGCTCCACGCTGCCCATCTCGCGCAGATACATCCGGACCGGGTCGTCGGTGCGGCCGAGGCTTGCCTCGTCCACATTGCCGCCCGATTCCTCTTCCTCTTCCTCGTCTTCCGCCTTGGCGACCGGCTTCGGCGCGGCCTCGGGGTCTTCGCTTTCCTCGTTCTCGACGACGTTGATGCCGAGGTCGGACAGCGTGGCCATCGTGTCCTCGATCGTCTCGGAGGACACTTGTTCCGACGGCAGGGCGGCGTTCAGCTCGTCATAGGTGACGTAGCCCCGCTCCTTGCCGCGCGCGATCAGCTTCTTGACCGCCGCCGACTGGGTGTCGAGCATCACGCCCTCCACCGCTTCGTCGCGTCCCTCGACGGTCTCGGTGCCGTTCGCGACCTTGGTTGCCATGCGTGACCTGCTCCCGCAGAAGGCCGCGCCGACCCGCCGGCGGCGCGACATACATCCTCTAACCTATGGGATGACGCCGTTGCCGGCGCGCCCGG
>JBIKSZ010000203.1:0-6804 GCA_044348345.1 Roseomonas sp. | reverse complement strand
CGATGCGGCGCGCTATGTGCGGAACCCGGAATGGGAAGCCGCGCACATCGCCTTCCACCGCGCGCTGATCGCTGCTTGCGATGCGCCGCCGCTGCTAGCCTTCTGTGAGCGTCTGCGCGAGGAGGCGGACCGGTACCGCATGCTGGCGGTTGCGATCGCCTATCCGACGCGCGACGTCGCCGCCGAGCACGCCGCGATCGCCGCCGCCGCGCTCGACCGCGACGCCGCGCGCGCGGCCGAACTTCTTGCGCGGCATCTGGCCGCCACTGGCGACTTCGTACACCGCGGCCTAGTCGAGGGCCGGCCGGGCAAGACGGCGCGGCAAGGCCGCCGCACCGCCACCGCCCGCAGTGACGACAATTCAGGGAGATGACGTCATGACCGCCGAAACAAGGCTGCTGCCGACCACCGTGGTCGGCAGCTATCCGCAGCCGGACTGGCTGGTGGACCGCGCGGTGCTGGCCAAGAACCTGGTGCCGCGCGTCCGCATGAAGCAGATCTGGCGCGTGGCTGAGGATGCGCTGGAACAGGCGCAGGACGACGCGACGCTCGTCGCCATCCGCGACATGGAGCGTGCGGGGATCGACATCATCACCGATGGCGAGATCCGGCGGGAGAGCTATTCCAACCGCTTCGCCCTCGCGCTCGATGGCGTGGATGTGGACACGCCGGCGGAGGTGATCGGGCGCACCGGCAAGGTCACGCTGGTGCCGCGCGTGGTAGGCAATCTCCGCCGCCGTAACCCTGTGGAGCTGCGCGACATGCAGTTCCTGCGCGCCAACACCGACCGCGGGGCCAAGATCACCCTGCCCGGTCCCTTCACCCTCTCGATGCAGGCGCATGACGAGCATTACGGCGACGAGGAAGCGCTCGCCATGGCCTATGCCGAGGTCGTCGCCGCGGAAGCGCGTGACCTGAAGGCCGCCGGCGCCGACGTGATTCAGCTCGACGAGCCCTGGCTGCAGGCCCGGCCCGAGCAGGCGAAGCGCTACGGCGTGAAGGCGATCAACCGCGCGCTGGAAGGCGTCGCGGGCCCGACCGTCGTGCATCTCTGCTTTGGCTATGCGGCGATCGTGACGGACAAGCCGTCGGGCTATTCCTTCCTGCCGCAGCTCGCCGACAGCACGGCCGCGCAGATCTCGATCGAGGCCGCGCAGCCGAAGCTCGACCTCGGCATCCTGCAGGATTTGTCCAACAAGACGATCATGCTCGGCGTGCTCGACCTCGGCTCGGCCGAGGTCGAGACGGCGGAGACGGTGGCGGCGCGCATTCGCGCGGGGCTTAAGCACGTGGCGGCGGAGCGGCTGGTCGCGGCGCCTGATTGCGGCATGAAGTACATCCCGCGCGAGCGCGCCTTCGCGAAGCTGAAGGCTCTGGCCGACGGCGCGGCGATCGTGCGTCGCGAACTGGCGGGCTGAGGCGATGCGCCTTCTCGGCCTCTGCGGCAGCACGCGCACTGGGTCCTTCAACCGCGCGCTGCTCGCCGCGGCGGCCGAGCTCGCGCCGGACGGTGTGGCGATCGAGCCCTGGGATCTCCGGCGCTTGCCGATGTATGACGACGACCTCCGCCTCTCGGGCTTCCCTGCGGAGGTCGAGGCCTTCCGGGCGGCGGTGCGCGCGGCGGATGGCCTCGTTTTCGCGACGCCGGAATACAACCGGTCCCTGCCGACGATCCTGAAGAACGCGATCGACTGGGCGTCGCGCGCGCCGGACCAGCCCTTCAATGGCAAGAAAGCGGCGGTGCTGACGGCGTCGAATGGCGCGCTCGGCGGTGCCTTCGCGAACCACCACCTGCGGCAGGTTCTAGTCTACCTCAATGTCTTCGTGCTGCCGGGGCCGGAAGTGATGGTCGGCCTGTCGCCCACCAAGTTCCAGGACGGGCGCCTGGCGGACGAGCCGACGCGGGAGGTGGTGCGGCGGCACATGGCCGCCTTCACCGCCTTCGCGAAAGGGTAGCGCCGCGCGCGCTATCCCTTCTTCGCCCGCGCCGCCAGGTACTGCTCCAGGCTGATGCGGCCGGGGACGACCATGCCCGGCTTCGGCTCCACGCCGGCGAATGGCGAGGCGTCGTCGTACCAGCATTGCGGTGCGGGATAGCCCCAATCCATGGTTGCCTTGCGCTTCGCCTCGTCCCAGCGCTGTGGCTCGAGCTCGAGGTCGAGCATCTGCTTTGGCGATTCCGGGATGATCTCGCAGCGGTGGCCGTCGGGATCGCGGAAATAGGTGTACTGGACATGGCCCTGGTTGTGGCGGCCAGGGCCGCGTTCCACCAGCTGGCCGAAGCCATGGATGCCGGCGGCGTCGCATCCCTTCATCATGTCGTGCACGGACGGCGTGCAGTAGGCGAAGTGGTGCAGGCGCGGCCCTGGCCCCGGCATGAAGACGATGTCCCAGGGGATGTCCTTGCGGTGCATGAAGACGCCGATCAGCGTGTCGTCCGGCCCGCCCACGACAAAGTCCGATGTGCGGAAGCCGAGCGACGTCCAGAAGGCGCAGGCGCCGGGGATATCGGCGCTGTGCACCTGCAGATGGTCGAAGCGCAGCGCCGCGGCGCCGGGGAAGTGGTCCGTCTCGATCGTCCGCCGCGGCATCGGCGTCATGCGCGCGACGAACTCGACCGGCATGCCGGCGGGGTCGCGCACCTCCAGCGTCCGGTCCTGCCAGGGCCGGTCCACCCAGGCCGCGTGCAGGCCGAGCCCTTTGAAGTGGTCATGCGCGCGGTCGAGTTCGAGCTCGGTCAGCACGCGGAAGCCGATGCGCTCGCAGCTTGGCTCCTCGGTGCTCTCGCGCAGGATCAGGCTGTGGTGGCCGACCTCCTCGATGCCGCGGAGATAGGCCGTGTTCCCCTCGCGCGCGCTGACGACCAGGCCGATCACGCGCGTGTAGAAGCGGAGGCTCCGTTCCAGGTCGCGCACCGTCATCGCGGCGTAGCCGACGCGGGTGATGTTGAAGGGCGGGTAGAAGACGGGCGGCGGGATCGTTGCCATGCGACGTGTCTCCGATGCGGGGGCGCGTTCTAGCAGCTTTGTTGATGCATTTTCCAATTCGCCAAGTGAAGCCGCTTGGCTTGGAAATGCTCAGGCCCGCTTGAACCAGGGCTCAAGCGCGACCTTGAGCGGACCGTTGATGCGCGCGACCGCATTGTACCAGGCGACCGCCATGACGAGGTCCATTGCCTCGCGCTGCGGGAAGACCTCGACCAGCGCGTTCCAGGTCGCGTCCGAGACCTCGATCTGCGCCGTCGCCTCCGCCGCATAGGCGAGTACGGCGCGTTCCTTTGCGTCGAAGAGTGGCGAGGCGAGCAGTGCCTCGACCGAGGCGCTGGCCTCGATCGCCTCAAGCTGCTCGCGCCGTGCGCCAGCCTTCAGCGCGTGGTTCCAGTGCTTGTTGAACTCGTAGGTGGAATGCGCGGTATGGGCGGTCATCACCACGCCCATCTCGCGGTAGCGCGCATCCATCACCGCGCCGTGCCGCATGGCGCTGGTGAAATCGAGCAGCGGCTGCAACAGGGCGGGGATGTTGCAGAGGGCGAGGAAGACATGCGGCGCGGGATCGCCGCGCTCCTTCAGCATACGGTCATAGACGTGTCGGAATTCCTCGGGGAATTCCTCACGGGTCGGCAAAGGCACGCGCGCCATGCGGTCTGGCTCCGGGTCGGGTGGGGGCGTCGGGTCAGGCGGCGATATTGCGGTCGCGGATCACCTTGCCCCACATCTCCCACTCCTGCTCGACCTTGGCGCGGAACTGCGCCTGGCTGAGCGTGGGCGCGAGCATCGAGGCCTCGGCGACGCGCCGGCGGTTGTCGTCCGTCGCCATGATCGCGGTGCACTCGGCGTGCAGCCGGTCCACGATCGCCTGGTCGGTGCCGGCGGGCGCGAAGAGGCCGAGCCAGAAGTCGGAGTTGACGGCGGGCGCCACGGTTTCCGACACCAGCGGCACTTCGGGGAAGTTCGGCGAGCGCCGTTCCCCCACTTGGGCCAGCGCACGGCCATAGCCGTTGCGGACCAGCGGCGCGCCATTCAGCACGTCGAACAGCGCAACATGCACCTGGCCCGACATGACGCCCTGCGCCAGCAGCGCGCCGCCATTGAACGGAACATGCACCATCTCGGTCCCCGTCTCGGCCATGAACATCTCCATCGAGACGTGGCTGAAGGCGCCGATGCCATGGCTGCCGAGGTTGAACTTGCCCGGGTTCGCGCGCAGCTCCGCGACCAGCTCCTGGATCGTGTTCGCGCGGATCTCCCGCCCGACGACAATGATGGAGGGGCCGGCCAGGGTCTGCACGACCGGCACCAGGTCGCGCGGCGTCACATATGGCACCGGGCGGCGCAGATGCGGCCCCACGACCATCGGGCTCGATGAGGCGAAGAGCAGCGTGTGGCCGTCGGGTGTCGCGCGGATGACATGCTGCGTGCCGACGATGCCGCCCGCGCCAGCGCGCAGTTCCACCGCGAAGGGGCGGCCGAGCCGCCGCTGCAGCGGCTCGGCCAGGACGCGGGCGAAGATGTCCGGGCTGCCGCCGGGGCCGGTCGGCGCCACGATGGTGACCGGCCGGTTCGGATAGCTGCCCTGGCTCAGCGCAGGCCGTCCCGCGGCCAGCAGTCCCGCGCCTGCAAGCAGTGCGCCGCGCCTCGTGATAACCATCTCCGTCCCTCCCGTTCTGCCATGGTCGCTGTGCGGGCGACATGCGGCGCTGCGGCGCAATGCGAGCGGGGCGGAGGGGCCGACCGTGCTGTTGCCACCCAGGCAAGGCGCCAGGGCGGGCTCGGTCGTCTCCTCCACACGCCCGTATTGCGGGCAGGCGCCGTTGTTCCGCCGGCGCTCTCTTTCAGCTTCAGCCTCTGTCCGGTTTCCGTCCAGTCCCTGATCCGGTGCCGTTCAGGCTTCGTCCGCGACAGTGTTGCGGAGCAGGCCGACGCGGTCGATCTCCACCTCCACCACATCGCCTGCCTTCAGCCAGAGCGGCGGCGTCCGGCGCGAACCCACGCCGCCCGGCGTACCGGTCACGATCACGTCGCCCGGTTCCAGCCGCGTGAAGGTCGAGCAGTATTCGATCTGGCGGGGGATGTCGAAGATCATCTCGCCGAGCGTCGTGTCCTGCACGACCTGCCCGTTCACCCGCGTCTGCAGGCGCTGCGGGCCGATCGCGCCCACCTCGTCGGGCGTGACCATCCAGGGGCCGAAAGGCCCGGTGCCGAAGAAGTTCTTGCCCGGCGTGAATTGCGGCGTGTGGCGCTGCCAGTCGCGCACACTGCCATCATTGTAGCAGGCATAGCCCGCGATCTGCGCGAAGGCGTCGCCGCGCGACACATGCCGGCAGGAGGTGCCGATGATCGCCGCGAGCTCGCCCTCATAGTCGAAATCCGTCGAGATCTTCGGCCGCACCAGCGGGGCGAGGTGGCCGATCTGGCTATTGGCGAAGCGCGTGAAGATGGTGGGATGCGCGACCTCCGCCCGCCCGGTTTCCTGGCGGTGCATCTCGTAGTTCAGGCCGATGCAGATGATTTTGTCGGGGTTCGGGATCACCGGCAGCCACTCGATCGCCGAAAGCGGCATCCGCGGGGCATCCGGCGCCGCGCGGCGGGCGTCGTCGAGCGCCTGGTTTGCGATCGCCGAGCGCAGATCGGGGAGCTGGCGCAGTACGGCGCCGACATCGTGCATCACGCCGTCGCCGACGACACCCCAGCTGCTGATCCCGGCATGGCGAAAGCTGGCAAGCTTCATCGGTGGTCCCTGCGATTCCTCGGTGAGCGCCGTGCCCTCCGCTGCTCCACGCATTCAAGTGTCGATAATTTGGGAAATCAAGAGATTTTATCGGCAATTCCTGTAGGCTGCTGCCCGATCCCCTTGCTTGCATCAGAGAGCGCGGCGCGCTGTGCGACGCCGCAACGCCTCGGGGCGAGGCTGGCCTGGTCCTGCCCGGTCGGTACGCGGCGTGACATGCGTTGCGGCCGAGACTTGCCGCGCCGGCACGGCGCGTTCCTGCGCGCCGCGTCCCGTTGCAACGAACGCTTCTGCCGTGCGGGACCTCCCCGCGTTGTTCAGGTCAATGGCGAGCCCGGCAGCGGTGTGCAGATCCAGGACCGCATGTCCGGGCTGAGCCAGGTCGGGCCACCGCGCGGCGGCCAGATGCCACGCTCAACGGCGGTGGCGCGAATTGCGGCGCGCGTGTCCAGGGACGGATAGGGCCAGATGTGAGTGAAGCGCGTCGGCCCGTCCAGCGTGTGCATCGCGACCAGCAGGCGCGAGAGTTCGCGCCGCGCCGGCAACTGTTCGCGCCACGCCTCAATTGTCGGTCCAAGGCCATTCGGGCGCGTGACATAGGTCCGCACCTCGTAGAACGGACCGAAGGCGCCCGTCTCAACCGGGGGCACGAAGTCGAGTGGCGCATAGGCATCGAGCTCCATCCCGCCCAACCACTCCGCGCAGCCGAAGGGATTGGCGCTGGCCTGGGTGCGTCGGCGCTCTGCGCGACCTCCTGCGTGCCGATGACGGTCGCGGCGCCGGCGCGGTTCTCCACCACCACCGGCCGGCCGAGCCTAACGGAGAGATGGTTGGCGACCAGCCGCGCCGAGACGTCGGAGGAGCCGCCGGGCGCGAAGGGCACGACGATGCGAAGGGATCGGCTGGGCCATTCGCTCTGCGCCCGAGCGGCAACAGGCAGCCCGAGCGCCGGGGCGGCGGCCAGCAGGCCACGCAGCATCGTGCGGCGATGGGTGCGCATCGCGTCTGGCATTGCTTCCTCCTGCGGTCTTGTCCCTGGCGCCTTGTTTGGCAAGGTGGCCTGACCAGTTGATCCAT
>JBIKSZ010000032.1:0-22109 GCA_044348345.1 Roseomonas sp. | reverse complement strand
GCGCTCGTCTTCGGCGCCGAGGATTACGTGGCCGCGATCGGGCTGGCCCCGGCACCGGTCTCGCTCGGCGTGCCGGCGCAGATGGTCGGCGTCGCGGCGCATGCCCATGGCCTCGCCTTCTGGGGCCTCGCGGGCAGCGTTGCGGAAACGGCGGACATGGACGCCTTCGGCGCGCTGGTGCGCCTGTCGCGTCAACTCGGCTTCACCGGCAGCGTGTGCATCCATCCGCGCCAGGTGCCCGTGGTGAACGAGGGCTTCGGCCCGACGCCCGAGGAGATCGCCTGGGCGGGGCGCGTGGTCGCGGCGGCCGAGGAAGCGCGGGCCAGGGGCCAGGGCGCGGTGCTGCTCGACGGCCGGATGATCGATCGCCCGATCGAGGATCGCGCGCGGCGTTGGCTTGCTCGGTAGCCGATAGGCTGCGGCGCGGCGGCACGAGGCCGACGCGACGCCGCGGCGACCGCGCGGATCCAGCGCGACCCTCCGCGCCAGCCGCAACGTCCCGGAAGGTTCGTCCCTCGGCTTTAGCTGGTGCGGGTAGGGCTTGGCCGCACCCTTCAGGGCAGGTTCTAAGGGCAGGTTCATTGACGCGGTCAGATGGTCACCTCGATGTATTGGCATCGTCGGTTGCGCGTCCCCGCATCCCAGAATTTCTGAAATCCAGCTTCGGCACACGATCCGCAACTGTCGGTCGCTGTCTGCCCCCGCATCTCCCGATTCAGCTCCATTTTTCAGCCTTATGGGCTGTGTCGCATCGCTTTAGTGCGCGGGTCAGGGCGACGCGGTGCTACCGCGCAGAAGCAGGGTCGGAGCGAACAGGCCGGCCGGCCGATCGACAATTCCTCCCCGCAGCAGCGTCACCAGGCGATCGCCGCAGGCCAGCGCCAGTTCGCGCGCTGGCAGCGCCACCGTCGTGAGGCCGGGGCCCCACCAGCGCATCCACGCACGGTCACCGAAGCCGACGAGCGAGATGTCGCGCGGGACGTCCAGTCCCATCTCGCGGATCGCTTCCACCGCGCCAAGGGTTATGCGCGGGCCACCGAGCACCATGGCGCTCGGACGTGCCGCCTCGAACACCTTTCGAAAGGCACCAGACGCCGCGGGACCGTGAGGCGCGACAGTCGAGATGAGGGCGGGATCCTCCTCGATACTGACGTCGCGTAGCGCGCGGCGGTAGCCGCTGAGCCGCGCCGCGCCGGTGCTGATGCTCTCGTTGCCGCCGACATAGGCAACGCGGCGATGGCCGAGGGCAAGCAGATGCGCCGTCGCTTCCCGGATTCCGCCCTCATCGTCGAACATGAAAGCCTCCGCGCCAAGCTGCTCGGCATGGCGCATGATTTGCAGCGTGGGCAGACGCTCGGCGAGGTGCAGCGTCTCAGGGAAAGGGGCCGCGCTGGGCATCAGAACCAGCGCGGCGGCCCGCGCGCTGAGCAGCGCGCGGAGATGGGCCAGTTCGCGCTCCGGCTCGTCGCCGCTGCATGAGACGACGAGTTGGCGGTTGGCGGCGTTGCAGCTTTCCGCCAGGACCTTGGCCATGGCGGCCATGTCGTTTTCCTCGATATCGGGCACGATGAAGCCCACGAGGGCGCTGCTGCGAACACGCAGCGCGCGTGCGGCGCCGTCGGCAATATAGCCATGTTCATGCGCCGCGGCGCGCACGCGGGCCTTCACGGCGCCGCTAATCGCCGGGTGGTCGTTCAGCGCGCGGGCCACGGTGGAATGCGAGACGCCGACGAGTCGCGCGAGATCCTTGATCGTGATCACGCGACTGAGGATGCGGCAGCGCTCCGGGACAGGCAAATCGGCTCTTGACGCCCGCACGAGGCTAAAGGCAGCGTTGTGCCAACGTTGGCGTAGCGGCGCAGCCTGTCTGGTCCGCTGGAGGAAACATCATGGTTAGCATCACCGCTGCCCCCTGGGGCGCGCGCCCATGACTCGTCCGCTGCACCTTACCGTGGCCTGCAACCTTTACGATCGCTCGCTACCGCTGCTGACTGGCCAGGTGCCGATCGAGGGATGCGATGTGAACTTCGTGCCGATCGCGCCGGAGGAAGCCCATGCGCGCGCCTTCAACGGCGCGGATTTCGACGTCACGGAGATGTCACTCAGCAGCCATCTCCTCGCGACCGCCCGCGGCGGGTCGCCCTATCTGGCGCTGCCCGCCTTCATCTCGCGCGCCTTCCGTCATTCTTGCATCTACATCCGTAAGGATGGCGGCATCCGAACCCCGGCCGACCTGCGCGGCAAGGTGGTCGGCGTGCCCGAGTACCAGATGACCGCGGCGGTCTGGGTGCGCGGCATCATCTCCGACGAGTACGGCGTGCGGACCGAGGAGATGGCTTGGCGCACCGGCGGGCTGAACCGCGGCGGCCGGAAGGAACGGATGGCGCTCGATTTGCCAGGCGGCTTTGAGGTGCGTCCGATCGGCGACGAGGTCGCGCTTTCCGACGCGCTGGTGGATGGCCGCATCGACGCCTTGCTCACCGCGCGTGCCCCCGCGTGCTACGATGCCGGCCACCAGAACATCGCTCGGATGTTCGAGGACTACCGGCCGCTGGAGGAGGATTGGTTCCGCCGCACAGGGCTGTTCCCGATCATCCACGCCATCGGCCTGCGGCGCGACCTGGCCGAGCAGCACCGCTGGCTGCCGCGCAGCGTCTACAAGGCCTTCCTTCAGGCCAAGGAAGTTGCACTGCGCAACTTCCAAGAGATGGGGTTCCTCACCACCAGTCATCCCTGGCTGGCCGATGAGGGCCTGCGCATCCGCGACATCATGGGGGCGGATCCCTGGCCCTACGGTCTGGAGGCGAACCGTCGCGCCATCGAGACTCTCATCCGCTACGCGCGCGAGCAGGGCCTTATCCACCGAGAGGTGACGCCGGAGGAACTTGTCTACGCGCAGGTCTCCGACCGCGCTTTCGCAATCTGAAGCGCCCGTCTCGGCGCCAGGACACGACCCGAGGAGGCCTGCCATGAAGCTGCTGCGATACGGACCTGCCGGGGCCGAGAAGCCTGGGCTGCTCGACGCCGGTGGCGCGTTGCGGGATCTCTCCGGCGTGGTGGCCGACATCGCGGGCGAAGTGCTTTCTCCTGCCGGTCTCGCCCAACTCGCGTCGCTCGATCCGTCGTCGCTGCCGATCTTGCAGGGAAACCCACGCCTCGGCCCGCCCGTGGCAGGCCTGCGCAACTTCGTCTGCATCGGCCTCAACTACGCCGACCATGCCGCGGAGACGGGTGCCGCGGTGCCGAAGGAGCCGATCGTATTCTTAAAGTCGCTGAGCGCGCTCTGTGGACCGACCGACGACATCGTCATCCCGCCAGGCTCGCAGCACACGGACTGGGAGACCGAACTCGCCATCATCATCGGCACGAAGGCGAAGCGCGTCAGCGAGGAGCGGGCGCTGGACCATGTCGCCGGCTACGCCATCGCCAACGATGTGTCGGAGCGCGACTGGCAGAACAACCGCGGCGGCGCCTGGGACAAGGGGAAGGGCTTCGACACCTTCGGCCCGCTCGGTCCCTGGCTGGTCACGAAAGACGATGTGCCGGATCCGCAGGACCTCGCCATGTTCTGCGACCTTGACGGGCAGCGTATGCAGGACGGCAACACCCGCACCATGATTTTCGGCGTGCGCCGGCTGATCAGCTACGTCAGCCAGTGCATCACGCTGCATCCTGGTGACGTGATCAGCACCGGCACGCCGCCGGGCGTCGGCATCGGCCGCAAGCCGCCCGTCTTCCTGTACCCCGGCCAGACGCTGCATTTCGGCATCGCCGGCCTCGGCACGCAGACCCATCGCACCGTCGCGGCGGAGTGATCGCCAACCCAGCCTGAAGACCAACTCACGGGAGGAAACAATGAAAATCCGGTTCCTACTGTCGGCCTTCGTCCTGGGAGCCCTGCTTGTGGCAGTGCCCGTCCGGGCACAGCAAGCGCCTGCCGATGCCTATCCCAATCGGTCCATCCGGCTGATCGTCCCCTCCGGCCCCGGGAGCGCCACCGACATCGCCGCGCGCATCTTCGCCGAGGAGGCCAGCAGGCGCCTCGGCCGCCCGGTCGTCGCCGACAACCGCACCGGTGCCGGCGGGCGCATCGGGCCCGAGACCGCGGCGCGGGCGCCGGCCGACGGCTACACGCTGATATGGGCGAACTCCGTCGGCTTCGGAGTGCTGTCCACCACAGGCACGAACCTGCCCTACGATCCTGTGCGGGACTTCGACCCCATCGCGCCGCTCGCCTGGTTCCAGATCGCCCTGGTCTGCAATCCGCGCCTGGTGCCCGCCCAGAATCTGCAGGAGCTCATTGCCTACCTCAAGGCCCGGCCGGGCCAGGTTCGCATCTCCTCAGCTGGCATCGGCTCGGGCAATCACTTCGCGCTCGAGCTGTTCAACTGGAAGGCAGGCGTCGAGACGGTGCACGTGCCCTACCGCAACCCGATCCAGGGCATCCAGGACGTGGTGGCGGGCAATCTCGAATGCACGATGGACAGCCAGGTGGTCGGGCAGATCGAGGCCGGGCAGTTGCGGGCCTATGCCGTTACGGGATCGCAGCGCGATCCGCGGCTGCCGCAGGTGCCAACGATGGCCGAGGCCGGGCTGCAGGGCTACGATCTCACTTGGTTCCAGGCCATCGCCGCGCCCGCCGGCACGCCGCGTGCCGTGATCGTGCGACTTGAGGCTCTGGCGCAGGAGATCGCGGCGGATCCCGGTTTCCGCACGCGCATGGCGGCAGCGGGGCTGACCGTCATGCCCGGAACCTCCGAGGAGCTGGCGCGCATGATCCGCTTTGAGATTGAGCGCTACCGCAGCATCGCGGCCCAGGCGAATTTGCGCTTCGAGTAGCACCCGGGCGGGACGGGCGAGGCCGCCCGTCCCGCCGGCCACGTGATCCAACAGGAGGCCACGCACCATGCCCGTGAAACGCGTCGGGGACATCAACCTGAACTATACAGTCCAGGGCGAGGGCGAGTGGCTTGTCATGATCGGTGGCTACGCCAGCGGCAACTGGCAGGCCTGGGGCGGACACCTGACCGAGCTTGCAAGGCGCTACCGCGTGCTCGCCTTCGACAACCGCGGCATCGGCGAAAGCGACGCGCCCGATCATCCCTATACGACACGCATGATGGCGCAGGACACGCTCGGGCTAATGGATGCACTCGGCATCGAGCGGGCGCACATCCTCGGCAAGTCACTCGGCGGCGCGATTGGCCAGTGGGTCGCGTTGGAACAGCCGGGGCGCGTGCGCAGCCTGGCTATGACCTCGACCTTCGCAGTGATGGATCCGCGCACGAAGCGCATGGTGGAATGGTGGCGCGGCACCGCGCGGGAGGCAGGCTTCAGCACGCTGTTCCCCGGGCTGCTCACATACTTCCTGACAGCAGAGTACTATACGGCAAATCCCGAGGCGATCGCCCGCATGGAGCGAACGTTGATCGAGACGAAGCGGCCGCTGCATGGCTTCCTGAATACTGGCAACTGCCTGCTGACCCACGACACCATGGCGCGTCTGCACGAGATCACCGCGCCGACGCTGATCATGTGCGGCGCCGAGGACATCGTGACACCGCCACAGCACTCCGAGGAGATGGGACGGCGCATCCCGAAGGCGGAGGTGCACATCATCCCGCGCACGCTGCACGGCTTCATGACCGAGCGGCCCGACACCTTCGACACCATCGTGGACTTCTTCGCACGCCACTAAGCGCGGTGGGGACTTTGCACGACCAACAACAATAATGCGCCGCGAACCAGAGCGGGACGACAGGGAGGAACGGAGATGTCAACGACCCGGAGATCATGGCTTGGCGGGGCTGTCGCATCGTCGGCCGCCGCCATCGTCCCGCGCGGCGCCCTCGGCCAGGGCGCCTGGCCGACGCGCCCAATCCGCATCGTCTCACCGTTCGGCGTGGGGGGATCTGCCGACGTGCTCGGCCGCATGGTTGCCGCCCGCCTCTCGCCACAGTTCGGCCAGTCCATCGTCGTCGAGAACCGCACCGGCGGCGGTGGGGTGATCGGTACGGACCATGTCGCGAAGGCGCCACCGGATGGCTACACCTTCGTCATGGTCTCCAACACCCAGGTGGCGAACGAGACGCTGCTGCCCAATCGCCCCTATGACATGATCCGCGACCTGGCGCCGGTCGCCACGATCAACCTCACGCACCATGTCGTGGTGGTGAATCCATCGCTGCCGGTGAACAGCATCCCCGAGTTGATCGCGTATGCGAAGGCCAATCCTGGGCGGCTCGACTACGGAACGCCAGGCCCGGGGACCGTGCATCACATTGCCGTCGAGGTGTTCCGCGCACGCACCGGGATCGAACTGCAGCACGTTCCCTTCCGCAGCAGCGACCAAGTGCGGGCGGCGCTCATCGGCGGCCAGATCCCCTTCGCTTTCGACCCGATCCCGAGCATGCTGGAGACCGTGCGCAGCGGGCGGGTGCGCGCCCTGGCCACCACTGGGCCGCAGCGTAGCGCCGTGCTGCCGGACGTGCCGACGGTCGCTGAGACGTTGCCGGGTTTCGACATGCCGGTCTGGGTCGGCATCATGGCGCCCGCCGGCACGCCGGCTTCTATCATTGAGCGCACGAACACCGCGATCAACCAATTCCTGAACGAGCCGGCGACGCGTGAAGCGCAGCGCCGGGCCGGCGCCGAGGTCTTCATCCAGACGCCCACGGAGTTCGCAGCCTTCCTGCGCCATGATATCGACCGCCACCGCGAATGGATCAACGGCGCGCGCATCACCGCAAGCTAGCACTACTTTGGCGGCAGATTGCTGATAGCTGCCGATCTCGGGTCCCCCCTGGCGGCTGCCGAAGCCCGGCGACGTCGCGGAGGTGGAGAGCGGCGCATCGGCATCCTGCGCAACAGCGTGGAGGCAGAGGTATGATACGGGCGCTGGGCTATATCGGCATCCGCGCGAGCCGGGCGGCGGACTGGGACGATTATGCGACGCAGCTGCTCGGAATGCAGCGCGTGGATGCGGGCGGCGGCACGCGCCTCTTCCGCATGGACGACCGTGCGCAGCGCCTGATCGTCACGCCGGAGAGCGACGATGGCCTCGCCTTCCTCGGCTGGGAGGTGGCGGACGCAGCCGCGCTGGACGCCCTCGCCGTCCGGCTGGAGGCCGCCGGCGTCGCGGTGCGGCGTGGCGGCGCGGCGCTGGCGGCTGAGCGGCACGTGCGCGATCTGATCGTCTTCCACGACCCCGGCGGCAACCGGCTCGAGGCCTTCCATGGGCAGGAACTCGCCAACACACCCTTCGCGCCGGGCCGCCCGATCTCCGGCTTCCGCACGGGGCCTCTCGGCATGGGACATGCAGTGCTGAACGTCGCCGACGCGCAGGCGCTGCTTCCCTTCTACCGCGACACGCTCGGCTTCGGCCTGACCGACTACGGCCGGACGCCTTACGACCTGTTCTTCTTTCACGTGAACGGGCGCCACCACTCCTTCGCCATGGTCGGTTCCGGCCGGGCCGGCATGCACCACTTCATGGTAGAGCTCGGCAGCCTCGACGATGTCGGGCAGGGCTACGACTTGGCTGCGCTCGAGCCGGGCCGTCTTGCCTATACGCTCGGCCGCCACTCGAACGACCACATGACGTCCTTCTACACCACCACGCCGTCGGGCTTCTTCGTGGAGTATGGCTGGGGCGCGCGGGTGATCGACCCGGCCACCTGGCAGTCGCACGAGACCTTCGACGGCCCAAGCTACTGGGGCCATGAGCGCCTCCACCTGCCGGAGGACGGGCCCCGCGCGCGCCTCAGGCAGATGCGGCTCGATGCCGCAGCGCGGGGGCTTCGCGCGCCGGACCCGGCGCCTTCCAGCGGCTGCGCCTGGGCCGATTCCGTGGTAAGAGAAGAATGATGCACCGCCGCACCTTCCTCCCGCTTCTCGCCCTGCCCTTTTTCGCCGCTCCCGCAAGCGCGCAGGACGCCTTCCCGTCGCGACCAATCCAGATCGTCAATCCCTATCCGGCCGGCGGTGCGACGGATCTCATGGCGCGCGCCCTGGCCAGTGGCCTGGCGGCGCGTTTCGGGCAGCCGGTGGTCGTCGTGAACCGCGACGGCGCGGCCGGCGCCATCGGCACGGCGGGCGTCGCGCGCGCGGCGCCGGATGGCTACACGCTGGCCTTTGTGCCGGCGCTGGTGCTGTCCGTGCTGCCGGTGACGCAGCCGAACAGCGGCTTGCGGCCGGACTCGCTCCGGCCGATCTGCCAGATGTTCTCCAACGCTCAGGCCATCGCGGTGCGGGCGGATTCGCCCTGGCGCTCGCTCGGCGACCTCGTCGCGGCGGCACGCTCCGCGCCGGGGCGGGTCACCTATGGCAGCCTCGGCGTCGCCTCCATCCCGCACCTCGCTATGCTGCAATGGACGGCTGCCGCAGGGCTCGACATGGCGCACATCCCCTATCGCGGCGACGGCGCGGTGCTGACCGAGGTACTGGCGGGGAGGCTCGATGCGGGTGCGATCGTGCTCGGCTCCGCCTCGGGCCGCACCGACATCCGCCTGCTGGCCATCTTCGATACTGCTCGGAACCCCGCCTTTCCCGATGTGCCGACGGCGATCGAGGCCGGCTTCGACGTCGCGCCGACCAGCTTCGGCGGCCTCATGGCGCCGGCCGGCACGCCGGACGACCGCATCGCGGTGCTCGAGGCAGCCTGCGCCGAGGTGGCAGCAAGCGAGAGCTACCGTGCCGCGGCGCGCAGAGGCCTGCAGCCCGAGGTCTTCCATACCGGCGCCACGGCCTTCGCGGTCCGCCTGCGGGCGGACGCCGCGCTGAAGGCCGAGCAACTGGGCGGCATCCGTCTCGAATAGCGCCCTACACGCAGCGACGGACTCGCTAGGAGACGGCACGCCCCTGTGGCGACGCACCTTCCCGCGGCGCTCCCCCGGGAAGACAAGGATCGCATCGATCAGCGCCCTTAGCGCCTCCGTCGCCGGGCCATCCGGCGCAGGATCCGCCAGCGCCTCCTCCAACGCCTCCACCCGGCGACAGTACACCGCCGGCATGTTCGGGTGCAGAACCGGCATGGGCTCAGGCTCGGCCGTCCCCGCGATCTCCGCCTCAAGGGTCGCCTTGCGGGCCTCGATCTCCCGCATCTCAGCCGCCATGGCCGCACTGCCATGCCCGCCCGTGATCAGCTCCAGCAGATTGCGGAAGAGCTAGTCATCCCAGGCGTGCCGCAACGGCGCGGAACCGCGTCAGGGCAGCTTCAAGGTCTGCGGCGATGCTAGCCGTCCCGGGATGGGCGATTGAGCCAGGTAGCACGCCTTCACGCCCACTCGTCTGCACCTCAAGACCGCCTCGCCGCAGTCCAAAAGTGTTTGGCGAGATCGTCCTTTGGTGCGGTCTTTCAGAGCTGCTGCTGCATGGAGTAATGTTCCGCTACCCGCAGCCAGGCCTGACATCAGCAATGCGCCCTGCAGCACAGTTGTTCCTGTCCGGGTCGCCTGCGGTTGCGCGTCGTCTGCCCGCTGTCCGCTTTCTCCTCCTCGCCCTCGTCCTGTTGGTGCCCGTCTTCGGCCTCCTGACGCTGACGGCGCAGCACGACGACGCCATCCTGGAGCGGGCCTATCTGCGGGACGATACCGGCCAGCTGACCCTGGCCGAGGTGCAGGGGCTGGCCTTCACGTCGTTCCAGGGTCCGCTGACGCAAGGCTTTCAGGCTGAGGCCGCCTATTGGCTGCGGTTCCGCATCCGCGCCGATGACGCAACGGCGCCGCCCTTCATCCTGCGGCTGCGGCCGGCCTGGCACGACGACATCGGCCTGTTCGACCCCGCCGATCCGCGGCCCGCGCCGCGTGTCACGGGCGACCGCCATCCCTGGTCCGCGGGCGAGGTCGCGTCCCTCAGCCACGGCTTTCTTCTGACAAGAACCGCGGATCCGCGGGACATCTATCTGCGCGTCCAATCGGTCCATAGCTACCTGATCGAGGCCCAGGCCCTGGCGCAGACCGAAGCCAGGCGGGCCGATACGGTCCTGCTGACGCTCTACGTCATCTACATGGGCGTCCTGGTCGTCGCGATCGGCTGGGCTTTCGCAAGCTACAGCCGGACGCCGGACAGGATCATCGGCGTATTCGGCGCATACCAGTTTTGTCAGTTTCTGTATTACATCTTCATCGTCGGCCTGGCCCAGATCATCTTCGACAACGTCCTGCCCCCCGCCTGGATCGACAGGCTGACCACTGTGCTGATCATCGCCGCGGCGGGGCTGGCGATGGTGTTCCACATCGTCCTGCTGCAGCACCACGGCGTCGCGCGTTGGTGCGCTGTCACGATGAAGGTCATCGCGAGCATTCCTGTTCTTTCCTTGCTGATTTATCTGTTCGGCGAACCGACGCGTGCGGTGGCCGCGAATGCCGCCGCCATCGCTCTGTTTTCGGCCATGGCCCTGCTTGCGGTCTGGGTGGGGGTGCCGGCGGATCGGCCGGGGGGCGCCGCCAGCTTGCCGCGGCGCTGGCTGCGGTTCTTCTATGTCCTCGTCTCCGCCATCGGCCTGTTGGCGGCAAGCCCGTTGCTGGCCTGGCTGAACGTCCGCTGGCTCAGCTTCGATCTCTATCTGCTGCACAGCGCCATCGTCACCATCGCGATGGGCATGTTCCTGAACCATCGCCAGCGCCGGATCGCCGAAGGTCTCGCCGCCGCGCAGCAGACGGCCGAGTTGGAACGCCGCGCGCGCGAGGACCAGAACAAATTCGTGACGATGCTCAATCACGAACTGAAAACGCCGCTCTCTGTCCTCAAGCTGCTGTTTGCCCGGCACCCCCGGCAGGATCTGGGGGAGGCGACCATCGACACGATCACGGGCCTCATTGACCGCTGCCTGCTGAGCGACCGGCTGGATCACGGCGCCCCCCTCCGGACGGCCACCTTCTTCCCGGCCGAGGTGATCGGGACGGCGCTGCAGACCCTGCCCGAGGCCGGGCGGGTTGCCGTGGAGGACGGGGACCGCGCCCCGATCCACAACGACCCTGAGCTGTTCGCGGCCATCGTCGCCAATCTGCTCGACAATGCGCTGCGATACGGCGCACCCGGCAGCCCCGTCACGGTGTCGCTGCAGGCCGCGACCCACGAGGGAAAGCCCGCCATCTGCCTGCGCGTCTGTAACCGCATCGGCCGCGCCGGCGTGCCGGATGTCGAACGCGTCTTCGACAAATACTACCGCGCGGACGCCGCCCGCTCGGTGCCGGGCACGGGCCTTGGCCTGTATCTGGTGAAGTCCTTCGCCGAGATGATGGGTGGCACCATTCGCTGCGAAGCCGACGCCACCGCAACCCAGACGATCTGCTTCACCCTATGCCTGCCGCGCTGAAAATCGCCGTCCTCGAGGACCATGACGAGCTGCGCGAGCTGACGGTCGCCGCGCTGCGGCAGCAGGGCCATCGCGTCTTCGGCGCCTATGACGCCGAGGAGCTCACCGACGCGCTCACGACACGCGAGATCGACCTGCTGCTGCTTGACCTCAATCTGCCGGGCGAGGATGGGCTGAGCGTCGCGCGGCGGTTCAAGGCCGCGATGCCCCGGCTGTATATCATCATGACGACGGCCCGCGGCCGCACCGAGGACCGGATCACTGGCTACGATACCGGCGCCGACATCTACCTGGCCAAGCCGGTGTCGGAAGGCGAGCTTGTCGCGGCCGTGGCCAACATCGCCCGCCGGATCGAGAGGGAGTCCGGGGATGGCGCCCCGCTGACGCTCAATCTGCGCAGCCGCCAGCTCACCGGCACGCAAACTGTCCCCCTCAGCCCCAGCGAAACCGTGCTGCTGAAGGTCCTGATCCAGGCGCCGGAGCAGCGGGCGGAGACGTGGCACTTGCTGGAAGCCACGGGGCGAGAGGTGGATGCCGGGGCGAAGTCCAGCCTGGAAGTGCAGATGGTGGCCTTGCGGAAGAAGATCGCCACGGCGGGCCATGGCGAGGCTGCCATCCGCGCCATCCGCAACGGTGGCTACCAGCTGCTGTGCCGGATCGAGATGGCGTAGGGGCCGCGGCGCTGCCCCGCCCTGGCTGCCGCCCGGATAGGCAATTTTAGGCTTTCTTAGGTTTCGCGATCGCAGCGTCGTTACTGAATTTGCAAAATCCGCGTTCTGGAGATTGCGGTTCACATGCGCGTCCTCGCTGCCGACCGTCGTAACCTCCGCAGGGACCTTGCGCAGGGCGTTGCGCTCCTGCCGCTGCTGATCGTCGTCGGGATCGGGGTGGCCCCGGCCGGTGTGCAGGCGCAGACGGTCAACAGTGGGACCCTGACGGGCACTGCGGGCAGCACTGGCGCGACCGGGGGGGGCGGTACCAGCCAGCAGCTGGCGGCGAGTGCCGGTACCAATGGAACAGCGGGAACAATTCAGACCCTCCCGACTGCTGGCGGGCCTGGGAGCAACGGAGCGGCTGGTGGAAACGGCAGCACCGGTGGCGCTGGTGGGACGACTGGTCAGACTCCAACCCCGGCGGCGGCCGGCGTCACGGCCAACAACACCACTGTCACGAATTCCGGCACCATCACCGGTGGGGCGGGCGGCGCGGGTGGTGCCGGCGGTGTCGGCGGCACGGGCCAGGTGGGCGGTGCGGGCGGTGATGGTGGCGCTGCGAACTCCGGCTTGGCGACACAGTCATCGCAGCTTGCGGGCGCCGCTGGTGGGCAGGGCGGCAATGGTGGTGCCGGCGGCAATGGCGGCACCGGCGGCAATGGCGAAGCGGGCGCGGCAGGCGTCGCCGCCACGAACACCACCATCACGAATTCCGGCACGATCACCGGCGGTGTGGGCGGTGCGGGTGGTGTTGGCGGCGCGGGTGGCAATGGCGGCGCTGGCGGTGCCGGCGGTGATGGCACCGCGGGTGGCAGTGTCGCCTCGCAGATAAATGGCGGCACCGGTGGTGCGGGCGGCAATGGCGGCCTTGGCGGCAATGCCGGTAATGGCGGCAATGGCGGCGCAGGCGGCACGGGCGGCGCGGGCGTGTCCGGCTCCGGCCTGTCCATCACCAACTCAGGTACCATCCGGGGCGGTGCGGGGGGGGCTGGCGGGGCAGGCAGCACCATCATCGGCAATGGTGGCGCGGGTGGTCGCGGCGGCAACGGCGGTACGGGCGGTGGTTACAGCACGTCCTCTGGGCCTGGCGCGAGTGGAAACGGCGGCGCAGGCGGCGCTGGCGGGTCCGGTGGGACTGGCTTGCTCGGCGGTGCCGGTGGTGCAGGTGGCAATGGCGGCGCTGGCGGCCCCATCACGCAGGGGAACGCCAACCCCGTTGATGGCGGTAACGGCGGCGCCGCAGGGGCCGGTGGCGTCGGGGGCAACAGCACGGGTTCGACCGCCGCTGCAGGCGGTGCAGCAGGCACTCGCGGAACAGGCACGCCGGGCGTGGGTGGCACAAATGGCCTGAATGGCGCGACAGCCAGCGCTGGCGCGAATGGCCCGATCAACCAGACGTTCGGCTCCGCCGGTATCGCGGGCGCCAATGGCAATGGCGGCGCGGGTATCTCGCTGACCGGCGGCACCAACAGCATCACGAACGCCCTCGCCGGCACCATCGCGGGCGGCAACGCGGCCGGGGCGTCGGCCCTCAGCGGCAACGGCATCGACGTGCTGGGCGGTTCGACGACGATCACCAACCGCGGCACCATTGCTGGCGGTAACGGGAGCAGCGGGGCCACTGGTGGCCATGGCATTCACGTCAATCACGTGGGCGCTTCGGTCGCGATCACCAACCTCGGCACCATCACGGGCGGGCAGGGGGGCACCACCCATGGCGTCCGGGTCTCCGCCGGCACCGTCACGTCGCTCACCAACGCGCAGGGCGGCAACACGCCGCTGACCTACACCGGCACCTTGCCGACGAACTACAATGTGGTCGTGCGGTCCTCCTCCGAGTTCGGCCGGCTGGCGGTGACCAGCCCGTCAGGCGGCCCGATGACCTTCGGCGTGGACAGCACCTCCACGCTGCCGGGCACCTTGCGCAACACGATCCGCTATACGGATGTGCTGACCGGCGTCGCGGCTAGCGCGATCACCAATGAGGAAACGCGCACCACCTTCGGCCGGTACCACTGGACGCTGACGGCCGGCTCGGCCGCGAATAGCTGGGACCTGCTGGCCTGGATGTTCTCCCCCGATCCGGCGAACACGCAGCTGGCGCTGCAATCCAACGCCAATGCCGTGCAGAACGTGCTGGCCCAGCGTGCGGCGACGACGAGCTTCGCGCTGGAGTATGACTGCTCGGTCTTCGATGCGCATGGCCTGTGCGTTTCGCTCGGCCTGCGCAACACGCAGATCGGCAACACCTACGCCGACAGCGGCGAGGTCGCGGGCCTGCTGACCGCCGCCTATCGCCTGACGCCGGAATTCCGCATCGGCGGCTTCATCGACCAGGGCTTCGTGACCAACAGCCCTGCGAGCGTGGACCCGAAGAACACCCAGCCGATGCTGGGCGGCTTCGCCGTGTTCCAGGAAAGCGCGGACTTCTCCGGCCTGACGCTGCGCGCTGGGCTGGCCTATCAGCAGGGCGACCTGCGCATCAGCCGCGCCGCGCTGACCGACGCCGAGCCGGGGACTGGCGTGGCCCGCACCACCGCGCTCGCCTTCGGCGGCGAGATCGCCTACGGCGTCCCGGTGGATGGCGGCTGGCTGGCGCAGCCCTATCTCGGCCTTCGGCGCAGCGACAGCCAGCGGAACGGCTACACCGAAGCCACCTCCGACAGCGTGCAGTTCCCGATCACCTACAGCCGCTTCGGCCAGGCGGTGACGAGCGCGACGGCGGGGCTGCGGCTGCGCGGGGCGATCACGCCGCAATTCGGCGTCGTGCTGGGCGCGGGGATGGAATACGACGTCGACAGCAAGATGGACCGCTATGCGGGCACCAGCGGCATCGTGGGTCTCGAGAGCTTCTCGATCAACGCAGCCGGGCAGCAGAACGAACTGCGCGCGGTGGGGTCTGCGGGCATGCGCTACATGATCGCGTCGAACCAGGCGATCGCGTTCGACGCTGCGGTGCGCCAGCTGCCCTACGGCAACGACCCGTCGATCACCACCATGCTCCGCTACAGCATCGGCTTCTGAGCAACGGGACGGCCAGGGGGCGCTGGTCCTGACCCGGAGAACTGGTCCAGCTGGAACGCAGGTTTTCGAGTCAGGACCAGTTTGTTGCCGATCCCGCTATGCGGGCGAACCTGGTTGTAGTCACTACGCCAGTCCGCGCACTTCGCCCGTGCGTCGTCCAGGCTCACGAACCAGTCTCGCTATTCAGGCTTAACGCCCGCTTCGCGCACCACGCGCAGCCACTTCTCCACATCAGCGCGGAGGAAACGGGCGAACTCCTCCGGCCCGCCGCCACCGGGATCGGCGCCGAGTTCCGTCATGCGCTGCACCACGGCCGGCAGCGCCAGCGCGCTGCGCGCCGCCTCCGCCAGCTTCGCCACGCTCGATGGCGGTGTACGCGCTGGCGCCATGAGCCCAACCCAGGACGTCGCCTCGTAGCCTGGCAGCACCTCGGCGATGGCCGGCACCTGGGGCGCAAGGGCCGAGCGCTGGAGCCCGGTCACGCCAAGGGCACGTAGCGCTCCCCGCTGCACATGCGGCCAGACGGTGGTCATGTTGTCGAACATCATGCTGACGCGGCCCGCGAGCAGGTCCGTCACCGCAGGCGCGCTGCCCCGATACGGCACATGCGTCATCTGGGTTTGCGTCATCAGGCGGAACAACTCGCCTGCCAGGTGGACGGAAGAACCAATGCCGCTGCTGGCATAGGTGAGCCGGTCGGGCTGGCTGCGCAGCAATGCAATCAGCTCCGACAGGTTCTGTGCCGGCACGTCCGGATGCACCACCAGCATGTTCGGGAAACTCGCCACCAGCAGCACTGGCGCGAAGTCGCGTAGCGTGTCGTAGCCGACATCGGGCCGCACGGCGGGCAGCACGGAGTTCACGCTCGCCGTGCCCATCAGGATGGTGTGGCCATCCGGCGCGGCGCGCGCCACCGCGGTTGCGCCGATCGCACCCGTGGCACCTGCGCGGTTCTCCACGATCACAGCCTGACCGAGCGCGCGCTGCATCGGCTCGGTCAACAGGCGTGCCATCAGGTCGGTTGCGCCGCCCGGGGGGAAGGGCACCACGATCTGCACCTGGCGAGCCGGGAAGGCATCCGGCTGGGCTCGTCCGGCAGAAGGCAGCAGGGCTGCAAGCGGCGCCGCCAATGCGGCGCGCCGACGAAGCGGGAAGGTCATCGCGGCGTCTCCTTTAATCCGAAATACGCTTCTGCATTGCGGTGCAGGACCTTGGCGAGGATCTCCTCCTCAAGGCCAAGGCTCTGCCAGTCGGCTCTCAGCTTGGCGTGGCGCAGCACGGGGAAGTCGCAGCCGAACATCACCCGGTCCTGCAGCCATGTGGCAATCGCCTTGCGAAGCTCGGGGCTGTAGCGTCGTGGCCCCCAGCCATGCAGCTCGTAGGCGACATTGGGCTTGTGCAGCAGCACGGCCAGCATCTCGTCCTGCCACGGCCAAGCGGGGCGTGCGGCGAGGATGCGCAGGTCCGGATAGCGCGACGCGACATTGTCGATGTGGCGCGGATGCCCATGGTCCAGCTCGATACCGTCGCCGCCGGGCAGTCCCTGGCCGATACCGGTCAGTCCAGTGAGGATCATCACCGGCGTGCCCGCCGCCTGTGACGCCTGGTAGAACACGTCCCAGCGCGGGTCGCTTGGTGCTACGCCGGTGACCTGCCCGTTGACGCACAGCCCGACAAAGCCTGCGCCGGCACCGAGCGCACGCTCGAACTCCTTGATGGATTCATAGGCGCGGCGTGGATCGAACTGCAGCCAGTGGCCCGCGATCGCATCCGGCCGGCGGCGAGCAAGGGCGAAGGCGTAGTCGTGTTCCTCGCGCATCCGCTCGATCGGCCAGAATTTCGGATAGGAGAGATCGAGGATCGCACGCGTGCCGTGCCGGACGAATTCGTCGCACATGCCGTCCTCGGTGAAGTACTCCACCTTTGTGCGCCAGATCGCCTCCTGGCGCGCCAATGCCTCTGGCGTGCGGAACAGATAGGCGCGCTCGGTGCCCCAGTGCGAATGGACGTCAAGAATGCGCATTGGCTCGCTGCTCATGGCTAGGCTCGTCGATCGAGAAGGCGGCGGATCTTCGAGGTGCTGTCGAGGCCGGTGAGCGATGCGAGGCTGCCGCGGGGCACCACCTCCACCTCGAGGGTGACGGACAGCGCCTCCTTGAAGCGTGCGCGCAGATCGGATTCGAAGGTCGCCGCGTCCAGCGACGCGTCGCGCGCCTCCACCTGCACCACCATGCGCTCCCCGGGCTCTACCACGCAGAGGAACTCTCCGTTGCCGCGCGCATCAGCGCTGACCAGCGCGCCCACCGCCTCGGGGAAGACGTTCACGCCGCGCAGCTTCACCATCCCATCGGCGCGTCCGTGAATACCGGACAGGCGCCGATGCGTGCTGCCGCAGTTGCAGCGCCCCCCAAGCCAGGAGGTGACGTCGTTGGTATCGAAGCGGATCATCGGCGCGACATGCTTGAATAGCGTCGTGACCACCGCGCTGCCCTGCGTGCCAGGTGTTTCCACGGCTCGTCCTTCGTGCAGCACTTCCACCACGAAGCAGTCCTCGAACACATGCATCCCATTGCGCTCCGCACAGTCGCAGGCGACGGAGCCGAATTCGTTCATGCCGTAGGTATCATAGGCCGGCGCGCCCCACAGATCCTCCAGCGCGCCGCGATCCTCGACGCCGAGATGGGTGATCAGTCCGCGCACGCCAAATGTCCGAGGGTCAAGGCCGAGTTCATCGCGGGCCACCAGCGCGATGTGGCGCAGATAGGCCGGGAAGCCGATGAGATGCGTCGTGCGCCAAGCCTGCATCAGCTCGATCTGCCGGCGCGTCGGCGTCTGTGATCCCGAGCCGGTCATGATGGGCACTGCGCCAGTGTATTTCTGTATGCCCTCCCGAACCAGCAGGCCGCCATTGGGAAGGCCGAGCGAGAGCGTCACCTGCAGTCGGTCAAAGGGGCGGACGCCCTGCATGAACAGCCGGCGTCCGGTGACGATGTTCATCACCTCGCGGTCACGCGGTGCGAACATCATGGGTCGCGGCAACCCCGTCGTGCCGCCAGAGGTCTGGAAGACCAGCGGTATCGGATCGTCCTGTTTCGGGTCGATGCCGAGATAGTCGGGAAAGAGCGGCTCGCGCGTCAGGCTTTCGCGCAGATCGTGCACGGAAAAGGTCGGAATCCGCGTCAGGTGGTCGAGACCGCCAATGTCGCCCGGCTCCAGCCCCACGGCACGCCAGCGCCGTGCGTAGAAGGGCACCTGCCAGGCACGCCGCATCTGCTTGCGGAAGGCGGCATCCTGACGCGCGCGCAGCTCGTCCGTCGAAAGCGTCCAGAGCGTTTCGAAAAACTCGGGCGCTGCGGGGAATTCCTCGCATAGCGCGGCAACGTCCAGCGCCTCGTGGTAGCGCGGTGGCAGCCTCAACCCGTTTCCTCCGCTCGTCCGTGGGGCCGGCTTGACGACGCCGCGTCCCGAGTGCGTTTGTGCGCCTGGCGCACGTTGTGTGCGTTCAGTGAACGCTAGAGGTCGCCTTGCCAAAGCGTCAACCCGGGTCGGACCAACCCAGTGCAGAGGCTGGGATCGACATCGTGCGGACCTTGGACCGAGGGCTTGCGGTCATTCGCGCCTTCGGCGCAGAGCGACCGACACTGACCGTCGCCGAAGCCGCGTTCGCCACTGGCATCAGCCGCGCTGCAGCGCGCCGTCTGCTGCTCACGCTGCAGCGGCTGGGTTATGTCGGCACCGATGACGGGCGGCGCTTCGCGCTCCGCCCCGCGGTGCTCGATCTCGGTCATGCCTATCTCGCCTCGCTGCCTTGGTGGCGTGAAGCGCAGCGGCTGGTGGGGCCGCTGGCGGCTCGGCTCGGCCATCCCTGCGCCGTTGGCGTGCTGGATGGGGCGCAGGTCGTCTACGTCGCTTATGCCGCACCGGCGCTGGTGCCCGGGATGGACCGGTCCGTCGGCACGCGCCTGCCGGCGCATGCAACTGCGATCGGCCGCGTCCTGCTCGCTGGCCTGCCACCGCTAGAGGCTAGCATGAGGCTGGCCGCGCCCTTGGCGCGCTTCACACCCTGTACCGAGACGGATCCTGCGCGGCTTCGGGTGATCCTGGACGAGGTGAGACGGGAGCGAGCCTGCCTGGTGGACCAGGAACTGCGGCTGGGTTTGCGCTCGCTCGGCGTGCCGATCGCGGATCGCGCGGGCGTCGTTCGCGCGGCGCTATCCGCGAGTTTCGGCGTTGCGGAGCCGGCGGACCCTTTGCTCCTCCGAGGACCGCTGCACGAAGCGGCTCGGGCGATCGGCTCGCATCTTTGAGGTATCCAGAACACCGATGGGGCGCGGTTCGGCAGACGGACCCATCTTGCCCCTCGATCTGGTCATGATCCGCCGAACAGATCCTGGGGACCGCAATCGCGCCACTTGGTTGCGATCAAAGCTGGCTTGTCGAATGGCCTTGGCTTGCGGTGCTTGGAGGCGGTCTCAGCTCCGGCACGCGATCCGCAACTGTCCGCGGCTGCCTGTCCCCGTATCTCCTAATTCCGAACTCACGAGCACATCCAGGCCGTTGGCATACGCCAGCGGGTTTTGCGCATCTCGGGCTGGCCCCCGACCGGCCGCCCGCGGCATTGATGCCAGCTGGCCCACCAGCTCGATCCGCGGTTCGCGAGCGCAGCCGCCAAGCGGCTGTGCTGTCCGCCCCGCTGTAGGGGCGGCTGCGCGTCGCCCTGCGGCTGTGATCCTTACGAATCGGCCGTGATGTTCGCGCGGCGGATCACAGCGCCCCAGCGCTCCAACTCATCGCGCTGGTAGCGCGCAAGCGCCTCCGGCCCGCCGCCGATCGCCTCCACGCCGTTGCGCTCAAGCGTGGTGCGAGTCTCTGCCTCGGTCAGCGAGGCGGCCAGAATGCCGGAAAGGCGCTGCGTGATGGGCGCGGGGAGGTTGGCCGGGCCGAACATCGCCCACCAGCCTTCCGCGTTGATGGCGGGCAGGCCCTGCTCCGCGAAGGTCGGCACGTTGGGCAGCAGCGGGCTGCGCTGCGCGCCGGTAATTCCAAGGCCAATGAGCTGCCCGGCCTCGATCTGCGCGCGCACGAATTGCGTATGGTAGAACATCGCATCCAGCGTACCGTTCAGCGCATCGGTCATGGCGCGCGCGCCGTCACGATAAGGCACATGGGTGGTGGTGGTGCCCGTCGCCTCGCTCATCGCCGCGTGGTTGAGGTGCCCCGCCGTGCCGGTGCCCGATGTGCCGACGGACAGTGGCCGCGCCCGCGCCATTGCCGCGAAGTCCGCCATGGTGCGGGGGCCAAGCTGCGGGCGCACCACAAGCAGCAGGGCCGTCTTGGAATGCAGAAAGAGCGGCGTGAAGTCGCGCACCGGGTTGTAGGCCAGGTTCGGCATCAGGTTCGGGTTCACCGCGTGGGTGCCGATGGTGCCGAGGAGAATCGTGTGGCCATCCGCCGGCGCCTGCGCCACGGCGAGCGAGCCAATGGTGCCGCCCGCGCCGGCGCGATTGTCCACCACCACCGTGTGCCCGTTCAGCCCGCGCGAGATCTGTCCCGCGATCATCCGCCCGATGATGTCGGTGCTGGTCCCCGCCGCAAAGGGCACCACAAGGCGGATCGGCCGGTCCGGCCAAGCCTGGGCGCGCAGGGAGCCTGGCGCGGCGATGGCGGGCAGGGCGAGGGCGTAGGAAAGAAGGTTACGGCGCTTCATGTCTCGTGATCCTCCCCGGATATGACTGCGGGATTGCACAGCAGCCTGCCCTGTCGCAAGCGGGTGGCCGCCCGGACCGGCGGCTACACTGCAAGAGGCGGGGCCGAATCGGGCATCATGGGGAAGCTTGACCCCATGCGCATGGGCCGACCAGGGTTGAACAGCCAAACGCGTTGCGTCGCCGCGCGACTGCAGGTGGCGCCATTGAACAAGGGCAGGGAAGGGACGAGTGGTGGAGCACGGATTGCGCGGGACAGGGGACGGCGCCGGACCTCAATTGCCGATCGGTCTTGCTGACGCGACGGGACGCAGCAGGCGCTTGCGCGAGCTTCTTGCCGCGCCCGACCTGCTCGTCGCGCCCGGCGCATTCGACTGTGTCGGGGCGCGCCTAGTGGAGGCGGCTGGCTTCGATGCGCTCTACATCACGGGGGCGGGCATTTCGATGAGTGCGCTGGGTGCGCCGGATGTCGGCGCCCTGTCCTTCGGCGAAATCCTGGACCGCATCCGCAGGATTTGCGACGTGGTCTCCATCCCCGTGATCGCCGATGGCGATACCGGCTATGGCGGCCCGCTCAACATCATCCGCACCGTCCGCGAGTATGAGCGCGCCGGCGTGTCCGCGATCCAGATCGAGGACCAGGCCTGGCCCAAGAAATGCGGCCATGAGCCGGGCCGGCGCCTTGTCGACCCCGCCGAGATGGCGGCCCGGATCCGCGCCGCCGTGGAATCGCGCCGCGATCCGGATTTCGTGGTGATTGCCCGGACCGATGCCCGCGCCGGCGAGGGCCTCGCGGCCGCCATTGAGCGCGCACAGGTTTATCGTGAGGCGGGCGCCGACGTCATTTTCGTCGAAAGCCCCCAGAGCGAGGCCGAACTGGCGGAGGTCGGCCGGTCTTTCGCCGGCACGCCGCTTCTCGCCAACATGGTGGAGGGAGGGCGGACGCCGATCCTGCCCGCAAGCCAGCTGCAGGCGCTCGGCTTCAGCCTGGCCATCTATCCGAACGCGCTGACGCGGCTGTTCGCCAAGGCTGGGCTCGAGATGCTCGCCTCGCTGCGAAGCACGGGTTCCACCGCCGCCATGGCCGGACGGATGCTCAGCCATGGCGAGCTTTGGGAGCTGTTCGACAACAGGACGTGGCGCGCCCTGGAGGACCGCTACATGGCGTCCGCCGACGGGCGCTGACATGAGGATCGGCCCGTAGACCGTCGTCTAGCGCCGCAGCCGCGGCGCTCAGGCGTCCGGCGGTACGTCGCCCTGCGCCGCCGGCCGGGCCGTGATGGCGTCGAGTGCGCCGGTCTGCCTGCCCCGCCGCATCGGCACGCAGGCTTCCGGGAAGTCCTGCCGGAA
>JBIKSZ010000202.1:0-6891 GCA_044348345.1 Roseomonas sp. | reverse complement strand
TTGCGCGGGACATTCCGCTCGCCGCGGGCGCGCAGCAGCTCGCCCACCATGTCGGAGGGGCGCCAGCCCATGAACTCCGCATGGCGGCCATTCCCCTTGGGCTGGTAGCCCGGCATCGAGCGGGCGGCGAGCGCCTCGGCCATGGCATCGATCAGCAGGGCGGGGTCGTCCTGGCCAGGACCGGTCTCGGGACGGGCGGGCAGAGAAGGCCTCGGAGCCGCTGCGACCAGGATGTCGAACAGGGCGCGGCGGACCTGATCCGCCGACCAACCCCGTTCGATCGCCTCGGCGCGGATGGGTGGGATGCGCTCGGCCGGCACCAGGGCGCGGGCGGCCTCGATGGCGGCGTCGATGCCGACGAGGCGCTCGCGTTCGGCGCGCTGGGCTTCGGCGCGGACAGCGTCGAGATCGGGCGCGGCGCGGGTGGGTTCGGGAACGGGGGCAGCAGACGAAGCGGCGGGCGTGGTGGTCACGGGTGTCTCCTGGAGCGGGGCAGCAGCCGGGGCTTCCGGTGTGGTCTCGGGCATGGGGTGATCCTCAGCGGACAGGGTGGGTTCGATCGCGGGGACAGGGACGCCCTGGTCGCCCTGTCCGCGCACAGCGGCGTCGCGATCCACCGGGATCGGCACGACGGAGATTTCGAAGGGCTCCCAATCCACCGCGCGGTGGACGGTCTCGCCGGTGGTGGCATCGGGCCGCGGCTCGTAGCGGTGCACGCGATAGCCGACGCTGACCGCGCGCAGCGTGCCGTCGGCGATGCGCTGCCAGACCGGCTCGACGTCGGCTGCGGCGGAGAACTGCAGCGTGGCATAGCCGCGGCCGCGCTCGAGGCGGGCGGCGGTGATGCGGCCGAGCACGTCGCGGGCATCGCCGCGCCGATGGGTGTTCAGCACCGGTGCCTGGCCCGAGCGCAGCCCGTCCATGCGAACCGCATTGGGCGACATGTCCAACTCCTCGGTGATCAGGCCGAGGGCGGGGACGTAGTTGCGCGCACGCGCGCCGGTGCTCCACACCACCTCGACCGTGCGCGCGACGCGATCGACAGTGGCCGGCGCGGCCAGGGCGCGGTGCGCCGTGATCGATTGCCCCGCGGTGGGAACTCGATCGGGCGCGGCAAAGGGTTCCGGCGCGGGGGCTGCCCCGGCTGGCTCGGTGGTCTCGGTCATGCGGTTGTCCTGGCGGAGCGCCCTACGGCGCGGCGTAACCCTGCAGATTGGCGACCACGACGCTGCCGGCGGTGACCGCCTGGATGTTCAGCACCGTGCTGGCCGTCCCCCGCAGCGGGGTCGGGAAGGTGATGTCGAGGAAGGCGCTGTTCGCCGGCAGCAGGCATCGCCAGAGCACCGTGGCGCCATCCTTGATCTGGAACTCGCTGGCCGTGGCGGAGGTGTTCTGCACCTGCAGCCCCGTCACGTAGTTGCGGATCCCCGCGCCGGCCGCCGCCCGGGCCACCGTGTCGACGGCCGTGGTGAGCCCAGCGATCGGGCCGGCGTACTGCCAGTCGGCCTCTGGGATGGCGTAGGGCTTGGTGACCAGCGCCCCGATCAGCGTCGCCAGCAGATCGACGCCGCGCGCGGTGGTCACCGCGGCCGGGTTGGCCGAGTAGCCGGTGGCGGCCAGCACCGGCACCGCGCCCGAGGTGTTGCGCGCCTGGCCGCCCACCGCACTCACCGCCGGCATGCTGACCACGCCGACGGCCACGCTCTGCCCGGCCACCGACTGGCCGCGGCCGGCGGTGATCTCGGCCGTGAGCTCGGCATAGTCCTGCACGGCGATGTACTGCACCACGGCATTTGTGCTGCTGGCCGGCGGCGTGGCCCCGTTCAGCCAGCGCAGCCGGACCTTGTAGAGCGCGTTGGGATCCGGGATCTGCTGGTGCCGGCGGTAGGAATTGGCCCGGCCGGTGGTGGCGTCGAGCGTGCCGCCATGGAACCACGCCTCATCGGCGAAGGGCTCGATCTCGTAGACGCCGTTCGCCGCCGTGCTTGGGAAGGTGACGGCGGCCGAAGTCAGGCGGGCGAGGCCGCCATTCTGCACTTCGTACTTCGCCTGGGTGGCGGTGATGCCGTCGAAGAGCAGGCTGAGAGCGTGCAGCCCGTCCGGCAGACCCGTCTCTCGGTTCACGCTGACGGCTTCAATCCAGAAGCTCTGGCTGGCGATGCGCTGCGAGAGCGTCAGCCCGATCGAAACCCGGAAGGGCACGGTAAAGGTCTCGGTGCTGAGCACCCAGCTCTCGGCGTCCGCGATGGTGCCGCTCGCCATCGTGAGGGCGCCGCTGGCGACGCTGATCGTCGCGCCGCTGCCGATCTGGCTGGTCCATCGCCCCGGGTTGAGGTCCGCGCCGGTAAAGCTGTCGCGCCATTTCTTCTGGACGGACTTCACTTTGAGCATGTCCTCGACGGGATCATATGCGCCGGCCGTCATGCGGGGTCTCCACGAGTTGGATTGGGCCGTGGCGGCGCGGCGGCGCCGGTGGCGGCGATCTCGACGGCGGCCATCTGCGCGGCATCCTGCGCAGCGCCGGACTTCGCGACGCGGCGCGTGTCCGTGTCCAGGGAGATGCCGGCCTCGTCGAGCAGGGCGTTCGCCTCACGGATCATCTCGACCGCCTGGCGGAAGTCGTAGCCAAAGGCGCCCACCGCCTCCGGCTGCGGCACGAAGCCGGCGCGGACCTGCGCGATCAGCGCCGTCGTGTCCTTCAGCGGGTCGATCATCTCGTGCGCGGGCGGGACATGGGACAGGCCATCGGGCACGTCGGCGCCCCACAGCCCGAGCAGCGCGCCCTGCGCGTGGAAGCGGTCCGCGATGGGGCGCACCAGCATCGGGATGAGCATGCCGTACTGGACCTGCTCGCAGAGGCGGCGAAACTCGATCTTGCCGGCCCGCAGGCTGGAGTAGTTCGCCTGGGTCAGGTCGCCGGCGACCTGGTCGTAGGTCAGGCCGGTGCCAACGGCGGAGGCTTCCAGCGCGCGCCGCGCGAAGGCAGCGTGGCTGCCGCCCCCACTCGGATTCACTACCTCCACCGAGCCCATCCCACGGCGATACAGGATCATCCCGGGCTCGAAGCTCTCCACCGTGCGCCCCTGCGCGTCGCGCAGCAGGCCCGACGCCGGGCCGGTCATGGCCTCGTCCCCGTCCTCCGAAACCACCGCGGCAAGGCACGCCTCGATCTTGGCCTTCATCAGCAGCGCGGCCTCATAGTCGCCGAGGTCGCGCAGGCGGGTCAGGACCGGGGCGAGCCAGGACACGTCGCGCAGCTGGCCGGGGCGGCGCTTGCGATAGATGTGCAGCACGTCGCGCGCCGGCACGCGCTGGCTGCTGAGCCAGGTCACACCGCCCGGCAGAACCCAGGATGCGCCGGGGTGCACGCGATGAAGCCAGTAGCCGACTGGCTCACCGGCCTCCCCGAGCGCGATGCCCTGGATGGTCGGCGCCCCCTCCACAATGCCAGTGCGGGCGGTATCGAGGTGATCGCTCTCCAGCACCTGCAGCCGCAGGCCGATCGGATTGGCTAGCGTGATCTCGGCCGGCAGCAGGCGAACGAAGCATTCGCCGCTCTCCACAACCGCCCGCATGACCAGGGCCTGCAAGCCATAGAGGTCGAGACGGCCCTCGGCGTCGCAGGCCGTGCTGTCCGACCAGCGGCGCCAGGCCTCGGCGTGCGCCTTATCCGGCCAGCGCGTGGTGATGCCGGCGCCGACTGCATTGCCGGTCCAGAGATCGACGATGCGCGCGGCGTAGGGATCGTTGCGGACGGCATCGCGGGCGCGGCGCGCGACGGTGGGCGCGGCGGCGCCTACCTCGGCCGTCGCGCTGCCGCCGGAGGGCGCCCAGGCGGAGGCGCGGCTGTCCTGCGCCGCGGCGTAGCCGCGCAGCACCTGCCAGGCCGAGCGCAGCCGCGCCATCATCGCGGCACGGCGCCCAGCGCATCCAGCAGCGCTCCCGCTGCCTCGGCGACCGGGCCCGCGGCGCTGCCGCCGGTCGCGATCCAGGCCAGGGCGAGGCTGGCCGCGTCGGCGGCGGGGAGGCGCGCCTCCCAAGCCACCCCGCGCAGCCGGGCAAAAGCGCGGAACGCCTCCTCGGGCACGCCGAGCGCCGCCGCCAGGGCGGCCGGCGTCAGGAGCGGGCTCTCGGTCATGCGGACCTCGTGAAGCGGGCGAGGGTGATGCCAGGGCGGCGGGCCGCGCTGTTCTCGGCGCCGTGGCCAGCGGTGAGCGCGGCGCTGATCTCGGCCAGGCTGCGATACTCGACGGTCCGTCCGTCAAAGCTGACGCGGGTGGTGCCCGCGGCGAAGGCCTCCGCCAGCCCGCGCCAGCGATCGCCCGCCGGCCGCGCCAGCGCCCAGGCCAGCACCGCGGGATCGAGCGCCGCACTCATGGGCCGGCGCCCTGGGCCAGGGCGCGCAGCACCGGCAGCACCTGGGCGCCGCCGGCGCCGAGCGCGACCAGTGCCGCGACGATGCCCCAGATGGCGGTCTCGATTCGCCGCGTCTGCGCCCGCAGCGCGCCGATCTCGGCACTCACCGCCTCGTAGCGCTCCGCGCAGCGTTCGACATGCAGCGACAGATCCTCGCGCTCCCGCGCATGCAGCGCCCCGTTGCTCATCCTGCTGTCCTTGTGCTGATCAGCGCAGCCAGCCGGCGCGCGGCGCCAGCCAGCCGCGTGGGCGCTGGGTGTCCGATGCGCTCATGGATGGCGCCGTTGTCGCTGCTGCCACGGGCGTCGGGTGTGGCGCTGTGGCAAGTGGCGCATCCGCTGCCTCGTCCCGCAGCCGCGCCCAGAACTGCTCGCCATACCGATCCGCGCCCAGCAGCCACAGCGCCGCCCGCGCCAGCACGGCACAGTCCAGCGCCTCGTTCCTCTCGCGCAGCTTGGCCCATTCCTGCCGCGCAAAGCCGCGGCGATCCTTCGTGGTGCGCAGCTGCTCGGCGACCAACTGCTTCACCCATTCGGCCTCGATGCCCTGCGGCAGATGCACCCAGCCGGGCGGGAATTCCTCCGCATCGCCGCGGCCGAGCCAGAGCCGGCGATAGAGATCGGCCTTCCAGGTGGAGACCGAAACCGTCCAGAGCTTGAGGCCGCGGCGCAGCTTCTGGCCGTTGACCAGCGCATCCACCGGCGTTGGGCCCTGGACGGGCTGCGCCCGGTTCCAGCCGTCGATGCCCTTGGTCGGCGCGATGCGCGGATCCCGTAGCCGGCGCAGATGGCCATAGACGGCGGCCGTGTCGCGGCCGCCGGTGTCGACGCAGAGTCGGGCAATGCGCATGGCACCGCCGCCCTGGCGTGGCCAGTCGCGCGCCAGCAGCTTCGCCAGCTCGTCCCAGGGCTCGCGGTCCCGCGGGCTGCCCTGGATCACTACATGGTCCACCAGCCAGGAGGAGAAGCCTTCCGCCCAGCCCCAGACATCGCATTCGAGACGATCGTCTTGCACGTCCACGCCGGCGGTCAGCACCAGCGCGCCGGGCGGCACCACGCCCATGGCGAAATCTTCGCGGCGCTCGACCAGGCGTTCCCAATCGGGCGCCTCGCCCTGCTCCAGCCAGGTCTCGCCCAGCACCGTGTTCCGAAAAGTCTTGATGTCCTCGGGCTTGCCCTGCGCCGCCTCCCAATCCCGGGCGATCTGCGCCCAGGACAGCCAGCCCACCGGCGAGTAGAGCGCCGAGATGTGGAAGCCGATCGTGTGCGGGTCTTGGCCCTCGGCCGTCGCGCGCCACTCCCCACCGCCGAGCATCGCAGTCTTGTCGTGCTCCTGCATCGGGTGATCGCAGGCCGAGCAGTGATACCGCGCCGTCTCCGGCGCACCCTTCTCCCAGAGCAGCCGCTCGAAGCGCAGCCACTGCATCTCGCCGCACTCCGGGCACGGCACGAAGAACCGACGCTGGTCGGAGGCGAGATACTCCCGCTCGATCCGGCTGCGGCCGGCGATGGTCGGTGTCGAGACCAGGAAGGCCTTGCGTCGCCAGCCGAAGGTCCGCGCCCTGGCCTCGGCCAGGGCAATCGGATCACCCTCGCCGGCGACGTCGCCGGGATAGGCGTCCACCTCGTCGAGGAACAGGAAGCGCGCGGTCATCGAGCGCAGCCCGACCGCGCTGTTGGCACCGGTCAGCACCAGGATGCCGCCGGGGAATTCCTTCGACAGCATGGTGTTGCCGCTGTCGCGGGCCCGCGCCGGGGCAACCCGTTCCCGCAGCGCGGGCGTTTCCTCCAGCAGCGGATCAATGCGCTGGCGCGAGAACCTCTTGGCCAGTTCGACGGTCGGCTGCACCGCCAGCGCCGGTGCCGGCACGTGGTGCATGATGTAGCCGAGCCAGTTGTTTCCGCTTTCCGTGGCCCCGACCTGCGCGCCCTTCATGAACACGACGCGCCGGGCCGGATGCACCGCGGACAGCGCGTCCATCACATCCTTCAGATACGGCGTGCGGCTAGTGCGCCAGGGGCCCGGTTCGGCCGAGGCGCGGCTGCCGAGCATGCGATGGCGCTCGGCCCATTCCGAAACCGTGAGCTGCGGTGGCGGCCGGAGCATGGCGCCGACACGCCGGCGCACATGGTCACGGCTGCGAAGCCCGATCCCCTCCGAGGCCTGCTGGATCGAAGCGATCGGCCGCCTCCGTCAGCAGGTCGTTGATGTGGCTCTGCAGGATGGTCTGCAGCAGATGCGGGTCGACGCTTATCTCGGCGGCGATCAGCCCCGAGACGCGAGCCGGCCAGTTCAGCAGCGCGTCGCGCATCGTGCTGCCGATCTCATCGAGCGCGGCATTGGCCTCGGTGACGTCGACAAGGCGGCGCCTGGTCTCATCCAGGGAGAGGCGCTGCGCCTCCACCTTCAGGGCGAGCTGCGCGACCTTCAGCCGCGCGAAGGGCGTGGCCTCGGCGCCGGCACCGCTGGCCAGTG
>JBIKSZ010000201.1:0-6907 GCA_044348345.1 Roseomonas sp. | reverse complement strand
CGAGTTCCGCCTGCTGGAGCACCTGATGCGCCATGCCGGCCAGGTGGTGACGCGCACCATGCTGCTCGAGAAGGTCTGGGACTACCATTTCGACCCGCAGACCAACGTCATCGACGTCCATGTCTCGCGGCTGCGGCACAAGCTGGACAAGGGCTTCGACAAGCCGCTGATCCACACGGTGCGCAACGCGGGCTACATGATCCGCGCCGATTGAGCGCGCGCCGAGGCGTGGCGCCCCGGGCATGAGCCCGCCGCCCGCCACCCGCAGCCCGAGCTTCGAGCCGCCGCTGCTCGGCCTGGTGCGCAGCGCGTCCGGGCGCTTCGCGCTGCTCTTCACCGCGATCTTCGCCGCCGCCGCGACCGCCGCGGCGGTGGTGCTGTGGTGGAACACCGCAGGCGCGCTCGACCGCCAGGTGGAGGCGGCAATCCGTGCCGATGCCACGGCCCTCGTCGAACGCCGCCGCGCCGATGGGATCGAGGCGCTGGCGGCCGCAATCGCGGACCGGCTGGCCGTGGATGTCCAGAACGAGGCGCTCTACCTGCTGGTCGGGCCCGAGGGGCAGGCGATCGCCGGCAACCTCAGCGCCTGGCCGCCGGAAGCGCAGGGCGAGCAGCCCTGGCTGCGCCTGCCGCTGCAGCGCGATGGCTCCATGACGGAAGCGCGGCTGCTGCGCGTCGAGCTCGGCGGCGGGCACCGGCTGCTGGTCGGGCGCGACGTGGCGGAGAAGCTGCGGCTCCGCGCGCTGCTCTCGGGTGGGATCGCCTGGGCGGCCATGGCGTCGGCGGCGCTCGCGCTGCTCGGCGCCTGGATGCTGCGCCGCGCGCTGGAACGCCGGCTGCGGCCTGCCTATCGCACGGCGGAGGTGATCGGCGCGGGCGACCTGACGCCGCGCGTCCCGCTGTCGGAGCGCGACGACGAATTCGACAAGCTCGGCAAGACCATGAATGCGATGCTCGACCGCATCGCGCAGCTGATGGAAGGCGTGCGCGGCGTCTCGGACGCCATTGCCCATGACCTCCGCACGCCGATCGCCCGCGCCCGCGCCAAGCTCGAGGAAGCGCTCGTCTCGGCGGACGACGCGGAGCAGCTGCGCGCGGCGATCGAACAGGGCATCGCCGATCTCGACGGCATCGCCCGCATCTTCCAGGCGGTGCTGCGCATCGCCGAGGTGGAGGCGGGATCGCGCCGGGCGGCCTTTGCCGCCACCGACCTCGCCCCGATGCTGACGGATCTGGCCGAGCTCTACGGCGCAGCGGCGGAGGCGCATGAGCAGCATCTGGAGGTCCGCCTGCCCGCGCGGCTGCCGCTAGTCGGCGACCGCGACCTGCTGGGCCAGGCGGTGACGAACCTGCTCGACAATGCGCTGAAGTTCACGCCTGAGGGCGGCACCGTGACCCTCTCGGCCAGGGCCGAGGCGGGGCTGCTGGAGATTGCGGTGGCCGATGACGGCCCCGGCATGCCTGCGTCCGACCGCGAGCGCGCGGGCGAGCGCTTCTTCCGCGCCGACGCGGCGCGCAGCACGCCGGGCTCCGGGCTCGGCCTGTCGCTGGTCCGCGCGGTCGCGGCGCTGCATGGCGGGGATGTGGTGCTGGGCGAGACGCACCCGGCCGCCGCACGGCCGGGTCTCCGCGTCGCGCTGCGACTGCCCCAGGGCGCCCCGGGCCTTGCCGCGCCAGGGGCGGCGCAATCATGACCCTGCTTTCATGGCCGCGACATGGTGCGGAGCGGCCATGCCACCCAAAATAGTGGCCATGGCTTCCCTCCTTCCCGCCATCCAGCTGGCGCTGGTGATCGCGCTGCTCAGCGTGCCGCTGGCGACGGCCGCCGCCGATGGTCCGGTCCGCGTGACCACCGACAGCACGGCCTATTGCGCCGAGCTCGCTGGCCGGCTGGCGGAGCAGCCCTATGGCCATGCTGAGCCAGCGCGGAGCCTGGCCGAGGAAGGCCTGCGGCTGTGCGGCAAGGGACATGTGCGCACCGGCATCGCCAAGCTGCGCCGCGCACTGCGCGCCGCCCAGGCGGGCGGATAAGCTCTCCGCGGCGCGGCGTCCCGCTCAGCCCGCCATGAGCCGCAGCAGCGCGGCGGAAGCTAGGCGCGATGTCGCATCGTCGCTGCGGCTGGTCAGCGCCACCGGCACGCGCAGCCCCAGCACGATCCCCGCGCTCTCCGCCCCGCCGAGCAGGGCAAGCTGCTTCGCCAGCATGTTGCCGCTCTCGATCTCGGGCACCACCAGGATATCGGCACGGCCGGCCACCGGGCTGACGATGCCCTTGGCCTTCACCGCTGCCTCGCTCACCGCATTGTCGAAGGCCAGCGGGCCGTCGAGGATACCGCCCATGATCTGCCCGCGCTCGGCCATCTTGCAGAGCGCCGCGGCCTCGATCGTCGAGGGCATGCGCGGGGTCACCGTCTCCACCGCCGCCAGCAGCGCGACCCGCGGCAATTCGATCCCGATGGCGGCGGCCAGACGCAACGCGTTGCGCACGATGTCGGCCTTGGCTTCCAGGTCGGGGGCAATGTTCACCGCGGCATCGGTGATGATCAGCAGCCGCGGATAGAGCGGCGCGTCCATGACGAAGGCATGGCTCACCCGGCGTTCGGTGCGCAGCCCCGCCTCATGCGTGAGCGCGGCGCCCAGCAATTCGTCGGTGTGCAGGCTGCCCTTCATCAGCGCCGCGGCCCGGCCCTGGCCGACCAGCGCCACAGCCTGCTCGGCGCTGGCATGGCTGTGGGGCGTGGCCACGATCTCCACCCCCGCGAGGTCAAGGCCCGCTTCCTCCGCCGCGGCCCGGATCCGCGCCTCGGGACCGACCAGGATGGGGCGGATCAGCCCCTGCCGGGCGGCGAGGACGGCGCCCTCGAGGCTGGCCGCGTCGCAGGGATGGACGATGGCGGTGGGCAGCGGCGGCAGCGCCCGGCAGCGGCCAAGCAGGATCTGCAGCATCCGCCGCGGCTGGATGTCGAAGGGCAGGTCGGCGGTGGCGGGCACGGCGGAAGGGGGGATGACCTCGGCCATGCCATCCAGCACCACCGTTCCATCCGGCTTGCGCACCTGGCAGGCGATAGCCAGCACGCCGGGCGCGGCGATACCGGCGACCTCGGCGGACAATTCGACCTCCTCGTCGGCCAGCAGCTGGCCGGCGAAGCGGAAATCCTCCCGCAGCAACCGCGTACCGGGGCCGGGAAAGCGGGACACCAGCAGCCGGGTCATCAGGGTCGCGGCGGAGCGGCTGGACAAGGCGGGGTCGCTCGAGCCGAGCAGCGCGGCGACCGGGGCAAGTTCGGCCGCCGTCACCCGGTGGGCCAGGACATGGCGCGCACCGAGGGGAAAGGCAGGGCCTTGGGAGCCAAGGGGCGCGGAAACGTCGCTCATTGCAGTGCAGCATTCTCCGTCCAGACCGCCCGTGTCCACTGCGAAAGCCCACGCCGGCCCGCCGGCTGGGCGTGGCGGGCGAAAAACGCAGGGCGGACCTGCCGAAGTTTAAGGCTGCATGGCTGTCCGATCTGGGCTAAGGCGGCTTCCCTGTTGGCAACTCTGTGACGGAACTGGCTGGACGATGGGCGTCGTGATCGGGGAGGTGGCGAGGAAGCTGGGCTACCGGCCTGGAATGGCCTGCGCGGTGATCGGCAACCCCCCGGGGCTGACCTTTGGCCTGCCGAGCGGCGCCACCGCCGCGGCCGACTTGATTCTGGCCTTTGCTGCGGACAAGGCGACGCTGCGCACGATCGCGCCGCGTGCGCTCAACCTCTATGGCATCGGGGCGCGGCTCTGGCTCGCCTATCCGAAGAAGAGCGGGCCCGTGCGGTCCGACCTCGACCGCGACCATGGCTGGGACCCCATCACGAGCGAGGGGCTGCTGCCGGTCACGCAGATCGCCCTCGATGATACTTGGTCGGCGCTGCGCTTCCGCTTCCGGGAAGAAATCCCGAAGGTAATGCGCGCCGGCGCCTGACCGGCACAGCACTCCCTACCCCGACGACATAGCCAGCCCGCACACGGTGCCACCGCCGGGTGCGGGGTATTGCATGCATGATCCGGCCAGCGGCGCCCTGCACTGGTGGGGGCCGCAACGCTGTGCGGCGGTCATGGAACGGAAGCGCCGGGATCAGAAGCTCATCCCGATCCCGACAGACCAGCCCCGCACATCCTCCCCGAACAGCACGTTGCCGCTAAGCCGCAGGCGCTGCAGGTAGAGGCCTACCGCGCCGAGCTCCCAGCGGCCCACATCGAGCTCGATGCCACCGCCGAGCCGTGTCAGCCGGTCGATTCCGAGCACCTCGCGCTGCGCGCGGAAGAACTCGGAATGGTAGCCCTCGAGCACCCAGCGGGTCGGGCGTCCGAAGGCCTCGGCGCCCGTCGGCCAACGATAGCGGGCCCAGAGGCCGGCGGCGGCACTGTCCGAGGTGACATCGAGCCCACGGTCGTTGGTCGGCAGCGTGGAGAAGCGCATCCGCGACAGGCGCAGCTCCACCTCGAACTCATAGTCGGGCCGGTAGTCATACCAGGCCAGCACCAGCGCCCCGCCCAGGCCCCCGGTCAAGGCCTGGCGACTCTGCAGCGCCTCGATGTCGATGCCGGTCAGGATATTGAGCAGCTCGCCGGCCAGCGCCACGTCGCTCGCAATGTAGCCGAGGCTGAAGTTCAGGATGGGGCGCAGCTGAATGCGGTCATTGAGGGCGAAGGACCAGCCGACGCCGCCAGTGCCCGAGAAGGCGTTCCAGCGCAGCGGCAGGGGAGTGGACTGCTGGCCGTTGGACACGATGGCGGCGGGGTCATAGCGCGCATAGCCGAGAAAGCCCTCGAGGTAGAGCGGGACGTCCTCGGAGACGGTGAAACCCGCGCCGAGCTGCCAGGTGAACAGCTGCGACGACTCGCCCCCGCTGCGCTCGATTGTCAGGTCCGAGACCGTGCCATCGGGCATCGAGGTCACGCCGACCACGCCCAGCGCGACGGCGGCCGCGCGCTCTGAGTTCAGCCTTACCTGCTGGGCCTCGGCAGGGCTGGTGCCGAGCAGGCCCAGCATGCCTCCCACCAGCAAAATCAGGCGCAACGGCGAGCGGCGGCCCACGCCCTGCCCTACCGGAGCGGCCCGGCGCCGCGCGGCATGTCAGGCCGCCGCGGCGCGCGGGGCGATGCCCATCTCCGCCAGCACAGCCTGCATCTGCGCCAGGGCGAAGCGCACATCCCCCTCGTTGATCGCGCCGATGCAGCCAAGCCGCATGGTCGGCACCTTGGTGGTGAAGTGCAGGCTGATGATGACGCCGCGCGACTTCATCCGGGCCAGGAAGTCATGGAAGTCCCAGGCCGGATGCTCGGGCTGGTGCACCACGACGACGATCGGGCCCTGGTGCGGCTTCGCGACATAGGGGCGGAAGCCCAGCGCCTGCAGGCCCTCGTACCAGACCTCGCTGTTGCGGCGATACCGCGCGAGGCGCGCGGGCTGGCCGCCCTCGGCCTCGTAGATGTCCATCGCCACACGGAAGGCGCGCAGTGCCTGCACCGCCGGCGTGAAGCGAAAGCTGCCCCAACCGTCACGCAGCGCATGGGCATAGACATCGGCGAGGTCCATCACCCAGGACCCGGCATTGCCCTTGCACTCTTCCAGCCGCGCGATGGGTGCCACCGCAAAGCCGAAGCCCGGCAGCCCTTCGAGGCACTTGTTGGAGGTGAAGACGACGACATCGCATTCCGGATGATCAGCCATGCGGAAGGGCAGTGCCGCGAAGCCCGAGACGGCGTCGCAGATCAGCCGCTTGCCCGCTGCGCGGATCACCGGGCCGAGGATGCCGGGATCATTGACGATGCCGGTGCCCGTCTCGCTGACGACGATGGCGACGTGGGACACATCCGGGTTCGCGGCCAGCGCGGCGGCCAGTTTCTCGGGCCCGACCGGCTCATGGTCGGGGCCGTGCAGCGGCACGACGATGCGCCCGGCCTCGGCCGCCAGCCGCGCGAGGCGATCGGCATAGCCGCCATTCTGTACCACCAGCACCTTGCCGCCAGCAGGCACGAAGGTGCGGATCGCGGCTTCGACCACCATGTGGCCGCAGCCGGGCAGCGGCAGCGAGACATGCTCGCCCTCGACGCCGCCGGCGATGGCGACGATGCGCGGGCGCATGGCGGCGTATTCGGCGCGGAATTCGGCATCCCAGGGGGCGATGTCGTCGGACATCACGGCACGGACCTCGGGGCGGGTCTGCACGGGGCCGGGCAACAGGATGAGCATGGGGAAGGGTTCCGGAATGCGCGCGCGTGAGGGGTTGGTATGCCCGCGCACACGCCATGCCGGAAGCCCCTGAATACCGGGCGAAACGAGAAAGATCTGCGCGGCCGCAGGCTGGCCGCGCGCCAGCCTCGCGCGTCAGGCCACCAGCGCGCCGGACAGCTCGCGTCGCAGCTTCCGGAGGATCGCCTCGGCGAAATCGTCGTAGTCGGCGCAGCTCATCGCGAAGCTGCCGGGGCCGCCGATCACCTCCTCCGCGTAATGGGCCAGCAGGTCCGGCTCCTCATTCAGGATCGCGAGGCCGTTGATGGTCAGGCCCGCCGCCACCGCCAGGTCGCGCATCGGCCCGGGCGCGCGGCCCTGGTTGTGCCGCCCATCGCCGGAGACATCCATCACCAGCCGTGTGGCCTCGCCCGGGAAGCGGGCCAGCAGCGCCAGGCCAGCCGCCATCCCCTCCCCCAAGGCCGTGGAGCCAGGCGGGGGCAGGCGCGGCGTTGCTTCGATAGCTTCCGCGATCGCGGCCGCGGCCTCCGGCCCATCGAGCCGGGTCCAACCGAGCGCGACATCCTGCGCGCCGGTGCCCGACCACAGCAGCAGGCAGAGCGCAGCCCCGCGCCGCGGGCCGGAGGTCGCGGCGGCCAGCACAGCGGGGTCGCGCAAGGCCGCGGCGGTGCCACCGGC
>JBIKSZ010000200.1:0-6914 GCA_044348345.1 Roseomonas sp. | reverse complement strand
AGGAGATGCCGCGCGCTCCGGTGGCCGCGGCGGCCGCCGAACGGGCGGTGCTGCTGGGCCACCCGGCGCGCGGCGCGCCGCCGCCGCCGCCACCGCTTGCGACACCGATCGCCGGGCGCAGCACCACCAACTACTACGAGATCGGTGGCGCCCAGGTGCTGGTGCGGACGATCGGCGAAGCACATGGCGCGGCGCCGCTGGTCATCGCGCCGCATGTCCCCGGCTCCTCCGCCTTGTATGAGGCGTTGCTGCGCGAGTTGGGCAACGACCGGCCGGTGATCTGCTTCGATCCGCCCGGCCATGGCGAAAGCGATCCACGCCCGGATGGCGCGCAATCGCCGGAAGCCTGGGCGGAGACGCTCTGGGCGGTGTGCGATGCGCTGGGCGTGTCGCAGGCGCATCTGCTGGGCCACAATGCCGGTGCGGCCACGGCGGTTGCGGCGGCGGCGGCGCAGCCCGGCCGCGTGCTATCCCTGCTGCTCGATGCGCCCATCGCGCTGCCCGAGCGCGCGCGACAGGCCTGGGCGTCAAGCTGGGCGCCGGATGTCACGCCGGTTTGGGATGGGTCGCACCTGCTGCGCATGTGGCATATGCGCCGCGACATGGGGCTCTGGTTCCCCTGGTGGGACCGTACCCTCGCGGCGGCCCGTGCAGTCGAACCGCGCCTGGCTCCCGAGGACCTCCAACAGGAGATCCGGGAGGCGGCGAAGCAGCCAGCGTCCTTCGCGCCGGCTTGGCAGGCGGCGATCGGCTGGCCATTGCCTGAGAGGCTCGCGCAGCTGCCGCACCGCGTCGCGCTGCTGGTCTCAGGCGCGGATCTGTTCGGTCAGTGCCTTGACCAGGCCGCTGCGGTCCGTCCCGACGCCCATGTGATCCGATATGCCGATACGACCTCGGATCGCGCCGCAGCGGTGCGCGCGGCGCTGGCGGGCTGAAGCGGGGCGCCTTGCCGCTGAGCGCCAGAGGCAGGGCGGCAGCCCCTTTGGCGCGAGCGGGGGACTGGTCAGCCCGCATCGCATGCGCGAACCTCGCCGGTGCATGAAGGACAATCACCGCTACCCGGATCCGGCCGGCCCATCGCACAGCCGGCGCAGGATGGCATGACGGGGCAGGCGATATGGCGCCTCTCCGCGGTCGAGGCCGTTGCGGCGCGCCATGCGGGCCGTCTCGGCGCTGTCCAACTCGTTGAGGCGACGGTCGCGCGGCTGCGTACGACCCAGGGCGCACTGAACGCCGTCGTCCACCTCGACGATGAGGCTGCGCTCGTGGCGGCGCGCAGGCTGGACGACATGCCGCGCGCGACTCTGCCGCCACTCGCAGGCCTGCCGATCCTGGTGCATGACCTGTTGCATGTCGGCGGCATGCCGACACGCTTCGGCAGCATCGCCTTCGCCGCAGATCCGCCGGTGCCGGTTGACGACCCCGTGGTGCGGGCGCTGCGCGCGGCCGGCGCGGTGGTGCTGGGGAAGGGCAATGTGCCGGCCTTCGGCGCCGGTGCCGCCTGCGTGAATGAGCTGCATGGCGCCACGCGCAATCCATGGGACACGGGCCGAACACCGGGCGGCGCCGGCGGTGCTGCCGCCGTCGCGGCGGGCGCGGCCTTCGCAACGACGGGCGGCGACCTTGCCGGCAGCCTCCGTGTGCCGGCTGCCTTTTCCGGCCTGGTCGGGCTGCGCCCGAGCAGCGGCCGCGTTCCGCGCCGTGGGGGGACGCATGCGTTCGACGATCTCAACGTCATCGGGCCCCTGGCACGCAGCGTCGCCGATGCCGCGCTGATGCTGGATGCGATGGCAGCCCTGGCCCCGGAGGATCCCCTCGCGCTAGGTCCGCCGGCGCGACCCTTCCTGCACGCGGCGCAGGAACCGGCCCCGCCGCCACGCATCGGCTATTCTGCAGCCTTCGGGCTCGCACCGGTCCATCCGGAGGTGGAGGCGATCGTCGCCGCTGCCATTGGGCGCTTCGCCGCGGCCGGCACGCGAGTCGGTGCGGCTGTGCCGGATCTCTCGGCTGCGCCCGCTGTATTCGCCACGGTGCGCGCCCTTTGGTTCGCGACAGCGATGCGTCCGGTGCTTGCGGAACGCGGCACTGCGCTGCCGCCTTCCGTCGCTGAGAACCTCGCACGGGCAGAGAGGCTCTCGCTGGGTGACGTGGCAGCCGCGGCGGCGGGCCGCTCGGCGCTTTACGCGGCCATGGCGGAGGCGCTCGCGGAACATGGCATGGTCGCGACCTGCGCGACGATCGTGCCTGCTCTTCCGCTCGGCCAGACCAGCGTGACGGAGGCGCAGGGCGCCCAGTTCCGAGGCGGCGCGGTGGACTGGCTGCGCCCGACGACGGCGATCACGCTCACCGGCTGCCCGGCGCTCGTACTGCCCTGCGGCCTGACGCGCGACGGGCTGCCCGTCGGGCTCCAACTGATTGCCCCGCCCCGCCAGGAGGCCGCGCTGCTCCGCGCTGCCGCCTGGCTGGAGCGCGACATCGGCTTCGTCGCCGCCTTGCCGATCGAACCCCGAGAGGCCGCATGACCCGGATCCCTGGCGCCGCCGAGGCGGCCCGACGCATCGCGCGCGGCGACACCTCCGCAGTCGCGCTGATCGAGGCGATCGCAGCCCGCATCGCCGAACGGGAGCCGCAGATCCAGGCCTATGCCGCGCTCGATCTCGACGCCGCGCGGGCGCGTGCGCAGGACCTGGACCGCGGCCCGCCGCGCGGCCCGCTGCATGGCGTGCCGATCGCCGTGAAGGATGTCTTCGACACGGCGGACCTGCCGACCTCCCATGGTTCTGCCATCTGGGCCGGACACCGGCCGCGCGCGGATGCCGCGGCCGTGGCCCTCGCGCGCGCCGCCGGCGCCGTAGTCCTCGGCAAGACCGTCACGACGGAGTTCGCTTCCTACACACCGGGTGCCACGGGCAACCCGCACGACGTCGCGCGCACCCCCGGCGGCTCCTCCTCCGGCTCGGCGGCGGCGGTCGCCGCGGGGATGGCATGTGCCGCTTTCGGGACGCAGACGGCCGGCAGTATCGTCCGGCCTGCCGCCTATTGCGGCGTGGTCGGCTACAAGCCGAGCTTCGGGACCATCCCGCGCGCCGGGATGAAGCCTCTGGCGGAAAGCTTCGATACCGCCGGCACCCTCGCGCCCACCGTTGCGGATGCCGCGCTGCTGGCCTCGGTCGCGGCGGGGCGGGCCGATATCGCGGCCCCGCAAGCGCCCGAGGCCTGGCCCGTCATCGGGCTGCTGCGAACCGATTGGTGGGACGAGGCGGAGCCCGCACAACAGGCCGCGCTCGACTCGCTGGCGCGCGCGCTTGCCGCTGCTGGGGCACGGGTCGTGACCCTGCCGGCGCCCGGCATCGCCTGGGTCAATGAACGCCATGGCGCCGCGATGGCCTGGGAGGTCGCCCGCGCCTTCGCATGGGAGCGCGCGGCGGCGCCGCATCTCTTCAGCGCGAAATTCGCCGAGATCTGCGACCGCGGCCTTCGCATCGCAGCGGCGGAGCATGCCGCGATCCGTGCCGATCTCGCACGCGCCTGCATCGTGCTGCGTGCGTTGTTCGAACGCTGCGACGTGGTGCTGACGCCGAGTGCGCCGGGCGAGGCGCCGCGCGGCCTAGCGGCGACCGGCGCACCGACCTTCAACCGCATCTGGTCGCTGCTCGGCGGGCCATGCCTTTCGCTGCCATGCGGATGGGGCCAGGAGGGGATGCCGCTCGGCGCGCAGCTGGCCGCGCTGCCGGGGCAGGATGCCTTCCTGCTCGGCACCGCGCTGCGCGTGGAGCGGGTTATGGCAGCCGCGCTCGGCGCGAGCGACTTGCGTTGAGTGGCCGCTGTCCCCAAGGCAGCCCGGAGGCCACGTTTGGGCGGGCTGGCATTCATCCGACGCGCCGGCAGCTGCGGACGCGGCAAGTCCTGGAACGGCCCGTTGCCGGCACGGAAGCCGACTCCCTGCGACGACACGGGCGCTGGTTCGGGGCGCGCGCCCTGCGGCGAGCCATATCCGTACCGGCGCGACCCCGACCACCCTTATCAGCCTGCCCGCAGCCGCGCCGTGTCGCGGGGCTCAACATGGGCTGAGGCCGCGTTATTCGGCGGTGGCGCCTGTCGCGCGTACCACCTCGGCCCAGACGCGCAGCTCCTCCCGCACGAAATCGGTGTACTGCTCGGGCGTCGTGTCGGGCGCATCGGCCGTCAGCGCGCGGAAGCGGTCCTGCACCTCCGGCATCCGCAGGATCGCGCGCACCTCGCGGTTCAGCAGATCCACGATCGGCCGAGGCAGCCCCTTCGGCCCCGATATCCCGAACCAGGAATAGGATACGAGGCCGGGGAAGCCCGCCTCCGCCAGCGTCGGCACGTCCGGCAGGAAGGCGCTCCGTTGCGGGTCGATCACGGCAAGGGCGCGCAATTGCCCGTCGCGGACATGGCCGATGGAGGAGGCGAGGCTGTCGAACATGAAGTTCACGTTGCCGGCCATGATATCGGCCAGCGCCGGGCCGGAGCCGCGATAGGGAACCGGGTTCACCTTGAAGCCGCCGGCCAGACCGAAGCGCAGCGCCATCATGTGCCCGGTCGAGCCGACGCCGGCGGTCGCGACATTCAACCCATCCGGCGCGGCGCGACCGATTCGAACCACATCGGCGATCGTCCGCGCTTCCCACCGCGGATTGGCAACCAGTGCCTGGGGCGTGGTGGCGGCCAGCACGATATGCGTGAAATCGCCCAGCGCGTCGTAGCGCACATTGCGGTAGAGCGCCGGGGACACGCCGTGCGAGGCGGAGTTGGAGATCACCAGCGTGTAGCCATCCGCCGGTGCATCTGCCGCGGCCTGCGATCCCACTGTTGCGCCGCCGCCCGGCCGGTTGTCCACCACGAAGGGCTGCCCCAGCCGCTGCTGGAGGTGCGCGGCGACAATGCGCGCGACGATGTCGGTCGTGCCGCCGGGCGCGAAGGGCACGATGATCCGCACCTGCCGTGCGGGGTAAGTGCCCTGCGCCATTGCCGTGAAGGGGAGTATCGCCATCCCGCCCATCGAGGCCAGCGCGAGACGGCGGGCTACCATGCGCGTCATTCGTCTGCTCCACGTTCTATCCTGCTTCGGGTGAGCGTAGGGTGATGCCAATCGGCGCGTCAACGATGCGCGGCACATGAATGGGGGGCGCATGCTGATCGAGCCTGACCGACTGCGCACGCAGATCCAGCACATCCTGGCTGCCTGGGCGATGCCGCCGGGTCGCGCGGCGATCACCGCTGATGTGCTGCTGTATGCCGACCTGCACGGCATCGACAGCCACGGCGTTTCGATGATTCCAGTCTACGACGCCTATCGCGGCCGGGGCGAGGTACGGATGGACGCGCCGGAACCGGCGGTGACGGAATGCGGTCCCGCCGCCGCGCTGATGGACGCGCAGGCCACGCTGGGTCATGCACCGGCTGCGCAAGCGATGGGGATCGCGATCGAGAAGGCTCGGCGGATCGGCATCGGGGTTGTGGCCGTGCGCAACTCCGCGCATTTCGGCGCGGCGGGCTATTATGCGCGCCTCGCTGCGGCGGAGGGCATGATCGGTATTGCCTGCACCACCTCGCCCTCGCTTCGCACCACGCCGACCTTCGGCGCCGCGCCGATGCTCGGCACTAATCCCTACGCCTTCGCCGCACCGGGGGCGGAGGGCATCGCCTTCGCGCTCGACATGGCGACGACCACCGTTGCCTTCGGCAAGATCCGCAATGCGCGGAATGAAGGCCAGCGGCTTCCGCCGGGTTGGGGCACCGATGCGCGCGGCCAGCCCAGTGACGACCCGAATGAGGTGATCGAGCACGGTTTTCTCACGCCACTCGGCGGCACGCCGCAAGGATCGAGCTACAAGGGCTACGGCCTTGCGATGATGGTCGATATCCTCGCCGGCGGGCTGAGCGGCACGCTCGGCGCGGCGGAAGCAGAGGCTGGACGCCAGCCGCAGGGCGCGCGCAACAGCGGGCACTTCGTGCTGGCTCTCGACCCCGCCTTGTTTCGCGACCGCGCGGCCTTCGGCGGCGACATCGATGCCTATTGCGCGCGCCTGCGCGCCACCCCGCCGGCCGATCCGACGCAGCCCGTGCTGGTCGCCGGCGACCCCGAGCGTGCGGCCGCCGCACGACGTAGCTTGGATGGCATTCCGGTCGGGCCCGGCCTGCTGGCGCAACTCCGCCAGGTGGCCGCGCGCGCCGGCACGCCGTGGCTACTGGGCTGACGCCCGCGCCCGCCAGCCGGCGAGCCGCGCGCGGAAGCGCGGCAGCACCTCCGGATTGATTGGGCGCGCCGGGTCGCGGCCATCGAAGATGTCGATCAGCTGGTCGGCGGCGAAGCGTGCCACGCGCGCGCGGCTGTCCTCGGTGATGCCGGCGGTATGCGGCGTCGCGATCACGGTATCGAGCTGCAGCAGCGGATGGTCGGTCGGCGGTGGCTCGCGCTCCCACACATCAAGGCCCGCTCCGGCCAGATGGCCGGAGGCGATGGCGGCATGGAGCGACGTCTCGTCATGGATGCCGAAGCGGGCAGTATTCACCAGCACGGCGCGCGGACGCATCAGCGCGAATTCGCGGGCCCCGAGCATTCCCGCCGTCTGGGTATTGTGCGGGCAATGCACGCTGACTACGTCCGAGGCAGCCAGCAGCGCATCCAGATCCGTCTTCTCCGCGCCCCGTCGCTCGCATTCCGCGGCGTCCAGATAGGGGTCGTAGGCCAGCACGCGGCAGCGGAAGGCAAGGCTCAGGATCTCCGCCACGCGTCGCCCGATATTGCCGAGGCCGATGATGCCGACGGTGCGGCCGAGGATGTCGCGGCCCATCAGCTCCGCGCGCTTGCGGATCGCGCCGCGCCGCGTGCGCGCATCGCCGTCGGGGATGCGCTTCAGCACCGAGAGCATCATGGCCACCGCGTGCTC
>JBIKSZ010000031.1:0-22436 GCA_044348345.1 Roseomonas sp. | reverse complement strand
GCGGCGTTGATGGCAAGGATGTTGGTTTGGGTCGCGATCTTCGCGATGGTGCCGGCGATGCGGGTTACACGCTCGGTATCCTCGGCCACGGCATCGACCAGCTCGATCAGGCTGCGCAGCTGCACCAGGCTCGCGGCGAGCAGGTTCTTGGCCTCATCGGCGCGGTCGGAACTGTCCTGCGTGGTGCGGCCCACCTCGCGCACCGCATCCCCGGTCTGGTCAAGCGCTTCTTCCACCTGGCGCAGCTCGGCGAGCTGAGTCATCGCACCATCGGAGACCTGGCCGATGGCCTCGCTGGCCTGGGTCGTGGCGATAGCGGTGCGGCGGGCGTTCTCCAGCGCGGTCTCGGTCAGGTTGCGCGTGGCGATCAGGTTTTCGCGGAACACCAGCACGGCGCGCGCCATCTCGCCTACCTGATCCGTGCGATCCTCGCCGGGGACTTCGGTCTCGACCGCGCCGCGCGACAGGCGCTCCATCGACCCCGCGAGGCGCGAGATCGGCCGCGCGATCAGGCGCACCAGCACCACCCAGACCAGCGCGCAGCCCACCAACCCGGCGGCCCCCGCGCCGAGCACGATGCGGCGCGCCTGGGTCTGCAGCTGATGCGCCTCAGCCAGCGAGGCGTCGGAGCGGCGCCTTACCTCGGCGCGCCCGTCGGCGATGATGCGGTTGAAGGTGGTGGCGTAGTCGAGCCATTCCTCATGCAATGGGGAGAATTGTGCGCGCTGGCGCGCCCTGAAGACGTCGCGCACCTGCGTGGTGAGTTCCGGCAGGCGGCGCGCCATGTCGCGCCCACCGCTGAGCACGATGGGGTCCAGGCTGGTGCCGATGACCTCTTCCACCCGCCCAAAGCTCGTCGTCAGCCGCTCGCCGCTCTCCACCACGAAATTCGCCGCCGAGCCCGAGGGCAGCACGCCGGCGATGACGCGGGCGAAGATCGATGAGATCTCGGCAACGTAGAGCGCCATTTCGTCCACCGCCGCATCGGCCTCACGGTCGCGCAGGCCGAGTTGTTCGACGATCCGGACTTGGCGTTCGGAGATCACGATCGCAGAGCCGGCGAGCAGGCCGACCACCATCAGCATGAGCAGGCTGATCAGCCCCGCGCGCACGCCGATGCGCCCCAGCCAGCCGCCGAGTCCGCCGCCATCCTGCTTTGATGTGGGGTGCGAAACGCCCTCGGGCATGCTCAGCCTCGTCCTGCCATGCGTCGGTTCGCCCATGCTTATTCTGATGGAGCGGGCTGCACGCCGCGCGCCCGCGCAACAAGCGCCCCGGTATGGGCAGCGAAGCTGACCTTGCGTGAGATTGCGGGCCCTGACAAGGGAAGAGAAACGAAATTGCCGCGGCCCGCTGCAGCGCGGCGGATCTGGAAGCGCTACACCAACATGGCGGCCAGCGATGTCACCGACAGGCTCGACTTGGCGCAGTGGCGGGACAAGCAGGCCATGGACCATGTCCGCCGGACCATGCCCGCGGCGCGTCCTGCCTCCCCCAGACACAGGGCAAGATCGAGCGCTGGCACCAGACGCTCAAGAACTGCATCCTGCTGGAGAACTACGACCTACCCGGCGACCTCGAGGCGCAGATCGAAGCTTTCGTCGAGCACTCCAATCACCACCGCGGCCACGATACCAACCGCAGAGAGTTCTGACCTGCGGGCCGAAGGGCCGAGGCCGCGAACGCGGCCCGCCCGGCGCTTTAGGGGCGCGAAAATGCAACCTTCGTGCGCTTGGCATGAAAGCCTGCGCAACCCCACAACGGCTGACGTCTATGCCGGCCGGGGCCAGCCCATTCTCCTCGACCACGAACGCATCAAGCGCCATACGATCCAACTTTGTCTCAAGGGTGCTGACGTCGGACTTTTCGTGCATTAGAGTTGCGGTATTCAACCCTGACGGAACTCCCGTGGCGTCCGACTCCCTCGCTCGCACGATCGCGTCGGACACCGAACAGGTGCCGATGCTGTTCGGCGCCGGATGAGGGCGGCGGCGGGCCGCGCCCCGGAGCCCGCGCCCTTCGCCCCGGTGCTCGCGGCGCTGCGCGATTTCGCCGGCTTCGCGTCCAGCCCCGTTCTGGTCAACCGCCTGCACCGCGCCGCCCCCCTGGCCGAGCGCGTGGCCAGCCGCGCGCCGCGCCTCGATGACCCAGACTGGGCCGCGCTGCTCGATGCGTTGACGGTGCCGGAGACCCGGATGTTCCGCGCCGCGCCGCAACTCGCCGCCTTCCGCACCCAGATCCTGCCTGGCCTAGTCGCCCGCGCCGGGCCCGGCCCGCTGCGGCTGGTCTCGGCTGGCTGCGCGACGGGGGAGGAGGCCTGGACCCTTGCCCTGATCGCTGCGGGGGCGGCGCCGCGCTGGCAGGTGCAGGGGCTCGACCTCTCGCGCCCTGCGCTGGAGGCCGCGGAGCGCGCCCGCTACCATCGCGGCCCGCCCGATGCGCTGCGCGAAGTGCCTGAGGCCGATCGCGCTGGGCTGCGCCTGGATGCGGAGCGTTTCGAACCCGCGCCCGCGTTACGCGACCATGTGCGCTTCACCCATGCCAACTTGCTGGAGGCCGAGATCGCGCCCGCCGAGGCGATCCTCTGCCGCAACGTGCTGATCTACCTGACGGAGCCGGCCCGCGCGCAGGTGCTGGACCGGCTGGTGGCCGCGCTCCGCCCGGGGGGCGTGCTACTGCTGGGGGCAACGGACCGGCCTTCCCCTGCGCTTGGCCTGCGCCCGATGGGGCGCGAGGGGCTCGGCATCTGGAGCCGCGGAGATGGGTGAGCCGCAGGGGCTGATCGCCGGCGGGCGCTGCTGGCGCTTGCCGCCCGGCGCGCAGGCCATGCCGGCGCAGATGCTCCGCCCCGCGCCGCTCGCCCGGCCCGGGCTGCTGGGCATTACCATGCTGGGCGAGCTCGGCGTGCCGGTGCTTGCCGCGGCCCCGGGCCTCGCGGGCGGCCCCGCCTGGGTGCGCCTGGTCGAAGGCGTGCTGGTGGCGGGCGAAGCCTATGCCGAAACCGCCCCGGCCGATGCCGCCTGGCTGAGCCCAGCGCTACCCGCCGCGCGCCCCGTCCCCGCCGCGACGCCGCCCGCCACGCGCGAGGGCAAGGCCGTGCCGGCGCAGGGCGGGCGGGCGGGCATCGCCGGGCTGGCCGCTGAACTCGGCGCGCTGCGCCTCGTGCTGCCCTCCGCGGCGATGGAGCGGGTGATCGACCTGCCGGCACTCCGCCCCGCCCCAGGCGCGGCGCCGCTCGCGCAGGGCTTCGCCGTGGCGGAGGGCGAGGCGGTGCTGGTGCTCGACCCCGCCGCTCTCGTCGGCACGCCCGAACCTGCCACGCCCAGCCTGCTCGCCCTGTTCCGCCATGCCGGGCGGCGCTTCGGCCTGCCCTGCACGCGCATCGGCCCGGCCGAGCCCGGCGAGGCAACGCTGGTCGCGCGGCTCGATGCGTTGCTCGCCGAACTGCCAGAGGCCCCGCTGGCGCAGCCGCGCCTCGCCCCCCAGCCCGAGCCCATGCGCGGGCTGCTGCTGGCGCGGGTGGGCGAACTGGCCTTCGCCCTGCCGGTCGAGGAGGTCATGGCCGCCATCCCGCCGATCGCCCCCACCCCGGTGCCGGGGCATGGCGCGGGCATTGTGGCGCATCGGGGCGATGTGCTGCCGGTGCGCGATGGCGGCCTCGCCCTCGGCCGGGCACCGGTTCTCGCACCGGGGCGATCGCTGCCTCTGCTCCGGCTGAACCTGCCCTTCCCGGCGGCACTCGCCGTCTCGGGCGTGACGGGGCTGCGGCAGATCCCAGCCCGGCTGCTCTCCGCCACGGGCGGGGAGGGCGCGCTGGTCGCCGCCATCGCTGCCCTGCCGGAAGGCCCCCTGCCAGTGCTGCGCGCCGGCCTGCTGGCGGGCCTGCCATGATCCGCGTGCTGGTCGCCGACGACAGCGGCTTCATGCGCCTCGCGCTGCGGCGGATCATCGAGGCCGATGGCGATCTGCGCGTGGTGGGCGAGGCCGCGGATGGCGAGGCCGCGGTCGAGCAGGCCGCCAGGCTCCGCCCCGATGTCATCGCCATGGATGTCGAGATGCCGCGCCTGGATGGGCTGGAGGCGACGCGCCGCATCATGGCGCTGCCCGACCCCCCGGCGGTGCTGATGGTGAGCCACCACACGCGGGAGGGCTCGGCCACCACGCTGGCCGCACTGGATCGGGGCGCGGTCGATTTCCTCTGCAAGGATGGCGACCTCGGCGGCGTCGATCTCGGCACTTTGGACCGCGAGTTGCGCCCGCGGCTGCGGCACTGGGCGGCGCAGCGCCTCATGGTCCGCCCCGCCGCGCGCGGTGCGGCCCCGGTGCGCGAGGCACGCGCGGGCGGCGGGTGCGACCTGGTGGTGGTGGGTGCCTCCACCGGCGGGCCGGACGCTCTGGCGGCTTTCCTCGCCGCAGCCGGGCGCCTGCCCGTGCCCTGCGTGGTGGCGCAGCATATGCCACGCGAACTTGCGCCCGACCTCGCGCAGCACCTGGCAAGGCTGTCGGGCATGGCGGTCGGGGTGGGAAGGGCCGGTCAGAAGCTGCAATCGGGCGAGGTCATCATCATCCCCGGCGGCACGGATGGGCATCTGGCGCGCCGTGCGGCCGCGGAGGCTGGCTTTGCATTGCGCCTCGACACTGGGCCAGGCGCGGTGCACCCTTCGGTGGATCTGCTGTTCCATTCGGCCGCGCTGGTCGCGCGTCGCGCGCTGGGCGTGGTGCTGACCGGCATGGGGCGGGACGGCGCTGAGGGCGCGCGCGCGATGCGGGAGAGAGGCATGCCGGTGCTGGCGCAGAGCCTGTCGAGCTGCGTCGTGGCGGGCATGCCCGGGGCGGTGATCAGCGCCGGCCTCGCCTTGGAGAATGCCGACCCGGCGGCGCTCGGCCGCCGCGTGGCGGGGCTGGCGACGGAGCCAGTCGCGTGAGGCCGACAATCACCGTCGGTGACTCGCCCGCCCGTTTCTTGGGCCCTCAAGCGCCGGACGCGCGCTCCGCGCACTTGGCTCGCCGCACTTGCGGCGGGCGCCATTTGGCGGCTCGGCCGCCGATGGCGGCCGCGGGGTTACGCGAAAGACCGCCATCATGACGCTCGATCGCGATCTGCTCGACGCCTTCCTGCCCGAATTTGCGGCCGAGGCGGCGCGTCTGGGCGCGGCGCCCGATGCCGCCGCCGCTGCAGCTGCGCTGGACCAGCTCCGCGCCATGGCGGCGGCGCTCGGTTCGCCCTCTCTGGCGCGCCTGGCCGAGCTGGTGGTGCTCGACCCCTTCGACCCCGCGGCACTCGCCGCCGCCGCGACGGCGCTGGCCGAACAGGCCGCGCGGATCGGTGCGGCGGGGGGCGAGGTCGCGCTGGCGGAAGCCGCGCCGCAAGTCTCCCCGCCCGCTGCGCGCTGCCGCGTGCTGGTGGTGGATGACAGCGCCATGATGCGCCGCCTCGTGCGCGAGACGCTCGCCCTCGACCCCGATTTCAGCGTGGTGGGGGAGGCGCCCGATGGCCGCGTCGCCCTCGCCTTGCTGCGCGAGCTCACCCCCGACCTCACGATGCTCGATATCGAGATGCCCGAGCTCGATGGCCTCGGCGTGCTGCGGGAGATGGCGTTGGTGGGCGGAGGTCCGGTGGTGGTGGTGAGCTCCGCCGCGCTCCCCGGCTCGGCGATTGCGCTGGCGGCGCGGCGGCTCGGCGTGGCGGGGATCGTGGCCAAGCCTTCCGGCGCGCTCTCGCCCGATTTGCGTGAGCGCCAGGGGGCGGCGATGCTGCGCGCGGCGCGCCGCGCGGCAGGACTGCCGCCATGATCGACGACGAGGCCCTCTGGCAGGAATTCGCCGCCGAATCCGAAGAGCATCTCGACGCGATCGAGCGCCTGCTCGCCGCTGGCGGCACGGCGGACCGGCCCGCGGTGGACCGGCTGTTCCGCGCCTTCCATTCGCTCAAGGGCATGTCGGACGCGCTTGGCGCGCCGGGGATGAAGGACATCGCGCATCGCGCGGAGGACATCCTCGGCCTGGCGCGCAACGGGAAGATCGCCGTCGAGGACGCGGTTGCGGATGCGCTGCTCGCCGCTGTCGACGCGCTGCGCCGCCAGCGCGGCGCGGTGCTCGAGACGCACCGCGATTCGCCCGCGCCGCCGGCCCTGCTCGCCCGGCTCGGCGCGCTGGCCGATATGCCGGCGGCCGCCCCGCGCCCCGTGGTTCCGGCCCCGCCGGCGAATACGGCCCAGAACATGCTGCTCGGCGTGCTGGCCTCGCGCGCCGATGCCGCCGCGCCGCTGCTCGCGGGCCTTGCCGCCGGCCGGGATCCGGCGGCGCTGCGCGAGGCGGCGGAACTGGCCGAGGCGGCCGAATTGCTCGCACTGCATCGCCTCGCAGCGCATCTGCGCGAACTTGCCGCCCGCGCCGGCACGCCTGCCGCCCTGCCTGTGCTCGGTGCCCTCCGGCGCGCTCTGGGCCTGCTCGCCGAGGTCGCGGGCGAGCCCGCGGGCGCCGCCGCGCTCACCCCGCCCGAAAGCCTTGCCGCCGCCACGCTCGGCCCACGCCTTGCCGCGCTCGCCATGCTTACCGAGGCCGCGATGCAGGGCGGCGAGGCCGCGCCTGCCAGCGAGGCAGCGCTGGAAGCCGCTGCCATCGCCGCCGCCTTCGGCCTCGAGCCGCTTGAGCGGCTGCTGCTGCTGCTGGGCGACCTCGCCGATCGCGCCGGCGAGGCTGATGGCGCCGAGGCGCTGGCAACCCAGGACCCGCTGCTCGCCGATCGGCTGCGCGCACTGGCCGAGGGCGGGCTGCCCGCGCTGCGCGCCGCCCCCGACCATGTCGGCGCGGCGGATGCCGCCGATCCGCGCCTGCCCCCCGCCTTCCTGCCGCTGCTCGGCCCCGAGGGCAGGCGGCGCGCGCTGGCCGCGCTCGATGCCGGGCGTGCGCTCTATCGGCTGCGGATTGCAACCGACGCCGGCGCCGAGGCCGAGGCCGCGCTGACCGCGGCCCTCACCGCCGAGGCCGAGGTGCTGACCAGCCGCACCCTGCTCGACGCCACGCCGCCGCAGCTCGATATGCTGGTGGCTGGCCCAACCCAGATCGAGGCGCTCTCCCGCGCCCTGACCGCCGCCGATCCGGCGCGCCGGCTGGTACTGGAACTTGCCCCGGTCGAGGCCACGCCGCAGGAGGCCACGGGCCCCGGCCGCACCGCGCCCGTGACGCTGCGCGTGCGGCAGGAAACCGTGGACCAGATCATCGGGCTGGAGGCCGAGGTGCGGGCCGCCGCACTGGCCGTGGCCGAGACGCTCGACGATGGCGAGGCGACCGAGGCGCTGGCTTCGCTCGGCGCCCTCGCCCGGCGCCTGCCTGGTGGGCCGGCGCGCGAATTGGGTGCGGCCCTCGACCGGCTGCGCGCGGTGCAGGAAGGTCTCGCCCGCGCCGAGAACCGCCTCGCCGTTGGGATGCGCCGGCTGGATGACGCGGTGATGGAGCTGCGCGTCGTGCCCGTCGGCACGCTCTTCGCCCGGCTGCCGCGCGTTGTCCGCGCCGTCGCCCAGGCCTCCGGCAAGGAGGTCGAGCTGGTGCTGGAAGGCGAGGACGTGACCATCGACCGCTCGCTGGTCGAACTGTTGGCGGACCCGCTTCTGCATCTGACGCGCAACGCCGTGGACCACGGGATCGAGACGCCCGCCCAGCGCCTGGCCGCCGGCAAGAGCGCGCGCGCGGTGCTGCGCGTCTCCGCCGCGCGGCGGATGGGGCAGGTGCGAGTGCGGGTTTCCGACGATGGGCGGGGCATTGATCCGGCCCGGGTGCTGGCGCGGGCCGTCGATCGCGGCCTGGTCACCGAGGCCCAGGCGGCGCGGATGGGGGAGGAGGAGGCGCATGGGATGCTCTTCCGCCCCGGCTTCTCCACCGCCGAGACCATCACCGAGACCTCGGGCCGCGGGGTTGGGCTGGATGTGGTGCACGATGCGGTGCGTGGCGTCGGCGGGACGGCTGAGATCGCCTCCGCCCTCGGCCAGGGCACCAGCTTCACGCTGCGTCTGCCCCTGACCGCAGCGGTGCAGCCGGTGCTGCTGGTGGAGGTCGCGGGCCATACCTATGCGCTGCCCGCTGCGCGGGTCGAGGCCGTGCTGGCGGGCGACGCCGCGCCAGGCTGCGAGGTACTATGCTTGGCGGAGATCCTCGGCGCCGGGTCGCCGGGGGAGCGTGGCGCCGCGGCAGGTGGCCTTGTGCTGCTGAAGTCGGGCGGGCGGAGCTTCGGCCTGATGGTGGATCGCGTGCAGCGCCGCACCGATCTTCTGTTGCGCCCGCTACATCCCTCCCTTGCAGGACTTGCCGCGATCGGCGGCGTGGGCGTGCTGGGCAATGGCGAGCCGGTGGTGGTGCTGGAGCCCGACGGCATAGCGCCGCAGGCCGGCGGATGAGCGGCGCTGGACGCCCCTGGCCCAGGGCGCTACCGCCACGGCGCCGGCCGACCGAATAGCGCTGGAAGACGCCCGCCGGGGCAGTCCAAGGATGGTTGGCAGGCCACCTAACCGAAACCTTTTTCGGTCGCCTCGACAAAGTGAGAACTCGCGGCGCCTGCAGAAGATGGGCTGCAGCGCCGCGAGTTAGATGCCGCCTTATCGGAAAGGCGGTGCGTAGAGCAAACCACCACGGGTCCACAGGTCGTTCTGTGAACGCGGCATGGCGATCGGTGTGGCTGGGCCGAAATGGCGGTCATAAAGCTCGCCATAGTTGCCGATGGCCCGAACTGCGTTGAAGGCCCAAGACGGATCAAGTCTCAAGGCCTGACCGAATTCCGGCGCGACCCCAAGCAAGCGACGCAAGCCAGCGTCCTGGGTGCTACGGCGCAGTTCCTCCGCATTGCCGCGCGTGACACCGCGCTCCTCGGCTTCAATCAACGCATTGACGTACCAGCGCACGATTTCAAACCAGTTGTCGTCTCCACGCCGCACCACCGGCGCATAAGGCTCCTTCGAGAAGCGCTCCTCAAGGATCACCCAGTCTGACGAACGCGGCAGCGCAGCACGTGCCGAGGCGAGGCCGGATGCATCCATGGCGTAAGAATCGCATCGGCCTGATGCGAGAGCCTGGACGATCTGCTCCTGCTCGGCGAAGAGCAGCATGTTGAGCTGTATGTTATTGGCCCGGAAGTACTCGGCGGTTATCTGTTCGTTCGTGGTGCCCTGCAGCGTGCAAATCGTGGCTCCCGCCAATTCTCTCACGCGCCGGACATTTGCGTCCCGCCGCACGAGAAATGCGTGACCATCGTAAAAGTAGTAACTGGTGAATCTCAGACCGAGCTGCGTGTCGCGCAGCAATGTGTGGGTGCTGGTCAGCATCAGCACGTCCACTTCCCCGGAGCTCAACGCTACGAAGCGAGTGGCGAAGGTGAGCGGGACAAAGCGCACGCGATTGGCGTCACCAAGGACAGCCGCGGCCAGGCCGCGGCATAGATCGGCCACCATGCCTTGATAGTTTCCAGCGCTGTCGAGGGTCGTGAACCCTGGCGCTGACGTGTTGACGCCGCAGGCGAGGGACCCACGCGAGCGAACCGCTTCCAGTGTTGTCGTGGCCTGCGCTGCGGGACCGAACGACGCCACAAAGGCGGCTGCCATGAGCAGCCCCCGCATGATCTTCATAGCCATGGGCTGATCCCTCCTGGTGCCGACCTGCTACTCATCCTGGAACCGCAATGGGGGACGCCTTCCAGGGTTCTTCGGTTGGCCTGCGGCGCCATCTCGTCGGGCTCCATCACCGCCACCGGTCCTTCATGGCCCAGCACGCATGCCCCGCCGATCACAGCAAGATCAGTAGGTGAAGGATGCAGCAGGCGCAACAGAAGGTCTCTTTGGCGCTGCGCGCGGTCCACCGCCAAGCCGAAGCGCCGCCCGCCGCGACGTGAGCGGCACGATGACGGTTTGGCGCCAAGGATCTCCATCAGGCGCAGCCCGGCGCGACGAGTCTAAGCGTCGTTGAAGGTCAGACGCAGTTCGCCGGGTTTACGCTCGATGGTGGATGCCTGGCGGACGGCGAGCCACAGGATGAAGCCCAGCTGGTCGTCCATGTCGCTATCGAGTGACATGGCCACGGGTTGGGATGAGGGGGCAGGCAGCATGCCGCCCTGGTGTTTCAGCACCACCGAAACCTCGCCGTCCAGATAGCGTATGGCGACCCGGAGCGTCTTCTCGTCGCGCAGTGCCATCACCTCGCCGATCTCGATGAGGAAGTTCTCGACCTTTTGCATCGTCGCGCGTTGAGTGCCCCAGGCACCACCCAGGCGGATGGTCTCATCCTCGGCCAGGCGTGGGAGCTTGGCGCCGACCGGCAGGGAAAGATTGGCCTGCCGCGTCACCAGCGGCAGTGTCAGCACGTGAACCAGCAGCGCGGCCAGTGAGCCAAAGCTGAGCGGCGTGGCCAGGGCCGGCAGATAGGTCAGGAACGCCCCAGGCAGGATCAGCACGGACATCCCAGCGAATATGCCAATGCCCGCGACAAGGGTACGACGCGCATCGAGCATGCGCACCGTGATCAACTGGATGCCGGATACAATCATGATGACGGCGACATAGACCAACATCACCGCTTGAACGGATTTCGGCAGCATGCCGCAAAGCGCGGCGAGTTTGGGCGAAAACGCGATGCCGCAGAGGATGGCCGCGCCGACTAAGGCGATCCGGCGGGACAGCGAACGATTGGCAATCGACAGGGATATGCAGGCGGAGGATTGGCCGGGCGCCATTCCACCAAAAAGTCCTGAAGCGCAGATCGATAGGCTGGCTGCCAACAAACCGCGTCGCATCGGCGGATTATCGGGCTTTTTCCAGTCTGCATCGGCGGCGCGTTGTAGGACGGTGAGACTGCCCAGCAGGGAGATGAAGGTCGTTATGATGGGAATGACGAACATGATGGCCAGGCCTAACGAGAGCCCGTCGAAGCGCGGCATGATGGGCTGTGGAACAGCCAGCCAGGGAATGGACGCCACGGCGCTGGCGAACTGCAACTGACCGGGGAACAGCGAGATAGCGAGCACGAAGCCCACTGCACCGCCGAACAGCACAGCAAAAGGCGAAATGGAAAGTCTGGAGAGTGCCACCAGCACCATGACCACGAAGGCCGGGACGACGATCGCCATCTCGAGGAGGATCGCCTCGGGCCCCGACTGGCCTTTATCGCTTAGTAGGTCGAACACCAGCGGCAGCAGCGAGGCGCCCAACAGGAATATGCAGACACCGGCCACTTCGGAGGGAAATATCTTCTCCGGACGGGGGATCAGCATCACGATCCCAACGGCGGTCAGACCGCCAATGAAAACCAGAGCCCCGATTTGATCAATCGCCACGCCACTGGCGGCGCAGATTAGGTAGGCGCCGACATAGACGGGCGCGGGAATGCTCGCCATCTGATAGCCGGAACCCACGGGTCCGCGCCACATCGCCTGAGACAGGGTGAGGACCACCATGGCGAGCATCGACAGGCAGAGGAAATTGGCGGCCGAGCGCGCGTCGAGCCCCAAGGCTCCGGCGATGGCGACGGGCAGGACGATGTAAATCGATTGCAGCGCCAAATGCTGCAAGGCCATTGCCACCGCGATCGGCCAAGACACAGGCTCGTTCGGAGCGGAGACAAGATCCGCGGGGCGGCTCAGCTTTCGGTCGGCAGACCTGGGCGCAAAGGGCAGGAGTTTCATGCGCGGCAAGCCCCCCACAGTTGGTGCTGTGCCTCGTTGAAGGTCAGTCGCAGTTCGCAGCGGAACTGTTCAACGACAATGAGACAGCCGGTTTTCGAGACCACGCCGTGGCGCCGAGCCAGGGTCCTCAGGCTCTGTTGACTATGCTGGATCGAGCGACGGACCGCCTGTGTCGTGCGAGTGCAGTTTTGGAGAACCTTGCCCATGGCGCATCCCCCAAGCTGCGGAGAATGATGTACCAACAAAGCCTGTGATCGAATATGTCGCTTCGGTCATTTTTCAGCCCCACCAACCTGACCCTCTGTCGCTGGGTTCCGTCCGCCATCGGAAGCCCAACAACCTGACCAGCTCTGCCGATGACCTTTCCGGATCGACGATCCCGCCACGTCCAGATCATTCTCGTGAAGACTCGCGCGGCCGCGGGGTGGGGAGCGTTTAGGGCGCCGACAGAAAATAGACCGATATCGACTTATTCGTATAAATCAAATATATAATCGACAGCTACGAAATAATAAATTTCAAAAAAACCGAATTCAGAGTCGTAAAAATCACCCATTAATCCGTAGGTTATGGCTTTTTTCTACCAGATCTGATTTTATAGTAGGAATATGTATTATATCTGCCTCAAAAGAGGGGGCGATGATTTATCGCCGTTCGGTGAGGGCGGTTCCAGGCTCCCCGGCCCCCACCCCTCCCGCCTTTAGTTCGGCCGTGCCGCCGGCGCTGCCGGTGTGGCGGGCGGTGTTGCGGGGCGTGGCACCAGGCGTTCGCGGCCGATGGCCGGGGCGCCGACGATGGTCCATTCGCCGTCCATCGAGCCATCCGGGTTCAGCGTGTAGATGCCGATGCCTGGCCGCTGCGCCTGGCCGTAGGACACGGCGACGGTCCGGCCCGAGGCCATGCCCGTGCCTTCGATCAGCGTGTTGCCGATGCGCCAGACGATGCTGAAGGAGTTGATGCCGACGGCGCGGATCTGCGCGAGGCCCGTGTAGTCGGTGCCGTCGAGGTTGGTGCCCGTCACTTCGTAGATTCCGTCGCGCTGGGCCAATGCGGGCCCGGCACAGAGCAGGAAGGCGAGGGCAAGGATCAGGCGGCGCATCGCGGGGTGGACTCCATAGGCCACCCCAGCAATGCCACGCCCGGCGAGGGCGTCAAAGGGGCTTGCTGCGCAACGTCTTCCCGGCGTGTTCCCTCACTTCACCACGGCGACACGCAGGGCGTTCGTCGTGCCTGGCGTACCGAAGGGCACGCCCGCGGTGACCACCACCTCGTCGCCATGTTTCGCGAAACCTTCCTGCGTCGCGGCGCGCACAGCCTTGGCGACCATGTCCGTCATGGAGTGGAGCTCGGGCGACATCAGCGGGTGCACCCCCCAGACCACCGCCATGCGGCGTGCCGTGGCCTCGGAGGCTGTCAGCCCGATGATCGGGCAGTCCGGCCGCTCCCGCGCGACCCGCAGCGTGGTGGACCCCGTGCTGGTGAAGGTGGCGATGGCTTCCGCCTCGATCGTGTGCGCCACCTGGCGTGCCGCGGCCGCGATGGCGCCGGCCGAGGAGCGTTCGGGCGTCGGCCGGTTTGCATCCGTCAGCGTGCGCCAGCCCGGATCCTGCTCCACGCGGGCGATGATGCGGTCCATGATGTTCACCGCCTCGAACGGGTATTGCCCGGCGGCGGTCTCGGCCGAGAGCATCACCGCATCCGCGCCGTCGTAGACAGCGGTGGCGACGTCCGATGCCTCGGCCCGCGTCGGCGCGGGGGCGGAGATCATGCTCTCCAGCATCTGGGTGGCGACCACCACCGGCTTACCGAGGTCGCGCGCCGCGCGGACCAGGCGCTTCTGGATCAGCGGCACTTCTTCCGGCGGGCATTCCACACCGAGGTCGCCGCGCGCGACCATCACGCAATCGGCCAGGTCCAGGATGGCGTCCATCTGCTCGACCGCCTGGGGCTTTTCCATCTTCACCATGATCCAGGCGCGGCCTGCAGCGATGCGCTTGGCCTCCGCCACGTCTTCCGGCCGCTGGACGAAGCTGAGGCCGATATACTCGACGCCCTGACCCAGCACGAAGTCGAGGTCGGCGCGGTCCTTCTCGGTCAGGGCCGGGATGGGCAGCACCACGTCGGGCACGTTCACGCCCTTGCGGTCCGAAAGCGTGCCGCCGACCACCACTTCCGTCTCCAGGTGGTCGTCGCGCTGGCGCGTCACGCGCAGCTTCAGCTTGCCGTCGTCGAGCAGCAGGTGGGTGCCGATGCCGGCGGCCTGGATGATCTCGGGGTGCGGCAGGCTTACGCGCCGGACATCGCCCGGTGTGGGCGACAGGTCGAGGCGGAAGGCCTGGCCGGTCTGCAGCGTGACGCGGCCGGCCTGGAACTTCCCGACGCGCAGCTTCGGCCCCTGGACATCGGCCAGGATGCCGATCGGCCGTTCCAGGCGCTGTTCCAGCCCGCGGATGATGGCGATGCGCTCGGCATGGTCGGCGTGGGAGCCGTGGCTGAAGTTCAGCCGGAACACATCCGCCCCGGCGCGGAACAGCCGCTCGATGACTTCGGCGGAGGAGGAGGCGGGGCCGAGGGTGGCGATGATCTTGGTCCGCCGCCGGCGCCGGAGCGGTGCCCGGCTGCCGAGCCGCGGCGCGGGCATCTCGCGCCGGGCCTGATCCGGCGGGGTGGCGCCGAGGTCGGGCCGCACCGCTTCGGGCGGCAGGTTCAGCGCGCGCGCCACCTCCGCCACGCGGTCATCGGGCACGCGCCGCCATTGGCTGACGGCGGCGGTGGAGATGCCGAGCGCGGTCGCGATCCGGGTGACGGCGCCGCGCTGGGCCAGAAGGGCTTCGAGATGGGGATCGCGCATGGCTTCATCTTAGCGATTCTAAGATTAATAAGCCAGCGCCAATCAAAATCTTAACAAAAGTAAGATCGATCGTTCCGCCGCTCACCTGTCTTTGACGTGATGTTGCGGGGTCGTGTGTGGCGCCGCGGCCACAGAAGGGGCGAATTGGCCACGGCCGTGCGGCCCTGGCGGGGGAACCGCGTTGGGACGTGCGGATGCAACCGATCCGGCGCCGCGGCCCCGGGAGCCTTGGGAGAGTTGTCGAAATGCAGTTCAGGAAAGCCTTGCTGGCCACCACCCTGCTGATGGCGCCCGGAGTGGCGGCGGCGCAGCCGGTGAGCGGCCTCTACATCGCTGGCGGCTTCGGCGCGAACTGGCTGCAGGAGACCGACCTGACCAGTTCGGGCCAGCTCAGCAACGCACTGCAGAATGCGGGGCGCAGCACGCGCGGCGAAGTCAGCTATGAATGGGGCTATGTCGGCGTGCTCAGCCTCGGCTGGGGCTTCGGCAACGGCCTGCGGGCTGAGGTCGAGGGCAACTACCGCACCAACGACCTTGACGACGTTTCGGGCTTCGGCGGCACCAGCGGCGCCAGCGGCTCCGCGTTGAGCTACGGCGTGATGGCGAACGTCTTCTACGACTTCGACCTCGCCTCCTTCGGGGTCAACACCGGCGGCTTCAACATCCAGCCCTATATCGGCGGCGGCGTCGGTTACATCTGGCGGGAGTTCGACGATGTCCGCGTGGATGTGCTCGGTGGTCGCATCCGCACGAGCGATACAGACGGGCGCTTCGCCTACCAGGCGATCCTGGGCGTGGGCTTCCCACTGCACCAGTACGTCCCCGGGCTAACGCTGACGGCCGAGTACCGCTTCATGGGCACGCTCGAGCATAAATACACCACGACCTCCGGCGGCGGCTCCTTCACCATCAGCGAAAGCTCGACGGAGAGTGAGAACTACAACCATTCGGTCCTGATCGGCCTGCGCTATGCCTTCAACCCGCCGCCGCCGCCGGCGCCGCCCATGGCCGCGCCCGCCCCGGCGGTGGCGCCTGCGCCGGCGCGCACCTATCTCGTTTTCTTCGACTTCGACCGCGCCGACCTGACCGATCGCGCACGCCAGATCATCGCGGATGCCGCCCAGGCGTCGGCGCGGGTGCAGACCACCCGCATCGAGGTTGCCGGCCATGCCGACCGCGCCGGCAACCCGCAATACAACCAGCGCCTGTCGGAGCGCCGCGCCCAGGCGGTCGCCGCCGAGCTCGAGCGTCGCGGCGTCCCCCGCTCGGCCATGGTCATCCAGGGCTTCGGTGAGGAACGCCCCCTGGTGCCCACCGCCGATGGCGTGCGGGAGCCGCAGAACCGGCGCGTCGAGATCATCCTGCGCTGAGCCTTCCCTGGCGGCCGGGGCATCCCGGCCGCCAGCCCTGGCCTGATCAGGTAATCAGCACCGCGCGGAAATCGTTGACGTTGGTCAGCGTCGGCCCGGTCTCCAGCAAATCACCGAGCGCGCTGAACAGGCCCCAGCTGTCATGCCGCGCCAGCACTGCGCGTGGATCCATCCCGGCAGCGACGGCGCGCGCCAGCGTGTCGGGCGTGGCCAGCGCCCCGGCATTCGCCTCCGACCCGTCAATGCCGTCCGTGTCGCCCATCAGCGCCCAGATGCCCGGCGCGCCGGCCAGCGCGACGGCACAGCCGAGCAGGCATTCCGAATTCCGCCCGCCGCGCCCGCCGCCCTGATCGCCTCCCCTGGGCCCAATCGTCACCGTCGTCTCCCCGCCCGAGAGCAACACGCAGGGGGGGGGCGCAGGCTCGCCATGCGCGCGGGCGGAGAGCGCGATGCCGGCGATGACCTTGCCGACCTCCCGCGCCTCACCTTCCAGCGCATCGCCCAGGATCACCGGCGCGATCCCCAGGCCCCGGGCTGTCTCGGCCGCGGCGCGCAGTGCCAGCATCGGCGTCGCGATGAAGCGGTATTCGGCCCCCGCCAGCCGCGGATCGCCGGGCTTCGGCGTCTCGCCCTCCGCCCGTGCCAGATGCGCGACGACCGCCGCCGGCAGTTCCATGCCGTAATGCGCAACCAGCGCGCGGGCATCCGAGAAGCTGGTCGGGTCGGGCACGGTGGGGCCGCTTGCGATCACCGCCGGGTCATCCCCCGGTACGTCCGAGATCGCGAGCGTCACGACCCGCGCCGGTGCCGCCGCCAGCGCCAGACGCCCGCCCGAGAAGGCCGAGAGATGCCGGCGGATGCAGTTCATCTCGTGGATCGTCGCGCCCGAGGCCAGCAGCGCGCGGTTCACCGCCATCAGCTCATCGAGCGTCAGTCCCGGCGCCGGCAGCGTCGTCAGCGCCGATCCGCCGCCCGAGACCAGGAACAGCACCAGATCCTCCGGCGTGAGACCGGCCACCGCCTCCAGGATGCGCTGCGCGGCGGCGGCGCCGGCGGCATCCGGCACGGGGTGGGAGGCTTCCAGCACCTCGATCCGCGCGGTCGGATAGCCATGCCCGTAGCGGGTGACGACAACGCCCGAGAGCGGCACATCGGGCCAGGCGGCCTCGACGGCGGCGGCCATGACGGCGGCGGATTTCCCCGCACCCACCACCACCACGCGGCCCGTCGGCCGCTCGGGCAGGTGGCGCGCAAGCACGACGCGCGGATCGGCGCTCGCCACTGCCGCGTCGAAGATTTTCGTCAGCGCCGCGCGTGCGGTCTCGTCGGTGAAGGGCATCCGGCTTCCTCTCGGGGCCGCACTATGGCGAAGCGCGGCCCGATGGGCCATCTACCGGGGCAGGAGGACCCCCACATGCCCGTGCCCGAGATGGACGCCGCAACCCGCACCGAGCTCGAAGCCGCCGCCTTCCGGCGCCTCGTGCAGCATCTGCGCGAGCGGAGCGACGTGCAGAATATCGACCTGATGAACCTGGCCGGCTTCTGCCGGAACTGCCTGTCCAAATGGTACCGCGCCGCGGCCGAGGAGAAGGGCATCCCGCTGTCGGACCCCGATGCGCGCGAGATCGTCTATGGCATGCCCTACAAGGAGTGGCAGGCGCTGCACCAGAAGGAAGCGAGCGCCGAGCAGAAGGCGAAATTCGCCGCCTCCAGCCCGGGCCACTGACCGCCGCCAGGACCAGAGCGGGGGCAGGGGGCCCTGGCGCCCCCGCCGCCCTGCGGCTATATCCCGCCCCCCTTTCCCCACCGCCGGAGCGGACCGATGAGCGACACCGACCTCCAGGACGCTGAGGCCAGCCGCGCCCGCCAGAAGGCGAGCGAGGATGCCGAGGTCGGCGGCATTGCCGTCGATCGGCTGCGCTCCGTCATCGAGCGCATCGAGCGGCTGGAGGAAGAGCGCAAGGCGCTCGCGGGCGACATCAAGGACATCTACGCGGAAGCGAAGTCCGCCGGCTTCGACGTCAAGGTGATCCGCCAGATCATCAGCCTGCGAAAGAAGGAACCCGCCGAGGTGGAGGAGCAGGAGACGCTGCTCGACCTCTATCGCCGCGCGCTGGGCATGTGAGGCTGAGGTGAGCCTGTTCTACGACGCCGGCCAGCACCGCGAGGCCGGGCTGCCGCATGACCCGCTGAAGGCCATCGTCGCCCCGCGCCCGATCGGCTGGATCTCCACGCTCGACCGCGATGGCCGCGCCAACCTCGCGCCCTACAGCTTCTTCAACATGGTGCAGACCTCGCCGGCGATGGTGATGTTCGCCAGCGACGGCATGAAGCACACGGCGGCGAATGCGATCGCCACCGGCGAATTCGTCTTCAACCTGGCAACCCGCCCGCTATTCGAGGCGATGAACGCTTCCTCCGCCGCGCTGGCCGATGGGGAGAGCGAGTTCGAGCATGCCGGGCTGGAGCGCGCGCCCTGCCGCATCGTGCAGGCGCCGCGCGTGGCGGCGAGCCCGGCGAGCCTCGAATGCAAGGTCGTCCACACGCTGCAGCTGCACGATGTGGAGGGCCGCCCGCTGCATGGGCATGTGGTGATCGGCCAGGTGGTCGGCGTCCATATCGCTGACTGGGCGCTGAAGAACGGACAGTTCGACATGCTCGCCGCGCGCACCATCGCGCGCTGCGGCTACCGCGACTATGCCGAGGTGACGGAGCTGTTTTCCGCGCTCCGCCCGACCGATGGCGGCAGTTGGCAGCCCGGCCAGAAGGATCTGTAGCGGCCGTCAGGCTGCGCTGATGGCCCGCTCCGCGGCGATCAGCGCGCGGGCCTGCACGGCTGGCATCGGCCGCCCGAGATGCCAGCCCTGGCCATGCTCGCAGCCGAGCGCGAGCAGGCGCTGGGCTTGGTCTTCCGTCTCGATCCCCTCCGCCACCACCCGGATCCCGAGCCCGCTGCCCAGCGCCAGAATGGCGCTCACCACGGCCGCCACGCGCGGATCGGGTTCGAGATCGCGCAGGAAGCTGCGGTCGAGCTTGATCTGGTTGAAGGGGAAGCGGCGCAGATAGGCGAGGCTCGACCACCCCCGCCCGAAATCATCGAGCGCGACCGAGACGCCGAGCGCCTGCAACTCCGCCAGAACGCGCCGTGAGTGCGGGTCTTCCTGCAGCAGCAGGCTTTCCGTCACCTCCAGCTCCAGCCGCTGCGGCGGCAGGCCGGAGGCCGCAAGCGCCTCGGCGATGGTTGCCACAAGCCCCTCAGCGCGCAGCTGGACGACGGAGAGGTTGACGGCGCAGGTGAGCCCATCCGGCCAGGAGGCGGCTTCCTGCACGGCGGTGCGGATCACCCAGGCGCCGAGCGGCACGATCAGCCCCGTGGCCTCGGCCAGCGGGATGAAGCGGTCGGGCGGGATCATGCCGCGCTCGGCATGGGGCCAGCGCAGCAGCGCCTCGAAGCCGGTCAGGCGGCGATCGGCCAGGCGGCGCTGCGGCTGCCAATGCAGCTGGAAGCCGCCGGCCTCCACCGCCGCGCGCAGCTCCTGCTCCAGCCGCCGGCGCTCCCGCAGCGCGGCTTCCTGGGCGGGGGCGAAGCAGTGGATGGTGGGGAGCGGCGCGGCGCGGGCGGCGGTCAGCGCATCCTCTGCCCGGTCGAGCAGCAGCCCCGCATCGTTGGCATCCGCAGGTGCGATGGCGATGCCGATATCGGCCGTGCAGGTCGCGAAGGTCCCGGGCAGCGGCTCGGCCAGCGTCGCGATCAGGCGCTCGGCCAATTGCAGCGCGCCGGCGGGGTCTTGCAGCGCGGTCTGCACCACGGCGAAGCGGTTGGCGGCGAGGCGCGCCACCACATCCTCCTGCCGTACCCCCTGGCGCAGGCGGCGCGCCAGAAGCCGCAGCACCTCGTCGCCCGCGGCCCGTCCGAGCTGGTCGTTGACCGCGCTGAAATCGCGCAGGTCGAGCACCAGCAGCGCGGTGTGCCAGCCCTGGCGCCGGCCCAGCGCCAGCGTGGCCTCCAGCCGCTCGCGGAAGCCGGTGCCGCTCGGCAGACCGGTCAGCGCGTCGCGGGTGGGCGATGCCATGGGTTGGCTTGAGGGGCGCCGCGCCAGGCCGAGCGCGAGAAGCCCGCACAGCACCGCCGCCCCGAGCATCGCCAAGGCCATCGCGGCATGCCGCCCGGCCTGGTCGGCATGGTCCGCGCGCACCGCGATCAGGCCGAGCGCGGCGCTGGCCAGCAGCATGGCTAGCAATGCCGCGAGGATGCAAGCGGCCTTGGCCGCCAGCCGTGAACGGGGGGATCCTGACATGGCGCGCTGCATGCGCCGCAAGTGATGAACCGCCGGTTGAGGCGAAGGGCGGGTTTCCGGCCGTCGGGCCGGGATTTGCCGCACGCCCCCGCCCTGGGCTATGGGGCGGCCGCACCTTTCCACCCTGCGCGCGACCGACGGAGCCCCGGGCTATGGCCGGCCATTCCCACGCCAAGAACGTCATGCACCGCAAGGCCGTCCAGGGCGCCAAGCGCGCCCGCGCCTATGGCAAGCTGATCCGCGAGATCACCGTTTCCGCCAAGACCGGCCTTCCAGACCCCGGTCACAACCCGCGGCTCCGCGCCGCGGTGAAGGCGGCGCTGACCGCCAACATGACCCGCGACACCATCGACCGCGCCATCAAGCGCGTGCGCGATGGCGCGGCCGGGGAGAATTACGAGGAAGTCCGCTACGAGGGCTACGGCCCACACGGCATCGCCGTGATCGTCGAGGCGTTGACCGACAACCGCAACCGCACGGGCGGCGATCTGCGCTCCATTTTTGCCAAGGGCGGCGGGGCGCTGGGCGAGACCAACTCCGTCGCCTTCCAGTTCGAGCGCAAGGGCGTGCTGCGCTACCCCGCCGCAGCGGCCAGCGCCGACGCCATGCTGGAAGCGGCGATCGAGGCCGGCGCCGAGGATGTCGAGAGCGGTGAGGAAGGGCACGAGGTCTCGACCTCGGTCGAGGATTTCGCCGCGGTGCGCGATGCGCTCGAAGCCCGCTTCGGCACGGCCGAGGCCGGGCGGCTCGAATGGTGGCCCTCCACCATGCTTGCCCTCGACGAGGAGAAGTCGGCCGAGGTGCTGAAGCTGCTCGACGCGCTCGACGACCATGACGATGTGCAGCAGGTCTATGCCAACCTCGAGGCTGACGAGGCCGCGATGGAGAAGCTGACGGCCTGAGTCGCGCCACCAAGGCGGCCCGCCGCGCGCGCCGGCGCCTGAGGCAGCAAAGCTCACACCATCGGCGGCACCTTTGTCCACTCGAAGCCGCGTTGGGCGCGGGCCTGGCCATAGGCATAGAGCGCGCGCATGTAGCGCTGCTCGAAGGGTTCGGTGAAGCTTTCGGTGAAATCTGGGCCGATGAAGGCCAGGTTGAACTCCACCTCGTCCTGGCGGGTGACGAAATACATCCGCACCACATCGTTGTAGCCGCTCGCAGCCGTCATGGTGCTGACGGCCCGCCCGGCGATGCTGATCGCGCGCCGGTCCACCGCCGCCCATTCCGCATCGAGCCGCCCGTTGCGGATGATCCAGGCGCGCGCAGGCGGCACGCGCCGCCCGGCCGCGATCGCCTCCCGCCGCGCGTGGGTGACGGAGGAGGGGTAGAGGAAGGCCTGCACGAAGGTGCCGCCATCCACATGCATCTCCTGGTGCGGGCGCCCCTCCACCGTCACGTCGAACATCACCGGCGGGAAGGCGCCGGGGATGGCGGCGGAGGCCAGCAGCACGCGGCGGATGGTATCGAGCGCGCGGGGATGCCCGCTTTTCGCGATGGCGCCGATGTTCCAGATCACCGGCGTCTGCGCGTCGAGGTCGGCGCTCGCCACCAGCAGCAGCCGCCCCTCGTCATAGCCGCGGGCGATGGCGGCCAGCATCGGCTCGTCGAGATACTCCGAGATGGTGGCAAACAGCGGCCCGGTATCGGCCAGCCCGTCATTGAAGAGCGCGGCGGTCAGCCAGCGGCGGACCAGTACGCGATCGGGCGTGATGTCCGTGTAGACGCGCCTGAGCGGATCGTCATAGGCCGGGCCAAGAAAGGCGAAGGGCGCGGTCAGCGCACCGGTGGAAACCCCGGTGACCAGGTCGAAGACCGGGCGCGAGCCATGCTCGGTCCAGCCATTCAGCAGCCCCGCCCCGAAGGCACCATTCTCCCCGCCGCCGGAGACCGCGAGCGCATCCACCGTGGGCAGCACGGCGTCGGCCGCCAGGCCAAGATGGCGGCGCTGGCGTGCCTGGGCGTCCAGGAACTCGCGTTCGATCGCCCGCTGGCCTTCCGGCAGCACCAGGCGAAAGCGTTCGTTCGGGAGGCCGAGCACGGTCGCCTGGCCGGACCGGCCGCGCGGCACGGCGGGCTCGCGCTGCGGCAGGGCGCAGGCCGGCAGGGCGGCGCCGAGCGCGAGGCCCGCGCCGGCCCGGAGTAGGGATCGCCGTGCGGGAAGAGGTGGGTGGCTCGGCCTTGGGTCGCGCATCCGGGGACAACCTCGGGCGGTTATGGTGCGGTGCAGCTTACGCTCAAAAGATGCTGGGAGCGAG
>JBIKSZ010000030.1:0-22494 GCA_044348345.1 Roseomonas sp. | reverse complement strand
CCCGGCGACCCGACGCTCGGCGCCTTCGTCAATGTTGCGGGCGGGCTGGCGGGGGGCGATGCGCTGTCCGTCATGCTCACGCTGGAAGAGGGTGCGCGCTTCACCGCGACAACCCCGGCGGCGGAGAAGATCTATCGTAGCCTCGGCGCGGAGACGCGCATCGCATCATCCCTCAATTTCGGGGAAAACGCCTGCTGCGAATGGCTCCCGCAGGAGACGATCCTGTTCGAGGGTGCCCGCCTCTCCCGCCGGCTCGACATCGCGCTCGCGCCCGGCGCGCGGCTGCTGGCGGCGGAGATGCTGGTGTTCGGCCGCGCGGCGCGGGGCGAACGCTTCCGGCACGGATCGCTGCACGATGCCTGGCGCGTCCGGCGCGACGGGCGGCTGATCTGGGCCGATGCGCTGAGCCTCGCCGAGCCCACAGCGGCGCTCGACCGCCGCTTCGTGCTGGACGGCGCCGGCGCGGTGGCGACGCTGCTGCTGGCCGCGCCGGACGCGGCCGAGCATCGTGCCGCGGCGCGCGACCTGGCGGCGGGCGGGGCGGGGCTGGTCGCCCCCGGCCTTCTCATCGCGCGCTGGGCCGGGGAGGCCAGCGCCGTGCGCGCGGCGCTCGGCACGGCCATTGCTACGCTGCGCCAGGCGGCGTTCGGGCATCCGGCCCGGCTGCCGAGGCTCTGGCGCACATGAACCGGGCCGGATCATTCTGGGCGATCGCTGGAGGTAGGGCATGAACCTGACGCCACGGGAAAAGGACAAGCTCTTGATCGCCATGGCCGCGCAGGTCGCGCGCCGGCGGCTGGAGCGCGGCGTGAAGCTCAACCACCCCGAAGCCATCGCGCTGATCACCGATTTCGTCGTGGAAGGTGCCCGCGACGGGCGCAGCGTCGCCGAGCTGATGCGCGACGGCGGCACCGTGCTGACGCGCGCGCAGGTGATGGAGGGAATCGCCGAGATGATCCACGAGATCCAGGTCGAGGCCACCTTCCCCGACGGCACCAAGCTCGTCACCGTCCACGAGCCGATCCGATGAGCGCGCCGATGATCCCCGGAGAGCTGTTCCCCGCCGAGGGCGAGATCGAGATCAATGCCGGCCGCCCCGTGACCGAGATGGACGTTGCCAACACCGGCGACCGCCCGGTGCAGGTCGGCAGCCATTACCACTTCGCCGAGACCAACCCCGCGCTCGCCTTCGACCGCGCGGCGGCGCGCGGCCAGCGGCTCGACATCCCCGCCGGCACGGCGGTGCGCTTCGAGCCTGGGCAGTCGCGGCGCGTGCGGCTGATCCCTTTCGCCGGTGCGCGCATCGTGCACGGCTTCCGCGGCGAGACGGAAGGGAAGCTCTGACATGGCGATGAAGCTATCCCGCCGCGCCTATGCCGGCATGTTCGGCCCAACCACCGGCGACCGGCTGCGCCTGGCTGACACCGACCTCGTCATCGAGGTCGAGCGCGACCTGACCACCTATGGGGAGGAGGTGAAGTTCGGCGGCGGCAAGGTGATCCGCGACGGCATGGGGCAGTCGCAAGTCACGCGCGCCAACGGCGCGATGGACACCGTCATCACCAATGCGCTGATCCTGGACTGGACCGGCATCTACAAGGCCGATGTCGGGCTGAAGGAAGGGCGCATCGCCGCCATCGGCAAGGCAGGCAACCCGGACACGCAGCCCGGTGTCACCATCATCATCGGCCCGGGCACCGAGATCATCGCCGGCGAAGGCCGCATCCTGACCGCGGGCGGCATCGACCCGCATATCCACTTCATCTGCCCCCAGCAGATCGAGGAAGCACTGGCCTCGGGCATCACCAGCATGTTCGGCGGCGGCACGGGCCCCGCGCATGGCACGCTGGCGACCACCGCAACGCCCGGGCCCTGGCACATGCAGCGCATGCTGCAGGCGGCCGAGGCCTTCCCGATGAATCTCGGCTTCCTCGGCAAGGGCAATGCAGCGCTGCCCGGCGGCCTTGAGGAGCAGATCAGGGCGGGCGCCTGCGCGATGAAGCTGCATGAGGATTGGGGCACGACGCCGAAGGCCATCGACACCTGCCTGCGCGTCGCGGACCAGTACGACATCCAGGTCGCGATCCACACCGACACGCTGAACGAAGCGGGCTTCGTGGACGAGACCATCCGCGCGGTCGGCGGGCGCACCATCCAGGCCTTCCACACCGAAGGCGCCGGCGGCGGCCATGCGCCCGACATCCTGCGCGTGGTGGGAGAGCCGAATTTCCTGCCGAGCTCCACCAACCCGACGATGCCCTACACCGTCAACACGGTGGATGAGCATCTCGACATGCTCATGGTCTGCCATCACCTCGACCCGCGCATCCCGGAAGACGTCGCCTTCGCCGAAAGCCGCATCCGGAAGGAGACGATCGCGGCCGAGGACATCCTGCACGACATGGGCGCGATCAGCATGATGTCGTCCGACAGCCAGGCCATGGGCCGCGTCGGCGAGGTCATCATCCGCACCTGGCAGACCGCGCATAAGATGAAGCTGCAGCGCGGCCGCCTGCCGGAGGAAACTGGCGAGAACGACAATGCGCGCGTGAAGCGCTACGTCGCCAAATACACGATCAACCCTGCCATCGCGCAGGGCGTCTCGCAGCATGTGGGCAGCATCGAGGTCGGCAAGCTCGCGGACCTCGTGCTGTGGAACCCGGCCTTCTTCGGGGCCAAGCCCGACTACATCATCAAGTGCGGCACCATCGCCATGGTGCCGATGGGCGACCCCAATGCCTCCATCCCGACGCCGCAGCCCGTGCATTACCGGCCGATGTTCGGCGCCTATGGGCGTGCCAATACGCTCTCGGCCGTCACCTTCGTCAGCCATGCGGGCATCGAGGAAGGCATCGCACATGCCTTCGGGCTGACGCGGCCGCTGCTCGCTGTCTCGGGCAACCGCAACATCGGCAAGAAGGACATGAAGCTCAACACCGCGCTGCCGAAGATCGAGGTGGACCCCGAAACCTACGAGGTCCGCGCGGATGGCGCGCTGCTGATCTGCGAACCGGCGAAGCTGCTGCCGCTGGCGCAGCGCTACTTCCTGTTCTGAGGCGCGCATGGACGAAGCGATCCCCCGCGCCACTGCCGTCGCGCCCGCCGGCACCTGGCCGGAGGCCGAGGCGCGCGACACGGTCACGGTCGAGTTCGACGATCGCTGGCGCCGCCGGCGGCTCTATACCGGCGAAGGCGGGCTCGCCTTCCTGCTCGACCTGCCGGAGGCGCAGGTGCTGCAGGAGGGCGACGGGCTGGCGCTCGCGACCGGCGGCTATGTGCGCGTGCGCGCCGCGGCCGAGACGCTGGTGGAGGTGACCTCCGCCGATCCGCGGCATCTGCTGCGGCTCGCCTGGCATCTCGGCAACCGGCACCTGCCGGCCGAGATCGGCGAGGGGCGCATCCTGATCCGCGACGACCATGTCATCGTTGCGATGCTGCAGGGGCTGGGCGCCACCACGCGCCACGTCGCCGCGCCCTTCAACCCGGAAGGCGGCGCCTATGGCGGGCATGCGCACGCCCATGGGCATGGGCATGGCCACGGGCATCGCCATCACCACGGCCACAGCCACAGCCACAGCCACGATCACGACCACGACCACGACCACGACCATCACCATCACGATGGCTGCGACCACCATCATGGATGACGCGGTGCAGGCGCGGCTGCTGGCCTGGCTGTCGCCCGCCTATCCGATCGGCGCCTTCTCCTACAGCCACGGGCTGGAGATGGCGGTGGAGGAAGGCGCGGTGACAAACCGGGAGAACCTCGTCGCCTATGCCGAGGCCGCGCTGCTGCACGGCGCGGGCGGCGTGGATGCCGGGCTGCTCGCGCTCGCCTGGCGCGCGGCGGCGAACAGCGACGACGCCGCGCTCGATGAGATCACGGAGCTGGCCGCCGCCTGGCGCGGCACGGCGGAACTCGCGCTGGAAGCCACCCAGCCGGGTGCTGCCTTCGCGCAGGTGACCAGCGCCGCCTGGCCCGAGCCGCGCTTCGCCGCTTTCGCAGCACGCCATGCGGGACGGCTGACGCATGCGGTCGCTTTCGGCGCGGCGGCGGCCTGCCATGCCATCCCGCTACGCGCCGCCTGCCATGGCTGGCTTGCGGCGTTTGCCGCCAACATCGTCTCTGCCGGCGTGCGGCTGGTGCCGCTCGGCCAGACGGATGGGCAGGTGGCCACCGCCGCACTGCTGCCATCGATCGCGCGCGCCACCGATGCGGCAGTCGCAGTGCATGCCACCGACGAACTCGGAAGCGCGGCCGTGCTGCTCGACCTCTTCTCCCTGCGCCACGAGACGCAATACACGAGGCTGTTCAGATCATGATCGACATCGATGGCCGGCCGATTCAGACCTCCGCGCACGCCGTGCGCTCCGGTCATCGGACGGCGAATGGACCCTTCCGCGTCGGCGTCGGCGGCCCCGTCGGCTCGGGCAAGACCGCGCTGGTGGACCGGCTTTGCAAGGCGATGCGCGAGGCCAATGAGGTCGCGGCCATCACCAACGACATCTACACCAAGGAGGATGCGGAGTTCCTGACGCGCTCCGGCGCGCTCGCGCCCGACCGCATCATGGGCGTCGAGACCGGCGGCTGCCCGCACACCGCGATCCGCGAGGACGCTTCGATCAACCTCGCCGCCGTGGCGGAGATGTCGCAGCGCTTCCCACAGTTGGAAATCCTGTTCATCGAAAGCGGTGGCGACAACCTCGCCGCCACCTTCAGCCCGGAGCTGGCGGATTTGACGATCTACGTCATCGATGTGAGCGCCGGCGACAAGATCCCGCGCAAGGGGGGCCCTGGCATCACGCGCAGTGACCTGCTGGTCATCAACAAGACCGATCTCGCGCCGCTGGTCGGCGCGGATCTTAGCGTCATGGATCGCGACGCGCGGAAGATGCGCGGGCAGCGGCCCTTCATGTTCACGAACCTCAAGGAGAATAACGGCGTGGCCGAGATCGCATCCTTCATCCTCAAGGCCGGCGGCCTGACCCAGCGCGGGGGGGCCGCCTGATGCGCCGCCTCACCCTTCTCGCCGCGGCGCTGGCCGCGCTCGCGCCTCTGCCCGCGCTGGCCCATCCGGGCGGCGACCATGTGCATGGCTTCGCGACAGGCCTGCTGCATCCGCTGACGGGGCTTGACCATCTCACGGCGATGGTGGCGATCGGCCTCTGGGCCGGGCTGCTCGGCGGGCGGCTGGCCTGGCTGCTGCCGGCCGGCTTTCTGGGCGGTATGGCAGTTGGCGGCGCGCTCGGCATGGCGGGCCTCGGGCTGCCGGGCGTCGAGGCCGGCATCCTGGCGTCCGTCATCGTGCTCGGCGCGCTGGTCGGCGCGGCGCGGCGGCTGCCGGCTTCGCTCGCCCTGCCGATGGTCGCGGCCTTCGGCCTGCTGCACGGCCATGCGCATGGCACGGAAGCCGTGGGCGGCGCCTTCGGCTATGAGCTCGGCATCCTGGCGGCGACCGCCGCGCTGCATGGCGCGGGGCTGCTGCTGGCCGCCGGCGCAGCGCAGCGCGGCCAGCAGGTCGCGCTGCGTGCGGCGGGCATGGCCACGGCCGCGCTTGTCGCGGGGATCGCCGTCTTCAGTTGAAGCGGCGCTGCCAGGCGGGCCAGGCTTCGGGGTTCACCAGCCGCGGCGGTTTCTCGCCGCGGAACAGGCCGATCAGCTGCTCGGCCGACCACTGCGCCATGGCCCGCCGCGCCTCCACCGTCACGCCGGCGGTGTGGAAGCTGGCGACCACATTCGGCAGCTTCAGCAGCGGGTGATCCAGCGGCGGCGGCTCGATGTCCCACACATCGAGCCCCGCCCCGCCCACCTGCCCCGAGACCAGCGCAGCATGCAGCGCCGACTCGTCATGGATGCCGCCGCGGGCGGTGTTGAGGAACCAGGCGCCGCGCTTCATCCGCGCGAAGGCGGCCGCGTTCATCATCCCCTTCGTCGCCGCATCGCGCGGGCAATGCACGGACACCACATCGGCTTGCGCCAGCAGCGCATCCAGCGCCACCGGCTCCGCGCCACGCCGCGCCACCTCCTCGGCCGGCAGCAGCGGGTCATGCGCCAGCACCCGCATGCCGAAGGCGCGCGCCAGCGCCGCAACGCGCGACCCGACATGGCCGATGCCGATCAGCCCGAGCACCTTGCCCGAGATCTCGGTGCCCATCAGATCCTCACGCGAATAGCCGCGATCCGTGCGCAGCCTGCGGTCGCTCTCCGACAGCCGCTTGCCGAGGTCGAGCATGAAGCCGAGCGTGTGCTCGGCCACCGAGACGGCGTTCGATCCCGCCTGGTTCACCACCAGCACGCCCGCGCGCGTGCAGGCCGCGACATCCACCGTGTCGAATCCCGCCCCGTTGGCGGAAACGCAATGCAGCCGCGGGCAGCGCGCCAGCAGCGCCTCCGTCGCGAAGAAGCGCTGCATCAGCTCATCCTTGGCGGAGGAGACCTGGTAGACCTCCGCCTGCTCCAGCGCCGCCCAGGCCTCGGCCTCCGGCGCATCGAGCGGGATAGTGGTGAGCGGGACGCCAGCAGCGCCCAGCGTCTCAGCGAAGGCGGGGTCCTGCCAGAAGGCGAAGCGGGCCACGCGATGCAGCGCGCGCGTAGGGTCGGAGGGCATCGTCATCCTGTCCTGATGGCCGCGCAGCGTCGCCGCGGGGAAGCCGGAGGCTAGCGCCGGAACCGCGCGGGCGGAATCGGCGGCCGGGCCGAATCGGTCGCCCCTGCGGCGGTGCCGTCTGCCACCCCGACGGTCTTGCCGTCCCGCGGCACGGGCTGTATCCCGCGCAGCCGACAATCATCGGTTGCAGTTCGGCGGTATTGCCCGCCATCGGCGACGCCCGGGATGATAAGGGAGGCAGGCATGGGACAGACCCTTTCGCCCCTCGAGGACGTGCTCGGCCAGGGCGCGACCGACACGGCGGCGATGCTCCGGCTGCTGGCCAATGAGCACCGGCTGCTCGTGCTCTGCACCCTCATCGCGGAGGGCGAGGCGGAGGTCGGCCAACTGGCGCGCCGCGCCGGGGTTTCGCAGCCCGCCATGTCGCAGCACCTCTCCCGGTTGCGGGAGGAAGGGCTGGTGGCCACGCGGCGGACGGGCACGCGCATCCGCTATCGGGTGGCCGATCCGCGCGTCGGCACGGTGATCGCCTTCTTCAGGACCCTGTCGGGCGCCCCGGCCGACCAGCCGGCCGCGGCCCAAGCGGCCGCCTGAGCGCCCATCCCGGCCCGGCGGTGCGTGGCGTGACGGGTCCGGACCCAGCATCACAGACTCTAATTGTATACTTTATATTGATGGCCTCACAGATCCGCGATATGTCACCCGCGAGGCGCGGCAGGCTTGCGCGCCACGAATACACCAGCGCGAGGCCCGGCATGCGGCTGCTCATTGGTTTCCTCGACCAGGACCGCGCCGACCTGCCGCGGCGCCTGGCCGCGGCGGGGCTCCGGACGGAGACGGCCGAATCCTTCGGCGAATTGCCCGCCATCGCGGCGCTGTGCGGCCCCTTCGACCTGGCCCTGCCGGTCGTCGGCAGCTGCACCGCCGCCCTGCCCGCGCTGCGTGAGATCCGCCGCCGCGGCCTCGCCCTGCCCGTGCTGGTGCTCGCTGCCCAGCCCGACCCGATGGCGGAGAGCGACGCGCTGCATGCCGGCGCCGATGACGTGCTGGCGCTGCAGGCGCCGCTGCCACTGCTGCTGGCGCGGCTTCAAGCGCTGCAGCGCCGCACGCTCGGCCACCGCTCGGCCGAGATCGCCTGCGGCAATGTCCTGCTGGACCAGGCCCGCCAGGCCGTCGCGGTGGATGGCCGCCCCGTTCGGCTCACGCGGCGCGAATATGACGTGCTGGAGATGCTGCTGCTCCGCCGCGGCACGGTGCTCGGCAAGGAGGCCTGCATGGCCCGGCTTTATGGCGGGGAGGACGGGCCGGAGGCGCGGATCGTGGACGTCTTCGTCTGCAAGCTGCGCCGGAAGCTGGCCGCAGCCGGCGCGGCGGAGATCCTGCGCACCGTCTGGGGCATCGGCTATGCCGCGGAGGAGCCGGGGCCGGCTGCCATCGCCGCCGCCCGCGCCCGCTTCGCCGCCGGCAAGCCCCGCGCGCGGCGCGCGCATCTGGGGGCGGCACCCGCCCGCGGAGCGATGCCAGCGGCGTGATCGGCGCCGAAGCGCGGTTGACCTCGGGCGCGGAGGCGCACAGATCGGCAGCACGCCACCGGGCCGGAAGCGCAACATGGCCCCAAGGCTGACACGATCCTGCGCCAGCACTGCCGCAAGCCCGAGGCACTGAGGCCCCATGCACCAGACCACCCCGCCCGCCACGCCGCTGCCTCTGCGCGCCGCGCCGGAGACCCGGCCGGCGATCTCCGTTGTCGTTCCCGCCTATAACGAGCAGGAAGTGCTGCCCGCCTTCCAGGCCCGCATCATCCCGGTGATGGAGGCGATCGGCCTTCCCTTCGAGGTCGTCTATGTCAATGACGGCTCCCGCGATCAGACGCTGCAGATCATGCTGGCGCTGCAGGCGGCCGATCCCCGCGTCGCGGTGGTCAATCTCTCGCGCAATTTCGGCAAGGAGATCGCGCTGACCGCTGGCCTCGACCACGCGGCGGCCACCGATGCCGTGGTGGTGATCGACGCCGACCTGCAGGACCCGCCGGAGGTCATCCCAGACCTCGTCGCCGCCTGGCAGCAAGGCTTCGACGTCGCCTATGCCCAGCGCCGCATGCGCGAGGGCGAGACCTGGGTGAAGAAGGCAACGGCCGCCGGCTTCTACCGCGTCATGCAGCGGATCGGCGGCAAGGTGCAGCTGCCCGCCAACACCGGCGATTTCCGCCTGATGAGCCGCCGGTCGCTCGATGCGCTGCTGGCCTTGCGCGAGCACCACCGCTTCATGAAGGGGCTCTTCGCCTGGGTCGGCTTCCCCTCCACGCCCGTGCTGTACGACCGCGCACCGCGCGCCGCGGGCACGACGAAGTGGAATTACTGGAAGCTCTGGAATTTCAGCCTGGAGGGTATCACCAGCTTCACCGTCGGGCCGCTGAAGGTCGCGACCTATCTGGGTCTCGTCACCGCGGTCTTCGCGGCGATCTTCGGCGCGCAGATCATCCTGAAGACGCTGATCTGGGGAAACCCGGTCGCGGGCTATCCGAGCCTGATGGCGGTGGTGCTGTTCCTGGGCGGCGTGCAGCTGATGACGCTCGGCATCATCGGCGAGTATCTCGGCCGCGTCTTCAACGAGACCAAGGGACGCCCGCTCTACATCCTGGAGCGTCACCTGCCCTCGGGCGAGGCGCGGCAGGCGAGCAGCGCGCCCGGCGCCACACCCATCGGCACGCAGCGCCGCGCGCCATCGGGCACGAGCGGCGCCAACGCGGCCTGAGCCGAAGGCAGGATCAGCCGGAGCTCGCCCGGCGCGAAGGGCGCGGCGGCGAGCGCCGCATCGCGGCAGGCGGGCGGCGTGCGCCAGCGCGCGACATACATGGTGCTCGCCGGCACCGCGCGCTCCGCGGCCAGTGAGAGCGTCTCCAGCAGCAGCGCATAGGTCGCATCGCCGCCGGCTTTCTCGACACAGGGCCAGGAGGGCAGCAGGGTGAGCTGCGAGGCGGCGGCGAATTCCGCGCGCAGCGCCGGCGCGTCCACGGTCCAGGTCGCGCGCTGCCCGGCCCAGCCCGCGATCGCCGCGCGGAGCGGCGCGGCATCGGCGAACTGGATCAGCCCCGCGACCAGGCACAGCAGCGGCGCGCGGCGCGCCAGCAGCAGCATGGTGCCGAGCAGCAGCGCATAGGCCACCGGCCAGAAGAAGCGCCCCGAGGCGCGGAACTGCTCGAGCGCCCCCGGCACCGGCCCGAGATCGAGCACGATCCGCCCGCCGACGCCCACCCGATGGCTGACCGCCAGCGCCACCAGCGCCAGCAGCACGAGCGCGAGCCCGGCATGGCGGCGGAGCATTGCCGCGGCCTCCGCCGGCCGGGCGGCGACGGCGGCGGCCAGCCCCAGCAAAAGGCCAAGGCCGAGCCAATTATAGCCCTCCCACCCGCCATGGCCGGTGGCATCAAGCTGCGGCGACCAGGGCAGGCCGATCAGCCCCGACCCCGCCGGCCAGACCGGCGAGAGCAGGTTCATCGCGAACATCCCAAACCCACCATCCCCGGCCGCGCCGAGATAGCCGAAGCCCAGCATCACCAGCAGCACGGCGGCGACCGCGGCCCCCAGCCCCGCCGCCGCGCCGAAGGGCAGCTCGCCCCGCAGCAGCCGCGTCGCCGGCACGGCGGCCAGCAGCGCCAGCGTCATCAGCGCCAGATAGGGGTGCACCAGCAGCGCCAGCACCTGCAGCCCGACCGCGCCCACCCAGAGCCGCGCGGAGGGCGCGCGCAGCAGCCGCAGATAAAGGCCAAGGCCGAGCAACAGCAGAAAATGCCCGCACAGCGCCGCATGGCCGAAGCGCCCGATCCAGGCCGGCATGGCGGAGGCCGCCAGCGCGATGCCAAGCGCCGGCAGCAGCCGCTTTTCGCCAGCGCTCCGCAGCGCGAAGACCGCCGCCACCGGCTGCAACAACCAGGCAAGCCCGTAGAACAGCCCGACGCCGTGAAACCCCTCCGGCAGCAACGGGCGGAGGGCCTTCAGCGTCAGCGCCAGCGCCGGGATCGAGTCGGCGAAGGCGGTGTTGAGCCCGCCCTGCTGCGTGTCGAGATTGGCCGCGAGCGTCGGCGGCCAGCGCCAGGCATCGGCGATCAGGTAGCGCTGCGCGATCGCGTGCTGCGCCGCATCCCCCACCGGCCGCCAGGCGCCGCCCGCCGTGGGAAACAGGAAATCCAGCGGAAACAGGTGCAGCGCCAGCACGAGCCCGAGCGCGAGCGCCGACGCATAGGCAAGGGCAGAGGAGCGGGACAGACGGCCAATCCTTGGGGCAAGGCGCCCCGCGGGCGCCGCCCGGACCCTCTATCGGGTCGGCGCCCCCGGCGTCCAGCCGCCCAGCTGCGGCAAGCGCCGCGCTACCAGAGCCGAGGCACCAGCAGCGCCAGCGCGATCCAGCCGAGGCAGGACAACGCCAAACCGTACAGGATGCCGCGCGCCGCGGCGGCGGGGTCCCGCGGCCGTGGCGGGTCGGCGTGCCGGTCGGGGGCCCGTCGCATCAGGGACGGCCTGTGGAGAAGCAGGATCTGACCCATGCCCCGATCATGGCAGAACTGGGGCAGCAATGCCCGAAAAATCGACGCGAGGTGGCGAATATCCTCGGCCGGAGCTTCGATGGGCACGCGCCACAATCCCGCCGCAACCCCGTCGCAAACCCGCCGGGGCCGCCCTGTATCCCTAAGCGTGAAAAGGGTTCCGTCGCAGGATTGAACCGGCAGGCTCGAAGCGCCAGATGGCGCGGCGGCCGCGCCGGGAGGGTCCCGGGGCGAAGCCCACCCCCCGAGGAGAGGCGGGTTGCCCCCGCCCACGAGGACCTCAATGCCTGGCCTGGAAGCCGTCCAGACGCTCGCCCGCGAGCCCGAGACGAAGCGCTCCGCCATCGTCCAGCCGCCGGTCGCGGCCGCCGCGCCGCAGGGCCTGGCGGATATGCTGCGCCCGGCGGCGAAGCGGGCGCTCGACATGCTCGGCGCGGGCACGCTGCTGCTGCTGGCGCTGCCGGCCTTCCTAGTGATCGCCGCGCTGGTGAAGATGGATGGCGGCAAGGTCTTCTTCGCGCATGAGCGCGTCGGCCGCGGCGGGCGGCTGTTCGGCTGCCTCAAATTCCGCTCGATGGTGATGGACAGCGACCGTCGCCTCGCCGCGCTGCTGGCCACCAACGCCGCCGCGCGCGCGGAGTGGGAGGCGACGCGCAAGCTGAAGGCCGACCCGCGCGTCACCTGGATCGGCCGCATCCTGCGCGCCACCTCGCTGGATGAGCTGCCGCAGCTGATCAACGTGCTGAAGGGCGAGATGAGCCTGGTCGGCCCGCGCCCGGTGCAGGCCGCGGAGCTCGCGGCCTTCTATGGCCCGGCCGCGCAGCACTACATGGCCGTGCGCCCCGGCATCACCGGCCCCTGGCAGGTCAGCGGCCGCAGCGAGACCTCCTATGCGCAGCGCGTCGCGCTCGACGTCGCCTATGTCACGCACCCCTCGCTCCTCACCGATGTGAAGATCCTGCTGCGCACCCCCGCGGCCGTGCTGGCCCGCCGCGGCGCCTACTGACGGGGCGCCGCCTGACGGCGGGGCAACGCTAGGCAAGGGCTGTCGCGCGCGGCATACCCGCCGCGGCAGCCGGAACGAAGGAATGGCGGAGCTCATGGCCGAGACGGCCGAACAACGCGCCTCCGCCGGGCGGCTCCTGTCGGGCACGCTCTGGAACGCCGCCGGGCGCGGCCTGCCCTTGCTGCTCGCCCTCGCCCTCACACCGATCCTGGTGCACCAGATGGGGATCGAGCGCTGGGGGCTGTTCACTCTCGCCCTCGCGCTGGTTGGCGTCTTTGGGGTCTTCGACTTGGGCGTCGGCGCCGCGCTGACCCGCGCCTTGTCGGCCCGCATCGGCGCCGGGGAGCAGGCGGGCGCGGCCGCGCTGGCCAGCGCGGCCATCACCGCGCTGGCCCTGGTCAGCTGCGCGATCGCCGCACTCGCCTTCGCCGGCGTGCCGCTGCTGGTCGAGCGCGTGCTGAACACCCCGCCCGAGTTGCAGGCCGAAGCCGTCGCGGCGTTCCGGCTGCTCTGCCTGGCTGCGCCGCTGGTGGTGGTGAATGCCGCGCTCTGGGGAGCGCTGGCCGCGTATCAGCGCTTCCGGGCGGCGAACCTCGTCAGCATCCCGGTCTCGACCTTCTACTATCTCGGCCCCGTGCTGGTGCTGGCGGTATGGCAGAGCTTGGTTGGCGTCATCCTGGTGCTGCTGGCCGCACGGCTGGCGAACACCATCGCCTATCTCTGGCTGGCGCGGCGCGACCTGCCGGGGCTTGGGCCCGCCCTGCCCCGGCTTGCGCTGGTCGGGCCGCTGGTGCGCATGGGCGGGTGGATGAGTGCCTCGGGCATCCTCACCCAGGCGCTGCTCTATGCCGACCGCTTCCTGATCGGCGCGCTGCTGACCCTCTCGGCAGTCGCCTTCTATGCGACGCCGCTCGATCTGGTGATGCGGATGTGGATCCTGCCGGTCGCCGTGTCCCAGGCGCTGCTGCCGGCCATGGCCTCGGCCTATCTCACCCATGCGGTCGCCACCGCAGGGCTGTTGCGGCGCGGCGCGCTGCTGATGCTGGCCGCGGTGTTGCCAGCCTGCCTGCTGCTGGTCGCCGCCGGGCCGTGGCTGCTGCGACTCTGGCTCGGCGCCGCCTTTGCCGAGGGCGGCGGGGCGGTGCTGCAGATCCTGGCCGTGGGCATCTTCTTCTCCTGCGCAGCCTTCGCGCCGGGCGCGCTGCTGGACGCGATCGGCCGGCCCGACATCAACGCGAAATGGCAACTCGCGCAGGCGGCGCTGTTCCTGCCGCTCTCGGCGCTGCTGCTGCTGCGCTTCGGCATCGAGGGCGCGGCCGCCGCCTGGGCGGCGCGCTGCGCGGCGGATGTCGCGGGCCGGCTGTGGTTCGTCGCGCGGCTCTACCCGGCCGCCGCCGAGGCCGCGCGCGCCCTCGCGCTGCCGCTGGCCGTGGGCGGGATCGGGCTGGTGACGATGTTGGCCGTGCAGACGACATGGACGCTGCTTGGCCTGGGCGTGGTGGCGCTCGCGGCCTTCACCGTCGCCGCCGCCATGGCGCTGAGCGAGGCGGATCGGCGCAACGCCGCCGGCCTGCTCCGCCGCCCCTGGCGCCTCCGCGCCGTGCTGAAAGGCGAGCCCGCATGACGCTCGCGATCAATGCGCGCTTCCTGACGCAGAAGACCACCGGCGTTCAGCGCTTCGCCGCCGAAGTCACGCGCGCGCTGGCCGCGCGCGGCACGAAGCTGCGCCTGCTCGCACCGCAGGGTGCGCCGGCGCGCTTCGACGAACTGCCGGTCGAGATTGTGGGCTCCCGCAGTGGCCAGGCCTGGGAGCAGCTCGACCTGCCGCGCGCGGCGGGCGGCGACATGCTGCTCAACCTCGGCAACACCGCGCCGCTGCGGCGTGGCGCGCGGCAGGCGGTGGTGATCCACGATGCCGGCGTCTTCGACACGCCCGAAAGCTATTCGCTGGCCTTCCGCAGTTGGTACCGCGCGCTGCATTGGGCGCTACCGCGCCGCGGCGCGCGCATCCTCACCGTCTCGGAATTCTCGCGCGGGCGCCTGGCGGCCCGCCTTGGCCTCGACCCCTCGCGCATCGGCGTCATGCCGGAAGGCGGCGAGCATGTGCTGCGCACCCCGGCGGAGACGGAGGTGCTCGCCCGCCACGGCCTCGCGCCGCGCGGCTTCGCGCTCGCGGTCGGCACGCGCGCCGCTCATAAGAACCTCGGCGCGCTGGAGAAGGCCGCGGCGCTGCTCGCCGCGCGCGGCATGGTGCTGGCCGTCGCCGGGGCGGTGGAATCCGGCGCCTTCCGCGGCGCGGCCGATGCCACTGGGTCTGGCGTGCGCCTGCTCGGCCGCGTCACGGATGGCGAATTGCGCGCGCTGTACGAAAACGCGCTCTGCCTTGTCTTCCCGTCGCGCTACGAGGGTTTCGGCATCCCGCCGCTGGAAGCGATGTGGTGCGGCTGCCCGGTGCTGGCCTCACGCGCCGGCGCTGTGCCGGAAGTGTGCGGCGAGGCCGCGCTCTGGTTCGACGCCGAAGGCCCGGCAACGCCCGAAGCCGCCCTCGCGCGGCTGCTCGACGAACCCGGCCTCGCGGATACGCTTCGCCATGCGGGCGCGGCGCGGGCGAAACTCTACTCCTGGGATGCCGCCGCAGGGCGGCTTTTGGAATTGCTGCGATGAAGATCGCCATCGTCCATGAGTGGCTTGAGACCTATGCAGGGTCCGAGCGCGTGCTGGAGCAGATGCTGGAGTTGTTCCCCGACGCCGATGTCTTCGCCACCTGCGACTTCCTGCCTGCCTCTGAGCGCAGATTCCTGAAGGGCAAGGTGCCCACCACCTCCTTCATCCAGCGCCTGCCGCGCGCGCAGAAATGGTTCCGCTACTATCTCGGGCTGATGCCACTCGCAGTCGAGCAGTTCGACCTTTCGGGCTACGACCTCGTGCTCTCCTCCTCGCATGCCGTGGCGAAGGGCGTGCTGACGGGGCCTGCGACGCTGCATGTCAGCTACGTGCACTCCCCGATGCGCTACGCCTGGGACCTGCAGCACCAGTATCTGCGCCAGTCCGGTTTGGACCGAGGGCTGAAGGGCGCTCTCACGCGCTGGCTTCTCGGGAAAATGCGCGCCTGGGACCACGCCTCCGCCGCGCGGCCCGATGTGATCCTGGCGAATTCCGCCTGGATCGCCGAGCGCATCCGGAAGACCTGGCGGCGTGAGAGCGAGGTGGTGCACCCGCCCGTGGACCTCGACGCCTTCCCCTTCCGCCCCGCGAAAGGCAGCGCCTATGTCGTCGCCTCGCGCCTCGTGCCCTACAAGCGCGTGGACCTTGTCGCGGAAGCCTTCCGCGCCATGCCGGATCGGGAGCTGATCATCGCCGGCGACGGGCCGGAGATGGCGCGCGTGAAGGCCGCGGCCGGCAATGCGCCGAACATCCTGATCCGCGGCCGCGTGCCGCACCAGGAACTGGTCGCGCTGCTGCAATCTGCCCGCGCCTTCGTCTATGCGGCGGAGGAGGATTTCGGCATCGGCATGGTGGAAGCGCAGGCCTGCGGCACGCCGCTGATCTCCTTCGCCCGCGGCGGCGCCGCCGACATCATCCAGGATGGCGCAACCGGCGTGCTCTTCCCGGCCCAGACCGCGGCATCCCTGATCGAGGCGGTGCGCCGCTTCGAGACGCTGGCGATCGCGCCTGAGGCCTGCCGCGCCAATGCCGAGCGGTTCTCCCACGGCGCCTTCCGCACGAAGCTGCACGCCGCGATTGCGCGCGCGGCCGCCGCGCGCGGGATAGCGCTGCCGTGACGCGCTTCAGCCTGGTGATGGCGACCCGCGGCCGCACCGCGGAGATCGCTGAATTCCTGGACAGCCTGCTCGCCCAAGGCGATCAGGCTGCCGAGGCGATCATCGTGGACCAGAATGACGATGATTGCCTGGTTCCCGTGCTCGCGCCCTATGCGGGCCGCATCGCGCTGACGCATCTGCGGTCTGGCGTCGCCAATGCCAATCATGCGCGCAACCTTGGGCTGGCCGCCGCGCGCGGGATGATCGTGGGATTTCCCGACGATGACTGCCTCTACCCGCCTGGCCTGCTCGATCGCGTCGCTTCGGCTTTCGAGGCCGATCCCGCGCTCGGTGTGCTCACGGGACCGGCCGAAAGCCCTGCGGGCGGCCTCGGCTCCGGCCGCTGGCGCGACAGCGCGGGCGCGATCGACACGGCGAATGCCTGGACGAGCGTGATCGAGTTCAACCTCTGGCTCCGTCGCCCGCTGGCGCTGGCACTCGGTGGCTTCGATGAGGCGATGGGCCCGGGCACGCCGCTCGGCTCGGCGGAGGGCAATGACCTCGTGCTGCGCGCCGTCGCAGCGGGCCATGCGGCGCGCTACGAGCCGGGCTTGCGCGTCATCCATCCCGACAAGCGCCTGACCGATGTCGCGACCGCGCGCGCGCGGCTCTATGGGCGCGGGCTCGGCTTCGCGCTGCGCCGGCATCGCGCGGCACCCGCCATCTGGCTGCCCTTCGCGGTGCGGCCGGTCGGGGGCATCGTGCTGAGCCTGCTCAAGGGCCGGCCACGCGATGCCGCCTACTACGCCATGACACTGCTCGGCCGCGCCGAAGGTTTTGGGCGCACCGACGCGGCGGCAGGGCGCGTGCGCGCAGCGCTGCGGGGACAGCCGTGATGCGCATCGCCATCGGCATCGCAACCCGCGGCCGCGCCGCGATCCTCGGTGAAGTGCTGGCCGATCTCCGCCTCCAGACCCGCCGGCCCGACCGCACCATCGTCTGCCATGTCGGCCCCGAGGATATCGCAGACCTGCCCGCGCGCTTCCCGGAGGTGGAGTTCCTCCCCGCCCCCGCCGGCCTGCCGCGGCAGCGCAACGCCATCCTGGAGGCCTGCGGCGATTGCGACGCAGTGCTGTTCCTCGACGACGATTTTCTGCCGTCGCCCGACCACCTCGCGGTGACCGAGCAGGTCTTCCGCGCGCATCCCGCTTGCGTCGTCACCACCGGCACCGTGCTCGCCGATGGCGCCAAGGGGCCGGGCATCGCCGTGGAAGAAGGCCGCGCGATCCTAGCCGCCGACACACCGCCCCCCGATGCGCTCGCGGTGCAGCCGCATTTCAACGGCTATGGCTGCAACATGGCGCTGCGCCTCGCGCCGCTGCGGGCCCATGCGCTGCGCTTCGACGAGCAGCTGCCACTCTATGCCTGGTATGAGGATCTCGACCTCACGCGCCGGCTTGGCGCGCATGGCAGCATCCTCCGGCTCACGGGCGCGCGCGGCGTGCATCTCGGCACCAAGGCGGGGCGCGTCGCGGGCACGCGGCTCGGCTACAGCCAGGTCGCGAATGCCATCTACCTGGCGCGCAAGGGCAGCTATCCGTGGAACCGCGCGCTGCGCTCGGCCGCGCGCAACATGGCGATGAACCTTGTGCGCAGCCTCGCGCCCGAGCCCTGGGTGGACCGGCGCGGGCGGCTGCGCGGCAATCTTCTCGCGCTCGCGGACCTCATGCGCGGGCGCATGCACCCGATGCGCGTGATGGAGCTGTAGCGTCGTGGAGACGGCCTTCTTCCTGGCATCCAAGATCCTCTGGATGCTGCTGCGCCCGAACACGCTGGCGCTGGTGCTGTCGCTGGCGGGCCTCGCGCTGCTCTGGCGCGGCCGGCGCTTCGGCCGCTGGCCGCTGGCACTCGGCCTCGGCTGGTACACCGCCGTCTTCCTGCTGCCAGTCTCGACCGCGCTGCTGCTGCCGCTGGAATCCCGCTTCGCGCGCCCCGCCACCCTGCAAGGCCCGGTCGCCGGCATCGTCGTCCTTGGCGGCGCGGTGGAGCAGAACCTGACCGCCGCGCACGGCATCCCCGCGCTGAACGGCGCCGCCGAGCGCATGACGGAGGCCGTTGCCCTCGCGCTGCGCCATCCGGAGGCACGGCTGGTCTTCACCGGCGGCTCGGCCTCGGTGGTCCCCGGCGGCCCGACGGAGGCCGACACCGCGCGGCGCTTGTTCGCCGATCTCGGCCTGCCGCCCGGGCGTCTCGTCTTCGAGGATGAAAGCCGCAACACCTGGGAGAATGCGGTGCTGACGCACCGCCTGGTGCAGCCGCGCACAGGCGAGACCTGGCTGCTGGTCACCTCTGCCAGCCACATGCCGCGCGCCGTCGGCAGTTTCCGCGCCGCGGGCTGGTCCGTGGTGCCCTGGCCGGTGAACTACACCACCGGAACCGATCCTGCGCTCTGGTACATTTGGCCCTTCCCGACGCGCCTCAACCAGGCGGAAGGCGCGCTGCGCGAATGGATCGGGCTTGCGGTCTACTGGCTCACAGGCCGATCTGCCGCGCTGCTGCCGGCTCCCTGAAGAACGGTCAGCGCGCGCGCCAGATCTCGACCGGGCCGCGCTGTTCGGGGATCGTCGCGAACAGCTCGTAGCCCGCCTCGATCGCCGCCAGCACGCGCGCCGCAGCCTCGGGCCGCATCGTGTGCATCCAGCCACGATCCACCACGATCGCGCGCGGCTGCGCAGCCAGCACACGGTCGAGTTCCACGAGCGTGTTGGTGTCCGACAAATCCTCGAACACGCCCGTCAGATGCGGCGGGAAAGGAAATCGCGTGGACAGCCGCGCGCCGGAGATGATGTAGACGGTCGGGTGGTAGTTGGCGACGAAGGCGTCCCCGCCCGGCCCCGCCGCAGCGGCCACCGCGGCCGCAACCTCCCGCACCGGATCGCGATGCGGCCAGCCTGGGCCGCGTTCCACGCGCAGATGCACCTCGCTCATCCAGGCCGCGCCCGCGATGATCCCGATCAACCCGCCGAAGCCCATCCGCGTCCAGCCGGGCCGCACCATCAGCAGCGCCAACTGCCAGGCGCCAATCGCCGCCAGGATGGACAGCGGCGGCAGCCACAACAGAAAGTAATGCGCGAAATAGAAACCCGGCCCGGCGATCGCCGCCGAGGCCACGGCCAGCCACATCACCGCGAAGCCCGTCAGCAGCGCCACGGGGCGCGCCGCATCCCGCGGCCGCCAGGCCAGCAACGCGACCAGCGCCGCGGCAAAGCCGAAGCCGAGTTCGAGCGCCGCCGCCGCAGTCCGGCGCCAGGCTTCCGGCCCCGCGATACGCTCCAGCGAATAGCGGAACGGCGCCAGCAGCGACCCGTCCAGGTAGTGATCGAGCCATCCCTGCGCCCAGTAGATCGCGCCCGCCAGCACGAAGGGCGCCGCGCAGAGCGCGGCATAGAGCGCGGCCATGGCGATGGCCCGACGCCAGGGCAGCAGGCCCCTGATCAGCGCCGGCAGCACCAGCAGGGCGAAGGCGAAGCAGCCTTCCGGCACCACCACCTGCTTCACCACCAGCGCGCAGCCGATCAGCAGCCCCATCGCGACGACGGCGCCGAAGCCCGGCGCCACCGGCGCCGAGCCCATCGCACGCACCGCGCCGCGGATGCCGATCGCCATCGCCGCGGTCACGAATGGCGCGATCAGGATTTCCGTATTCGTGCACAGCCCGCTGAGCAGCACGGATTGGGCCGCATAGAGCAGACCTGCGCCAACGCCGATGGCCCTGGGCGCGCCCGCCGCGCGCACCGCGCAGAACAGCGCGACACCGGTCGCCGCGACGCAGATCATCCCGAGCAGCCGCGCCGCCTCCACCGAGACGCCGAAGACCAGGAAGGCCAGCGCGAACATCGCCGGCGCGCCGATCGGGTGCATGTCCCAGGCCGCGACCAGCGGCCAGCCGCCAGCCAGCCATTCGCGCGCCTGGACCATGTAGAGCCCCTCGTCGGTGTCGACGACAGCGGGAATGAAGGAGGTCAGGCGGAAGGCCACCGCGCCAAGCACGACAAGCAGGATGGCCACCGCATCGCGAAGGCGCGGTGCGACATGGCGCGTCGTTGCAGGTGTGGTGAGCGCGTCGGGCATGGATCCTGGGGCGAGCCCTTCCCCGCCCGCGGCGCCTAACTGGCCTCAGGCGCGGGCGGGGCGCAACCCCGCCCGCCGCTCCGGGCCGTCCTTCGCCTCAGTTCTCCGGCTGGAAGCCGCTGTCGCGGACCACCGGGCCCCATTCCGCGCGCTCCTGGCGGATGCGGTCGGCGAAGGCCTGGGGGCTGGCGGAGACGGTGGGCGAGAACTCCAGCCGCTCCAGCGCGGCGATCATCTCCGGCTGGCGAGCCACCTGGGCGATCGCGGCATGCAGCCCCTGCACGATCGGCGCCGGCGTGCCGGCCGGCAGCAGCGCGCCGAACCATTCATCCTTCGACAGCGACGGGTGGCCGAGCTCGCGGAAGGTCGGCACGTCGGCGTATTTCGGGTTCCGCGCATCGGCGGTGATCGCCAGCATCCGCGCGCCCTGCCCATGCTGGGGCGAGACGTCGCCGAGTACGCCCACGAACACCGGCAGCCGCCCGCCGATCAGGTCCTGCACCGCCGGCACGGCGCCGCGATAGGGCACATGGGTCATGCGCGCGCCGATCGCATTGCCCAGCATGATGCCGAGGAAATGCGGCGCCGAACCCGCCGCCGGGGAGGCGAAGGGGATCTCCCCCGTCTGCGCCCGCGCCCAGGCGACGAATTGCGCGAAGTCCCGCGCCGGGTGGCTCGCCGGCACCGCCAGCGCGAAGGGGAAGGTGCAGACGGTGGAGACCGGGATCAGGTCGGTCAGCGCGTCGTAGCGCACCTCCCGCGGGAAGACATGCGGCTGCAGCGTCAGCATCGAGGCCGGGGTCTGCAGATAGGCGGTCCCGTCCTTCTCCGCGTCGCGCACATGTTCGACCGCGATTCGCCCGGCGGCACCCACGCGGCCGTCCACGATCAGGCTTGGCGCGTAGATGCCGCGCAGCCGCTCGGCATAAAGCCGCGCGACGATGTCGGAGGATCCGCCGGCCGGAAAGCCGATGACGACGCGCGCATTGCGCGCAACGATCTGGGCGCGGGCCGGCAGGGCGGGCAAGGCCAGGGTGGCGGCGGCAAGGCCGAAGGCGGCGCGGCGGCCGATCGGGCGGGTCATGGACGTTGTCCTCCGTGTTTATTGCCTCCTTGATTGCCCAATCCAGCGCCCGCCGTCCAGCATGGAACTGGGCCAGCGCCCCCGATCCGAACGCCGCGCCGTCCGGCGCCGCCCCCCGGTGCTCAGGCCGCCTCCGGCGCAGCCAGCAGCGGGGGGCAGTTGAGATAGGCCGCGACGCGGCGCTTCGCCGCGATATCGCGCCAGGCAGCCTCGACGGCGGCCACGTCGAGCCCCGTGGCCCGCGCTGTCTCCTCCGCCGGCACGGCGCGATCGAGCGCGAGCAGGCAGAGATCCATCGCGGCCCAGGGCAGCGCGAAATAGAACTCCTCCTGCGTCTGCGGCAGCGACCAGGTGTCGGTGGTGGGCGGCCGCGCGCGGATCTCTGGCGGCACATCCAGCGCCGCGGCCAGCGCATAGACCTGGGTCTTGTAGAGATGCGCGATGGGCTTGAGGTCGGCGAGGCCGTCGCCGCCCTTCACGAAGAAGCCCTGGTCGTATTCCAGCCGGTTGGGCGTTCCCGCAACGGCGTGATGCAGGCGGTCGGCGTGGTGGTACTCGATCAGCTTGCGCGTGCGCTGCTTCATATTCGCCGCCGCGACGATGCCGAGATAGATCTCGTGCGGCAGGCGATGCCGTGCCTCGCGCCCCTCCGGGTCGCGGACCACCAGCGCCGACAGATTATAGCCCTGCGCGCGCAGCCCTGCGTCCAGCACCACCTTGCAACCCCAGCCCGGGCCGAAGCCGGGCGCAACGTGGCGGATCAGCGCATCGCGCCTGGCATAGCAGCCGAGCGCCGTGAGCGCCGGCCCGATCTCCTCGACAACATGGGCGATGCCGAGATGCTCGGCCATGCGACGGCCGAGCACCAGGCTTTCGGGCTCGGACTCGCCCTCCGGCATCAGCACGGCGAAGACCCGCTTGGGCCCAAGCGCGCGCACCGCGAGCGCCGCCGTGACGCTGCTATCCACACCGCCCGAGAGGCCGAGCACCACGCCGCGCCGGCGCAGGCGATGCAGCACCTGCTCGCGCATCAGCATGGCAATGCGGCTCGCCTCCGCCTCGGCATCGAGCGCGAGCGCCGCGGCGGAAAAGGGCACGGCCATCGCGTCCATCACACCCCCTCCGCCACCAGGCGCCGGCTGATCTTGCCCGTCTCGGTCTTCGGCAGCTCGTCGCGGAACTCGACCCGCTTCGGCACCATGAAATCCTCGAGCCGCGCGGCGCAGTGGCGGATCACGTCGCGCTCGGTGAGCCGCGCCTCGGGCATAAGCGCCACCACCGCCTTCAGCGCCATGCCGAGAACGGGGTCGGGCACGCCGACCACCACCGCCTCGCGCACACCATCCAGGGCATGGAGGACG
>JBIKSZ010000199.1:0-7013 GCA_044348345.1 Roseomonas sp. | reverse complement strand
CGGCATAGGAATGCCCCGAATGCGAGAGCACGCCCGCGCAGCGCGCGCCGAGGGCGGCGGCGAGTTGCAGCAGCTCCGCGCTGTCGGGCGCGACGCCGGCGCGGGCCTCGCCGACATCCACCTCGATCAGCGCTTCCAGCTTGCCGGGATGGGCGGCGATGGCGTGCGCGGTGTCGAGGTCGTCGGTGATGACCTTCACCGCATGCCCCGCCGCGTTCAACGCCGCGACCGTGTCGAGTTTCTGGGGCGTGATGCCGACGGCGTAGATCTGGTCGCCGAAACCGTGATCGGCGAAGTAGCGCGCCTCCGCGAGGGTGGAGACGGTGATCGGCCCTTTGCCGGGGGCTGCGAGCTCCGCGATCTGCGCGTTCTTCGCCGTCTTCATGTGCGGGCGCAGCGCGACGCCGGCATGGCGCGCCACGGCGGCGGCCATCTGCGCGATGTTGCGCTTCAGGATGCCGAGGTCGAGCAGCAGGCAGGGCGTGGGGAGGTCGTGCAGTGTCTTCACAGCGCGAGCCCCAGCATCTCCGCATAGCGCGGGGTGGATTTGAGGCCGGTGCCGGTCAGGACCACCACCGCCGTCTCCGCGGCGCCGATGCGGCCATCGGCGCGCAGTTTCGCAAAGGCCGCGGCGGCCTGGGCGCAGGTGGGCTCGACATAGACGCCGCCGCGGGCGAGCGAGAGCGCGGCGGATGCGATCTCCGCCTCCTCCAGCAGCACCGCGCCGCCCTGGCTCTCCTGCAGCGCGCGGAGACATTCCGCGAGGCGCAGCGGCTGCGCGATGGCGGTGCCCTCCGCGATGGTTGGCTGCGCTGCGACCGGGGCGAGGCCGAGGGCCGCGCGCGCGATCGGGCCGCAATTCGCGGGCTGCGCCGCCCAGATGCGCGGCAGGCGCGTGATCTGGCCGGCGCGCAGCAATTCCCCAAAGCCGAGCCAGCAGCCGAGCACGTTGGAGCCCGCGCCGCAGGGCACGATGACATGGTCGGGCGCCCGGAACCCGAGGTCCTCCCACAGCTCGTAGGCCAGCGTCTTGGTGCCTTCCAGGAAGAAGGGATGCCAATTGTGGCTGGCGTAGAAGATCTCCGCGGCCTTGCTCAACGCCGCATCGGCGCAATCCTGGCGCGAGCCCGGGATCAGCTCGATCGCCGCGCCGGCCGCGCGCGACTGCACGGTCTTGGCGGGGCTGGTGGAGGCGGGGACGAAGATCGTGGCCGCCATGCCGCCGGCCGCTGCATAGGCGCTGACCGCCGCGCCGCCATTGCCGGAGCTGTCCTCGAGCACCGCGGTGATCCCCTGGTCCCGCAGCAGGGAGAGCATCACGGAGGCGCCGCGATCCTTGAAGCTGCCGGTCGGCATGAACCATTCGCATTTCAGCAGCGCCGTGCCGCCTTCGATCGCGCGTTCGATCAGCGGCGTGCAGCCTTCGCCCATGGTGATCGGCGCGCGGGGCTGGAAGGGGAAGGCCGCGGCGTAGCGCCAGATGGAGCGCGTGCCGGTGGCGATTTCGGCGCGTCCGATGCCGCGGCGTTCGGTCAGCATCAAGGGCTCGCGGGCATCGCCGCACCAGCGCGGTTGGTCGAGCGACCAGCTGCGGCCGCTTTGGGGGTCGAGATAGGATTGCATGGGGCGATGATCGGCCCGGTTCGGCGGGCCGGCAAGCGCCGCGGGCGCGCATCATTCGGTCGTGCGCCAGTGCCGGACATGGCCAACCGCGCTCTGGAACAGCCGATGGACGGCCTGCAGCAGCGGCAAGGGACGCGCCGTGCCCGGTTTCATCAGCTCCGACATGATGGATTTCACGGCTTCGGACAAATGCGGCTTCGGCAGCCAGCAGGGCGCGGCGGGCAGGGCGGCGGCCAGGCCCAGATGCCGCGCATAGGCAATGGCCCCGGGTGCCACGCGGAAGGCGCGGCGGAAGGCGCGTTCGACGAACCAGGCGATGCCCCGCAGCGGGTCGCCCCGCATCAGGGGGTGGTCGGCGACGCGCAGCAGCATCTGGTGCAGCTGGCGGGTGAGCGCGGCGCGGCGCAGCGCGCGGTGGACGCTGTCGGGGCGGCCGAATGCGGCCGGCAAGTCGCGCCACGGCCCCTTGGAGCAGGCGATCCAGAAGATGCCATCCCAGGTCCGGCGGGCGTCCTGCGCCGGCCGCCCAGCGCCGCCGCGCCGGAGGCATTCGGATAGCGACGCCCATTCGGCATCGGTCATGGGCCGCCAGGGTTGTGGGGCGGTCTGGCGCCTGGGGCGGGCTGGGGTGTGGGGGGAGGGGGCGTGCATCGCCCGAATATGCAGGAATGATATCCTAGATTTCAACGCTTATCGGCTGGTCCTGCCGCGGGAGGCACGGCCGGGCGGAGAGCAGGCTTCCGGGACTCCGGGCCGGGGCCTAACCCTTCTGTCCTGACGTCCAAACCAGCCCGAGCATCCCATGTCCGATTTCGACACCTCCATCGCGCCGCACCTGCCCGAGCTGATCGCGCTCCGCCGCGATCTGCACGCCAACCCCGAGCTCGGCTTCGAGGAGCACCGGACCTCGGCGCTCGTCGCCGAGAAGCTGCGCGGCTGGGGCATCGAGGTGACGGAAGGTGTGGGCCGCTTCGGCGTGGTGGCGACCATCCGTGGCAAGCGTCCCGGCCAGGGCGCGATCGGGCTGCGCGCCGACATGGATGCGCTGGCGCTGACCGAGATCACGGAACTGCCCTATGCCTCCCGCACGCCTGGGAAGATGCATGCCTGCGGCCATGACGGGCACACGACGATGCTGCTCGGCACGGCGCGGCTGCTGGCGGAGAACCCGGATTTCGCGGGCACGGTCCATCTGATCTTCCAGCCCGCCGAGGAAGGCCGCGGCGGCGCCCAGGCGATGCTGGCGGATGGGCTGTTCGAGCGCTTCCCCTGCGACGCCGTCTATGGGCTGCACAACATGCCCGGCCTGCCGCTCGGGCAATTCGCCACCCGCAAGGGGCCGCTGATGGCGGGCTCCGGCCGGTTCCGCGCGGTGTTTCGCGGCACGGGCGGGCATGGCGGCAATTCGCCGCATCTGGCGACCGACGTGACCATCGCGATGGCCATGTACATCCAGGCGCTGCAGACCATCGTCAGCCGCAGCGTCGCCGCGCGCGATACCGCGGTGGTCAGCGTCGGCCACATCGCAGCGGGATCGCCGGATGCGCTGAACGTCATGCCGTCGGAGCTGCAGATCGGCGGCACGATGCGGTCCTTCACGCCCGAGGTGCAGGCGCTGGTGGAGCGCCGCATCCAGGAACTGGCCGAGATCAGCGCCGCCGCCACCGGCACAACGGTGGAGGTGGAGCAGCTCTGGAACGCGGTGCCGACCATCAACCACGACCGGGAGACGGATGTGGCGGTGGCCGCGGCGACGGCGACCGTCGGCGCAGGGCTGGTGGATGCGGCCGCGCAGCCGGTGACGGGGGGCGAGGATTTCTCCTTCATGCTGCGCAGGAAGCCGGGTGCCTTCGTCTTCCTCGGCACCGGGACGGAGGAGGCGCTGCACACGCCGCGCTACGACTTCAACGACGCGATCATCCCCCACGGCATCGGCTTCTTCCTGCATGTCGTGCAGCAGGAACTGGGCTGAGGCTGCGCCGATAACCGCGGCCGCGTCAGCCCCGAGGGGCTGACGCGGCGCGGCCGGTTCAGCCGCGGAGCGAGGTGGCGTCGAGCCGCGGCGCGTCGAAGGCGGCTGCGCCGAAGGCCACCAGCGCATCCGCCCGCGCCGCATCCCAGCCGCCATAGAGGCAATTGGCGCGCGCCTTCGCCTCGATCTCCGCGCGGGAGAGCGGATCGGCGGCACCGCCGCGGAGATTGGCCTGCCGCTCCTCCACCACCGAGCCATCCCGCAGCGTGACGCGGACATGGCCGGTATAGGCGCGCGGATAGGGGTTCGTCGGGTCCACGACATAGCTGACCTTGGCGCAGAGCGCGCGCAGATCCGGGCGCTGCACCATCTCCTCGGTGAAGGCCTCGAGGCCGGCGCCGCCGAGCACGAGCCCCGCGGCCACGCCATAGGGCACGCTGAACTTCGCGGCATAGGCATTCGGCGGCGACTGCTTCGAGGCCAGCGGCTCCCACAGCCGGTGCAGGATGCCCTCTGCTGTCTCGCAGGTGATGGCGACGACGTCCTCCGCCTTCACGCCGCGCTCGGTCAGGCGGATGGCGCAATCCACATAGGGCTGCGTCATCGTGCCATTGGCCCAGGGCTTGAAGGCGATGGTCCGCGCGACCCAGTCGGTGCCGAAGCCGTCGAGCAGCGCGGGCCAATTGCCCTCCGGGTTGCGGGCGAAGCCGTAGAACAGGCCGTGCGGGCCTTCGAACACGGTGCGGGGGCCGAAGAAGCCGCCCTTGGCGAGCAGCGCGGCGCGCAGCCCCGCCTGCGCCGCCCAGCCCGGATGCAGCCGCTTCGTCCAGGCGCCATCGGTCAGGTATTCGATGATGCCGGAGGACATGGACCCCGCGATGCCCATCGCATCCACCACCTGCCGCGGCGTGAGGCGGAGCGCGACCGCGACGGCGAGTGCCGCCGCCGGGGTGCCAAGCGCCGAGGTCGGGTGGAAGCCCGCCTTGTGCACGGCCTTCGGGATGACGGTGGACAGGCGGCAGGCGGCTTCCGCGCCCACTGCGATACCGCGCATCGCATCGGCGCCCGAGATGCCAAATCGCTCAGCCGCGGCGAGCACCGCCGGGACCACGACGGCGCCGGAGTGGATCGGGCCGCCTTCGAAGGTGTCGTCGTAATCCTCGCCATGCGCGGCCAGGCCGTTGACGATGCAGGCATCCGACGCGCCGAGGCCGCCGGCATGGCCGAAGGCGGTGCAGGGCCCGGGGCCTTCCGCCGCGCCGGCCGCGGCCGCCACGTAATCCGTGCCGCGCGCCGACACGCACAGGCCCGCCACATCGATCAGCAGCCGTTCGCAGGTCTCGCGCATCGCCGCCTCGGGCTGGGCGGCGAGGGCGGCCGCGGCGAGCCGTTCGGCGATGGTCGGTGCAGTGGTCATGGCGTGTCCCCGGGTTGCCGGCGCAGCGGCGGGCGCTGCGCGGGGCGGCAATGTATGCAACGGCACACAAGGCTGCTAGCCTGCGGCGCATAGCGTGGCGAGACGCTCGCGCAGCAGGAGGAAGCCGCATGGCCGGCACAGTGGCTGGGGCGGAAGCGCCGAAAGCGGAATATGGCGTGGCAGCGCTCGGCCTTGGCGTGACCAGGGCGCTCGGCGCCTTCGCGTCCGAGCTGCGCTTCGACCAGCTTCCCGCCGCCGTGGTGCATGAGGCGCGGCGCGGCGTGCTGGACTGGATCGGCTGCGCGCTGGCGGCCAGCCAGCATCCGACGATCCGCATCCTGCTCGACACCTTCGAGGCCACGGGATCGCCCGCGATCGCGACCGTGCTCGGCCAGGGCGGGCGGCGGCTTGGGCTGCTGGATGCGCCGGTGGCGAATGGCCAGATGGGCCATCTGCTCGATTTCGACGACACGCATATGGGCGGCGTCGTGCTGCACACCTCCTCGCCGCTGCTGGCCGCGCTGCTGGCGCTGGCGGAGCACCGGCCGGTCAGCGGGCGCGAGCTGATCGCCGCCTATGTCGCCGGCTTCGAGGCCGGCGTGCGCGCGGGGCAGGGGGCGCCGGCGCATCACGATGGCGGCTGGCACCTGACCGGCACCCTCGGCGCCATCGCCGCCGGTGCGGGCAGCGCCCGGCTGCTCGGGCTCGATGCGCAGCAGGTGACGCATGCGATCGGCATTGCGACGACGCAGGCGGCCGGCATGCAGCAGAACCGCGGGACGATGTGCAAATCCTTCCACGCCGGCAAGGCCGCGTCCTCCGGCGCGCTGGCCGCGCTGCTGGCGGCGCGCGGCTTCAACAGCTCGGACGAGATTCTGGAAGGCAAGCGCGGCTTCATCCGGATCTACAGCACGACCTCCGCGCCCGAGCGCATCACTGAGGGCCTTGGCGAGCGCTTCGAGATAACGCGCAACGGTTACAAGCCCTATGCCTGCGGGATCGTGCTGCACCCGCTGATCGATGCGATGATCGCGGTGCGCGAGGCCGCCGGTCTGCCGGCGGCGCAGGTGGAGCGCGTGGAGCTCCGCGTGCATCCGCATGCGGTGAAGATCACCGGCGTGGATGATCCGCGATCGGGGCTGATGTCGAAGTTCAGCATCAACCACTCGGCCTCCGTCGCCTATCTCGACGGCAATGCGGGCGTTGCGCAGTACACCGATGCGCGGGCGGGCGCGGCCGATGTGCTGGCCTTCCGGCCGAAGATCCACGTCTCCGTCGTCGAGGAATTCCGCAAGGACCAGGCGCATGCGACGCTGATCGCGACCGATGGCCGCCGCTTCGAGGCGCCGGTCGCTCATGCCTCCGGCACGGTGGATAATCCGATGTCGGATGCGGCGCTGGAGCGGAAGTTCCTCGGCAATGCGGTGGGTGCGCTCGGCGAGGATCGCGCGCGCGCCATCGCGCAGGCGGTCTGGACGCTCGATGGCATGGCGGATGTGCGCGATCTCCTCGCGCTGTGCGCCTGACGATGGCGCGCGGCTTCGACCGTGATGTTCTGCCCGGCCTCGTGCTGGCGGGGCTTGGTGGCTATGTCGCCTGGCGGGCGCTGGGCTGGGAATTGCTGACCGAGGACGGGCCGGGGCCCGGCTTCTTTCCGCTGGGCTATGGCGTGCTGATGCTGGCGCTGTCCGCGCTGCTGGTGCTGCGCGCGGTTGTGCGGCCCCAGGCTGCGGGCGAGGCCGAGTTGGGCGGGGGCCATCTGCGTCCCTTGGGCACCTGGGCCGCCTTCGCGGGCGCGGCCTTCCTGATGCAGTGGATCGGTTTTGTCGCCGGCTTCGCGATCCTGGCGGCCTTCATCGTCGTCTTCGTCTTCGGCAAGAGCCTCGCGCGCGGCGCGGTGGTGGGGCTGGCATCGGCCGCAGGCTTCTGGCTGGTGTTCGAAGCCCTGATGGGCGTCGGCCTGCCAGCCGGCCCCTGGGGGTTCTGAGCGATGGAAACGCT
>JBIKSZ010000029.1:0-22552 GCA_044348345.1 Roseomonas sp. | reverse complement strand
GGGCGTGGTCTGCGCACCGGCGGCGCAGCTGTTCCGTTGGCTCCGGATGGTGAAGAACGACAACCGCCAGGGCGAGTACTACCTGCCCGACATCGTCGCCATCGCCGCCGCCGAGGGCGTGCGCGTCGCGGCTGTGGAAGCGCCGGAGGCGGAGCTGCGCGGCATCAATTCCCGCGCCGAACTGGCCGAGGCGGAAGCCGCGATGCAGCGGCGCCTCCGCCGTGCGGCGATGGATGGGGGTGCCACGCTGATCCAGCCCGAAAGCGTGGTGTTCAGCCATGACACGCTGCTCGGGCAGGATGTGACGGTCGGGCCGAATGTCGTCTTTGCGCCGGGTGTCGCGGTGGAGGATGGCGTGGAGATCCGCGCCTTCAGCCATCTGGAAGGCTGCGTCGTGAAGCGGGGCGCGATCATCGGCCCCTTCGCACGGCTGCGCCCCGGCACGGTGGTGGAGCGTGACGCGCATGTCGGCAATTTCGTCGAACTCAAGGCCGCCGTCCTCGGCCCGGGCGCCAAGGCGAACCACCTGAGCTACCTCGGCGATGCCGAGATCGGCGCGGGGGCGAATATCGGCGCCGGCACCATCACCTGCAATTACGACGGCATCGCCAAGCACCGCACCGTGATCGGGGAGGGGGCCTTCATCGGATCGGACACCGCCCTTGTCGCGCCAGTGCGAGTGGGTGCGCGCGCGCTGGTGGGTGCGGGCAGCGTGATCACGGAAGATGTGCCCGACGACGCGCTGGCAGTCGCGCGGGGGCGGCAGACGAACAAGGCCGGGCGCGGGTTCAAGGGGAAGAAGCCGAAAGGCTGACACCGGGCAGGCGCGGTCCTATCTTCCGGCCTCCGAGGGAAGGAAGGCCAAGCTATGCTCGACGTTACTGCCAGGCTTCCGCTGAAGGACCCCGACCTGTTCCGCCAGGCCAATCTGGTCGGCGGGCGCTGGGTGCAGGCCGCGAGCGGCAAGACCACCGCCGTGCGCAACCCGGCGACCGGCGAGGTGATCGGCCATGTCCCCGCCATCTCGGCCGCCGAGACGCGCCAGGCGATCGAGGCCGCACACGCCGCCTTCGCGGGCTGGCGTGCGATGCTCGCGAAGGAACGCGCGGCGATCCTGCGCCGGCTCAACGACCTGATGCTGGCCAATGCCGACGACCTCGCCGCCATCATGACCGCCGAGCAGGGCAAGCCGCTGGCGGAAGCCAAGGGCGAGGTCGCCTATGCCGCGTCCTTCATCGAGTGGTTCGCTGAGGAAGCGAAGCGCATCTACGGCGACACCGTCCCGCAGAACGCCAAGGGCCGCCGCATCCTGGTGATGAAGGAGCCGATCGGTGTCTTCGCCGCCATCACGCCCTGGAACTTCCCGGCCGCGATGATCACCCGCAAGGCAGGCCCGGGCTGGGCCGCGGGCTGCACGGGCGTGATTCGTCCGGCCTCGCAGACGCCCTTCTCGGCGCTCGCGATCGGCGTGCTGGCCGAACGCGCGGGCATGCCGGCCGGCGTGTGCAACGTGATCACCGGGCCGGCCGGCGAGACGGGGATGGAACTCACCACCAACCCGATCATCCGGAAATTCAGCTTCACCGGCTCCACGGAAGTGGGGCGCAAGCTGCTGGCGCAATGCGCGACCACCATCAAGAAGACCTCCATGGAATTGGGCGGCAACGCGCCCTTCATCGTCTTCGACGATGCGGATCTCGACGCCGCGGTGCAGGGCGCGATGGCGTCGAAGTATCGCAACACCGGCCAGACCTGCGTCTGCGCCAACCGCATCCTGGTGCAGGACGGCGTCTATGACGCTTTCGCTGCGAAGCTGAAGGCCGCGGTCGAGGCGCTGAAGGTCGGCAACGGCATGGAGCCTGGCGTGACGCAGGGGCCGCTGATCAACGCCGATGCGGTCGCGAAGGTCGAGGAACACATCGCGGACGCGACCGCCAAGGGCGCGCGCGTGCTGATCGGCGGCAAGCGTCACGCCCAGGGTGGCAATTTCTTCGAGCCGACGATCCTGGTGGACGTTCCGCAGCAGGCGATGGTGTTCCGCGAGGAGACCTTCGGCCCCGTCGCGCCGCTCATCCGCTTCCACACGGAAGCCGAGGCGATCGCAATGGCGAATGATTCCGAGTTCGGCCTCGCCGCCTATTTCTACGCCCGCGACATCGGCCGCATCTTCCGCGTGGCGGAGGCGATCGAGGCCGGGATGATCGGCATCAACGAAGGCATCATCAGCACCGAAGTGGCGCCCTTCGGCGGCGTGAAGCAAAGCGGCCTCGGCCGCGAGGGCGCGAAATACGGCATCGAGGATTACCTCGAGATCAAGTATCTCGCATTGGGTGGGATTGGCGCGTGACCTACGACTTCGACCTTTTCGTCATCGGTGGCGGCAGTGCCGGCGTGCGCTGTGCGCGTATCGCGGCGGGGCATGGCGCGCGCGTCGGCGTGGCGGAGGAGCGCTTTTGGGGCGGCACCTGCGTCAATGTCGGCTGCGTGCCCAAGAAGATCATGGTCAACGCCGCCGAATACGGCCAATGGGCCGAGGACGCGGCCGCCTTCGGCTGGGATATCCAGAACCACGGCCATGACTGGGCCAAGCTGGCTGCGGCGCGCGACGCAGAGGTCACCAGGCTCTCGGCCATCTACGACAAGCTGCTGAAGGGCGCGGGCGCCACCACCTTCGACGCGCGCGCGACCTTCATTGACGCGCATACGCTCGATGTCGGCGGCCAGCGCGTCACGGCGGAGCGGATCGTCATCGCCGTTGGCGGCGCCCCCCAAAAGCTCGATATCCCGGGCGCGGAGCTTGGGCTGATCTCGGATGATCTGTTCACGCTGAAATCGCTGCCGAAGCGCGTGGCGGTGATCGGCTCCGGCTATATCGCGGTCGAGTTCGCCTGCCTGCTGCGCGGGCTCGGGGCAGAGGTCGATCTCGTCTATCGCGCGAGCCTGCCGCTGCGCGGCTTCGACGAGGATATCCGCGCCGCACTGGCGGAAGCACTGACCGCCCAGGGCATCCGCCTCAACCCCGATGTGGCGCCAACGCGCATTACCCGGGCGGGGGATGAATTGCTGCTCGGCCTTTCGACCAATTTCGTGCGGGAGGTGGATGCGGTCTTCTTCTGTACCGGGCGCGTGCCCTACACGAAGGGGCTCGGGCTGGAGGCGGCCGGCGTCGCCACCACGCCGGCCGGCGCGATCGTGGTGGATGAGGAGCATGCCACCAGCCAGCCCCACATCTTCGCCATCGGCGATGTGCTGGACCGGGTGAACCTGACGCCCATGGCGACCGCCACCGGCCATGCCTTGGCCGATACGCTGTTCGGCAACCGCCCCCGCAAGGCGAGCTACGCGAATGTGCCGAGCGCGGTCTTCACCTCACCCCCGATCGGCACGGTGGGGCTGACCGAAGCGGAGGCCGCGTCGCGCGGCCCCGTGGACATCTACCTGACCCGCTTCACCCCGATGCGCCACACCATCAGCAAGCGTGAGGGGCGGAAGACCGTGATGAAGCTGGTCGTGGACCAGGCCAGCCAGCGCATCCTCGGCGCCCATATGCTCGGGGAGGATGCGGCCGAGATCATGCAGGGCATCGGCATCGCCGTGGTGATGGGCGCCACCAAGCAGGATTTCGACCGCACCATCGGCATCCACCCGACGGCAGCCGAGGAATTCGTCACGCTGCGCACCCGGGCGCGGGTGGCGGGGTAGGGGGCGGCCCGCTGCTCCTGCGGTTTCCCAAAGCCCCAGCCCCCCGCTATGGTGCCAGCACTTTCCGTGGAGTGAGAGGATATGCCGATCCGCGCGTGGAGCCCCGATAGCTGGCGGGCCATGCCGATCCGTCAGGTGCCCGACTACCCCGACATGGCCGCGCTTCGCGCCATGGAGGCGAAGGTCGGCCGATTTCCTCCCTTGGTTTTTGCAGGTGAGGCGGACCGGCTGAAGGCACATCTGGCCAAGGCTGGGGACGGTGCGGCCTTCATGCTGCAAGGCGGCGACTGCGCGGAGAGCTTCGCCGAATTCCACGCCAACACCATCCGCGACACTTATCGCGTGCTGCTGCAGATGGCCGTCGTGCTCACCTTCGGCGCGTCCATGCCCGTGGTGAAACTCGGCCGCATGGCGGGCCAGTTCGCCAAGCCGCGCTCCTCCGACACCGAGACGCTGGACGGGGTGACGTTGCCCTCGTACCGCGGCGACATCATCAACGGCCCGGACTTCACCGCGGAAGCCCGCACACCGGATCCGGGGCGGATGGAGTTCGCCTATCTGCAGTCGGCGGCGACGCTGAACCTGCTGCGCGCCTTCTCGACCGGCGGCTATGCCGACCTGCACGAGGTGCACCGCTGGAACCTCGACTTTGCCGCGCGCAGCCCGCTGGCCAGCCGCTACGAGGACCTCGCTCAGCGCATCGACGAGACGCTGCGCTTCATGGGCGCCTGCGGGATGAGCGATAGCCCGCAGCTGCGCGAGACGGAGTTCTACACCTCTCACGAATCCCTGCTGCTCCCGTTCGAGGAGGCGATGACCCGGCAGCCCTCGACGCATCCGGGAAAATGGTACGCGACATCGGCGCATTTCCTCTGGATCGGCGACCGCACGCGCCAGCCGGATGGCGCGCATGTCGAGTTCTTGCGCGGCGTCGCCAACCCGATCGGCATGAAGGTCGGGCCGAGCATGGAGCCGGACGAGCTGGTCACGCTGACCGAGATCCTGAACCCGGCGAATGAGAAGGGGCGCCTGACGCTGATCTCCCGTATGGGCGCGGAGAAGGTGGAGGCGAAGCTGCCGGCGCTGTTGCGCGCGGTGAAGCGTGCCGGGCGTAACGTGGTCTGGATCTGCGATCCGATGCATGGCAACGGCGTGAAGGCCGGCGCCTACAAGACCCGCAGCTTCGATGCGATCCTGTCGGAAGTGCGCGGCTTCTTTGACTGTCACGCGGCTGAAGGCACCATCCCTGGCGGCGTGCATGTCGAGATGACGGGGCAGAACGTCACGGAGTGCCTCGGCGGGGCGCATCGCCTGACAGAAGCCGACCTCGCGGCGAATTACGCGACCTTCTGCGACCCGCGGCTCAATGCCGAGCAGTCGCTCGAACTCGCCTTCCTGATCGCGGAGGAGCTGAAGGCGCGTCGTCCCGGCGCGGTGGTGCCGGCCCGGGCCGCGCAATGAGCGAGGGCCCTGCCGGGCGCGCGGTGGCGATCGACTACGCCTCGATCGCCGCCCGCACCGACAGCTACTTCAACCGCACCAAGGCGATCGTCCAGAAATTCGGCGATTGCCGCGTGACCTATGCGGTCTTCCTCCGCCGTCCCGTGATCTCTGCCCACCGTCTGGCCGTCGAATGGCTGCAGGCGGTGGCGCGCGAACGCGGCACGACCTTCGACATCAAGCTGACGCATGACGAAGGCGCCTGGGTCGGCGCGGGCGACCCGATCTTCTACCTCTCCGGCTCCTTCATCGAGCTCGTCGATCTCGAGACGATCCTGCTGCAGAAGCTGGGTGCGGCCTGCGTTGCCGCGCACAACGCCTATCAGATGTGCGTCGAACTGCCGGAGGTGCCCTTCCTGGCCATGGAAGCGCGGCACTGCGCGGGCGCCGAGATGCAGGAGATGATGGCCTATGCCGCTTCCGTCGGCGGCGCGGCCGCACGGCGCGAAGGCGCGAAGGGCTTTGTCGGGAACGCCAATGACGCGACCGCCCATTGGTATGGCGCGGCACGCGGGCGGGGCACCATGCCGCATGCGCTGATCGGCTATGCGGGCTCCACCGTCCGCGCGGCGGAGATGTTCCACGCGACCTTCCCGGACGCCGACCTGACCGTGCTGACCGACTATTTCGGCCGCGAGGTCACGGACGGGCTCGAGGTCTGCCGTCGCTTCCCCGATCTCGCCGCCGCCGGGCGGATGGCGGTGCGGCTCGACACCCATGGCGGGCGGTTCCTGGAGGGGCTCGACCCGGCCGAGAGCTATGCGGTGCTGGAACGCCACGCGCCGAATGCCGTGCGCCGCTATCGCAGCGAAACCGAGTTGCGCCACCTGGTCGGCACCGGCGTCTCCGCCGCCGCCATCTGGCGCATGCGCGAGGCGCTGGACCAGGCCGGCTTCCCGAAGGTGCGCATCGTCGCCTCCTCCGGCTTCGGCGTCGGCAAGTGCCGGGTGATGGCAGAGGCGAAGGCCCCGATCGACATTGTCGGCACCGGCAGCTTCATCCCCGAGGCCTGGTCCGAGACCTACGCCACCGCCGACATCGTGGATTACGATGGCCAGAAGCGTGTGAAGGTCGGCCGCGAATTCCTGCTGCGAACCGACCCACGCCGGAAGAACGGCGGAGCCGCCGGCTGAGCCCCGAGGGCTCCACGGCGCGGGAGCGCCGTACAGGATACCTCTGCGCCTTCGCCGTGTTGTTCGTCTGGGCCGGTTTCCTGCTGTCCTCGCGGCTGTCGCAGCAACAGGCCTTCACGCCGTGGGATGTGGCGGCGCTGCGCTATGCGGGGGCTTTTGTCGCAGCCCTACCTTTTGTCGCCTGGCTCGGCCTGCCGCGCTTGCCGCCGCTCCGCACCATGGCCGTCGTCGCCACCGCGGCCTTCGGTTTTCCGCTGTTCGCCTATCACGGCTTCAGCTTCGCGCCGGCCGCGCATGGCGGGGTGATGCTCCCCGGCACGCTGCCCTTCCTGACTGCGGCGCTCGGCGCCGTGCTGCTGGCTGAGGCCTGGACGCGGCGGCGCGTCGTCTCGCTCGCGGTCGTGGCCACCGGCATCCTGCTGCTGGCGACCGACACCTTCGGCGCGCATCCCGGCGCCTGGCGGGGCGACCTCCTGTTCCTGGCGGGGTCCTGCTGCTGGGCGGTCTACACGGTGCTGGTGCGGCTCTGGGGTGTCTCGGCGGTCGGCGCCACGCTCGCCGTCGCGCTTTGGGCGGCGCCGGTCTATCTGCCGGTCTGGTGGCTTATCCTGCCCTCCAACCTCGGCGCGGTGCCGATGGGCGCGATCGCCTGGCAGTTCGTCTACCAGGGCGTCTTTGCTGTGCTGGTCGCAGGCTTCCTCTTCACTCGCGCGGTCAACGCCATCGGCGCGCCGCGGACCACCACCATCACCTCCCTGGTGCCGGCGATCGCGGCGCTCGCCGCCTGGCCGCTGCTGGGCGAGCCGCTGGGGCTTTGGGGGCTGGTCGGGGTGGCGCTGGTCTCGGCGGGGATGGTGCTCGGCGTCCTGCCGGCGCGGGCGCGTTGATCCCGCGCCCCAGCGGCGGCACAAGCGCGCCATGACCCGCCTTCGCCTCGCGCTGGCCCAGATGAACCCCCGCGCCGGCGACCCCGCCGGCAATGCGGCGCTGCTGCGCGCGCTCCGCGCAGAGGCCGCCGCGGCGGGGGCGGATGTGCTGCTCACCCCGCAGGGCTCGCTCTCCGGCTGGCCGCTCGGCGACTTGGCGCGGGAGGGCGCGTTCCGCGCCGCCTGCGCCAGCCAGATCGCCGCCCTCGCCGCCGAGACGGCCGATGGCGGCCCCGCTTTGGTGCTCGGCGCGCCGTTCGAGGAAGCGGGGCGGCTGCATGACGGGATTGTCGTGCTCGATGCCGGGCGCATCCTGGCCCGCCGCGCCCGGCACGAGGTCGCGCCAGCCGAAGCCTTCGCCTCCGGACCCGCCCCCGGCCCTGTCGCGCTGCGCGGTGCCCGCCTTGGCCTGATGTGCGGGGTGGAGGCCTTCCGGGCCGACACCGTGCCCGAGACGCTGGCCGAGACCGGGGCGGAATTGCTGGTCGCGCTCGGCGCCTTTCCCTTCGCGCCAGAGGGTGCGGATCGCCGCATGGGCCAGGCGGTTGCGGCGGTGGTGGGCACGGGGCTCGGCTTCGTTTTCCTCGGCCTGGCGGGCGCGGAGGATGGGGTGGTGCAGGATGGCGGGAGCTTCGCGCTGAACCCCGATCGGTCGCTGGCGCTGCAACTGCCGCTCTTCGCCCCCGCTCTCGCCATCGCCGATTGGGCGGATTCGGATCAGGGGCTGGCCACGGCACCGCAGTCGCCGGCGCGGCTCCCCAGCCCGGAGGCGGCCATCTGGCAGGCCTTGGTGCTGGGGCTGGCCGATCAGGTCCGGAAATCCGGCGCGCCGGGCGTCGCGCTGCCCTGGCCGGAGGAGCCGGCCGCGGCCCTGCTTGTGCGCCTCGCGGCCGGGGCGGTCGGGGCTGAGCGCATCGGCGTGGCCGGCGGCATCCGCCTAACCGCGTCCCATCGCGGGACCCTGCTGGATGGCGCCGTGCCGGCCGAGGCGGAGTTCGCGCCCTTCCTCGATCTCGGGCCCACTGCGTTGAATCGGCTGGGCGCTTCGCTGACCGCCGACGCCGAGGACGCCATTCTCGACGCCCTCGTCCACGGTGGCACGGTGGAGAGCCTGGCGGCGCAGGGCCTCGCCCGCGCTGCGGTGCTCGCCGCTTGGCGGCGACTGGCGCAGTCCGAGGCCGCAAGGCGCCGCGCGCCGCCCTGCATCCAGCTCGGCGGGCGGTTGCCCCGCCTCCCGCTCACTCAGGCTTTCGTGGACCAGATCGCATGACCGACCCCGACGACGACGACACCCCGGACGACCCGATTTTCGACGCGGCCCTCTCCGCCCCGCCGGGTCTCGCGGTGCGCATCCTCGATTTGTCCGGCGCCAATGGCTCGGACCCGGTGGAGGTGGTGCGCGGCTTCCTGTCGGTCGCGCATGCCAATGCCTTCGCCCGCCGTTATGTGCGCGACAGCCTGGAGCGCTGCCGCACCCGCGGCATGGCGGCCGAGGCGGTGCTGGAGGCCTGGTTCGCCTATGGCGAGGATGCCGAGGTGGTGGGTGCCGGCGACGATGCCTGGGCCAGCGCGCGCGAGCTGAAGGACTTCGCCGCGGCACGCCCGGCTGATGTGGAGGAGCGGAATTGGCGCGTCCTCGACCCTCGTCGTGACGAGGATGGGGAAGAGGAAGAGGAGTGAGCGCGGCGTTTGGCCGCGCGCGCCCTTACCTCGGCACCCAGTAGGGCGGCGGCTGCACCCAGTGGCCGGGCGGCGGCGCATAGACCACCGGTGGCTGCTTGTAGATCACGACCGGCGGCGGGGACGGCGCGTAGTAGATGGGCGGCGGTGGCGGGGGGGCGAGCGCCGAGCCGATGACCACACCCGCACCAAGACCCAAGACGGCCCCGAGCGCCGCTTCTCCCGCGCGCCAGCCATTGTGGTGGTGATGATAGGCCCTTGGCGGCGGGCCCCAGCCATGGCCGCGGCCGCGCCAGCCATCGGCCTCGGCCGTGGTCGGCAGGGCAAGGCCCCCCGCCAGCAGGGCCGCGGCGAGAAGCATCGGGTGGGTTTTCGACCGCATGGCGTGGCCCCTACTGCCCATAACGTTGTATACTAAACCCCTCGATTGCGCCGAGATGATGGCGATCTGCACGGGGCGCCTTGCCTTCGCCGCGCGTCTGGCGTTCCTGTGGCCGCGATGAAGGTCCGTTTCGCGCCCTCTCCCACGGGGCTCCTGCATGTCGGCAATGCGCGCATCGCGCTGGCCAATTGGTGTCTGGCGCGGCGCGCCGGCGGCACATTCCTGCTGCGTCTCGACGACACCGACACCGAGCGATCGAAGGCGGAATACGCCACCGCGATCGAGGAGGATCTGCGCTGGCTCGGCCTCGACTGGGACGAGAAGATCGCCCAGTCTGACCGGATCGCCAGCTACGCTGCCGCGGCCGAGAAGCTGAAGGCGGCCGGCCGCCTCTATCCCTGCCTCGAGAGCGAGGAGGAGCTGGAGTTCAAGCGCGAGCAGCGTCGCCGCCAGGGCAAGGCGCCGATCTACGACCGCGCCGCGCTGAAGATGACGAAGGACCAGCTCGACCGCGCCATCGCCAATGGCAAGACGCCGCATTGGCGCTTCCTGCTGTCGAATGATTCGATGGAATGGCGCGACGGCGTGCTCGGGCCGCGCAAGGTGAAGCTGTCGAGCCTGTCGGACCCGGTGCTGATCCGCGCCGATGGCAGCTTCCTCTATACCTTCACCTCGGTCGTGGACGACCTCGAGACCCGGATCACCGACGTGATCCGCGGTGAGGACCATGTGACCAACACGGCGATCCAACTGGATATCCTGCACGCGCTCGGCGGGCATCCGCGCGGGATGCGGTTTGCCCATCTGCCGCTGCTGACGGATGCCGATGGCGGGCCGTTGTCGAAGCGGACCGGCAGCGTCGGCCTCCGGCAACTGCGCCGCGACGGGGTCGAACCGGCGGCGCTGGTGGGCTACCTGCTGGCGCTGGGATCGAGCATGGATCCCACCCCCGGCCTGCCGGCGGAGCTTGCAGCGAGCTACGATCTGTCGAACGTGTCGAAATCGGCGGCGCGCTTCGACACGAAGCAGCTTCTGGCGCTGAACCGGAAATGGCTGCACAGCCTGTCCTTCGATGCCGTGAAGGACCGCCTGCCGGCGGGCGCGACCGAGGCGTTCTGGCTCGCCGTGCGCGGCAACCTCGACCTCTTCCGCGAAAGCCGCGACTGGTGGGAGGTCGCGGCGGGCGGCATCGTTCCGGTCGGCGATGCGGCAGACGCCGAATTTCTGCGACTTGCAGCCGAAACGCTGCCCGCCGAGCCCTGGGACGAGGCCACCTGGCTGGGCTGGACAGCTACCCTCGGCGCCGCAACGGGGCGCAAGGGCAAGGCGCTGTTCATGCCGCTCCGCCGCGCCCTGACCGGCGAGGAGCACGGGCCGGATCTCAAGACCTTCCTTCCGCTGATCGGCCGCGCGCGGGCGTTGCAACGCCTGCAGCACGCCGCACTGGGCCAGACCTGATGGAACTGCACCTCCACAACAGCGCAACGCGCCGCAAGGAGCTGTTCGTCCCGCTCGATGCTCAGCATGTGCGGATGTATGTCTGCGGCCCGACGGTCTATGACCTGGCGCATCTCGGCAATGCGCGGCCGAATGTGGTGTTCGACGTGCTGGCCCGGCTGCTGCGGCGGCTTTATCCGCAGGTGACCTATGCGCGGAACATCACCGACGTCGAGGACAAGATCATCGACCGCGCGCGCGAGCGCGGGGAGGGGATCGAGCAACTCACCGCGCGCACCATCGCCGACTTCCACCGCGACATGGACGCGCTTGGCGTGCAGCCGCCGGATGTCGAGCCGCGCGCGACCGGCACCATCCCGGAGATGGTGGCGCTGATCGAGCGCCTGATCGCGAATGGCCACGCCTATGAAGCGGAAGGACATGTGCTGTTCGCGGTGGGCTCCTTCGCGCAATACGGCGCGCTGTCGGGCCGCTCGCGCGACGAGATGATCGCGGGCGCGCGGGTCGAGGTCGCGCCCTATAAGCGCGATCCGGGCGATTTCGTGCTGTGGAAGCCGAGCACGCCGGAGCAGCCGGGCTGGGACAGCCCCTGGGGCCGCGGGCGGCCGGGCTGGCATATTGAATGCTCCGCCATGTCGTGGAAGCATCTCGGCCCGGATTTCGACATCCATGGCGGCGGCGCCGACCTGATGTTCCCGCACCATGAGAATGAGGTGGCGCAGAGCCTCTGCGCGCTGCCGGGCAGCCATTTCGCGCGCTACTGGATGCACAACGGCATGCTGCTGGTGGACGGCGAGAAGATGTCGAAATCCGTCGGCAACTTTCGGACCGTGCAGGACATCCTTGGCCTCGGCCCCTGGGCGGGCGAGTCGTTTCGGCTGCTGCTGCTCAAGACGCATTACCGCGCGGCGCTCGACTACACCGAGGCTGCGCTGGCGGAGGCGCGGAAGGAGCTCGACCGTTTCTACCGCGCGCTGTCCAAGATGGCCGATGTCGCGCCCGAGCGCGGCACGGAGCCGCATGCGGTGGAACAGCCGGCGGTCGAGCAGGCGCTGGCCGATGACCTCAACACGCCGCTCGCGCTCGCCTCGCTGCACTACCTGGTCTCGGCGGTGAATGAGGCGCTGGTCGCTGGCGATGACGCCGCGCTGCCGCACCTCAAGGGCCGGATCCTGGAGGCGGGCGCGCTGCTCGGCATCCTGCAGCAAAACCCTGAGCATTGGTTTCGTCCACCTATCGTTGGTCATCTGGCTGGCGTGACGCCACTCCCTTCAATGGCTGCCACGGGGACTGTTGGGTGGCCACTGACAGAAGAGGGCATTCAAGCCGCCATCGCCGCCCGCCTCGCGGCGCGCAAGGCGAAGGATTGGCCGGAGGCCGACCGCATCCGCAAGGACCTCGCGGAGAAGGGAATCCTGCTGGAGGACGGGCCGGGGGGCACCACCTGGCGGCGCGCATGAGGCGCTTGCCTTCCCGCCGGGGGAAGGTTGCAGCCTCCGCGCCTCCCACCCCCGGAGGATATGCCATGACCCGCCTCGCCCTTGCCGCCGCCCTGGTCCTGGCGCTGTCGCCTGCCGCGCCAGTGCTGGCGCAGCATGCCGGCCACGGCCAGCGCCCTGCCGTCAACGAGCCTGCTTCGACGCGGGAATTGCGGGCCGCGAATGACCTCATGCATCGCGAGATGAACATCCGCTACAGCGGCAACGCCGACCGCGACTTCGCCGCCGCGATGATCCCCCACCACCAGGGCGCCATCGAGATGGCGCAGGTCCAGCTCCGCCACGGCACCGACCCCGAGATGCGCCGCCTGGCGGAGGAGATCATCCGCACGCAGCAGGCCGAGATCGCGCAGCTCCGCGCGTTCCTAGCCCGCCCGGCGCCGCCGCGATGAGAGATGGGCGATGACCGGCGGGCGTGGAGATGGCGGCGCGTTGCTGACGCCGCCGGCGGGTGAAAGCCCGATCGTCGTGCTGGTGCGGCCGCAGATGGCGCAGAATATCGGCACGACGGCGCGCGCCATGGCCAATGGCGGGCTTTTTCACCTGCGCATCGTCGCCCCCCGCGACGGCTGGCCGCAGCCCAACGCCTATGCGGCTGCGTCCGGCGCCGATACGATCATCGACAACGCGCAGCTCTTCCCCGATGTCGCGAGCGCGGTTGCGGATTGCCACCGCGTCTTCGGCACCTGCCCACGCCCGCGCCATGTGGTGATCCCCGTCCGCGACGCTCGCGCCGCGGCCGACGATTTTCGGGAGATCAACGGGCGGTCCTTGCGCGTCGCGGTGCTGTTCGGGCCGGAGCGCGCTGGGCTGGAGGCGGATGACCTCGCGCATTGCGACACGCTGGTGCGGTATCCGCTGAACCCCCAGCACAATTCGCTGAACCTCGCCCAGGCGGTGATGATCCTCGCCTATGAATGGTGGATGCAGGCCGAGCGCACGCCGCCGCGCCTGCTGCAGACGAATGAGACACGCGTGGCGACGAAGGGCGAGCTTGAGAATTTCCTCGGCCGCCTGGTCGCGGAACTCGATGCCGCCGGCTTTCTGCACAATCCACCAAAGCGCCCCGGCATGGTGCGCAACCTGCGCCACTGGTTCCAGCGCGGCGAGGTGACGGAGCAGGAACTGCGCACGCTGCATGGCGTGGTGACCGAGCTTGCACGCGGACGCATGGTGCATGGCCGCTTCGCGGGCGAGGTGCCGCCGCTGCCGTGGGAGGAGACGACGTGAATCATCCGGACGGGACGCCCATCCCCCCGCTGCCCGATCTGCGCTTCGTCGCGCTCGATGCTGCGGCACTCGGGCTCGAAGGCCCGCGCATGTCCTACATGGAAGCGGGTGCGGGCCAGGCGCAGACCGTGCTCTGCCTGCATGGGATTGGCGCGAATTCCATGGGCTGGCGCTTCTCGCTCGCGGCGCTGTCCCGACACGCGCGCGTCATCGCCTGGAATGCGCCGGGCTACATGCTCTCGGACAATCTCGCGGCCGAGGCGCCCGAGCCCGAACGCTATGCCGATGTGGCCGTCGCGCTGCTCGATGCGCTTGGCGTGAAGGGGCGGGTCTTCGTCGCCGGCTCCTCCTTCGGCTCGATGCTCGGTGCCTGTCTCGCCGCGCGGCATCCGGGGCGGGTTGCGAAGCTCGCGCTGATCGGCACTTCGCGCGGGCAGCGCTGGAAGGGGCCTGAGGGCCGCGCCCAGATGCTGGCGATGCGTGCGGCATCGGTCGCTGAGGGCGGCGTCGCGCTGGCGATGACACGCTCGCAGAAGCTGATCTCGCCCAGCGCGCCGCCCGAAGTTCTGGCGATGGTGCAGGGCGTGGTCGCGGCGACGCATCCGCGCGGGCTGATGCAGGCCGCGCGCTGCACCGATGCGGTGGATGTCGTGGCCGATTTCGCGCCCCGCATCGCCTGCCCGACGCTCGCCATCACCGGCGCCGACGACCAGGTGAACCCGCCTGATGTCGGCCGCCTGATCGCGGAGACGATCCCGCAGGCCCGCTTCGTCTCCCCGCCCGGCCTTGGGCATTTGCCGGAGATGGAATCGCCGGCACTGACGCTTGACCTGCTGCGCACGCATTTCTTCGGGAGCTGACCATGCGCCTTGCCCGCCGCACGCTGCTTGCCGCGCTGGCCCTTCCGGCCGTCGCGCGGGCGCAGTCCGAGTATCCCTCCCGCCAGGTGCGGATCGTCGTGCCCTTCCCAGCCGGTGGCGGGCTGGACGCGCTGGCGCGTGCGCTGGCCGAACGCCTGCAATTGGCCTGGCGCCAGCCGGTGGTGGTGGACAACCGCCCGGGCGGGGCGACGGTGCCGGGCACGGACATCGTGGCCAAGGCCGCGCCCGACGGGCACACGCTGCTGATCACCGCGGATAATTCCATCACCTCGAACCCACATCTGATCCGCTCGATGCCCTTCGACCCGATGCGCGACCTGGCGCCGATCAGCCATCTGGTGGATGTGCACCAGATGGTGGTGGTGCATGCGCGGCTTGGCGCGACGTCGATGGCGGAGCTGGTGGCGGCCGCCCGCGCGCGGCCCGGCGCGCTCAACTTCGCCTCCTACGGCAATGCGTCCCAGCCGCATCTAGCCTTCGGCGCGCTGGCGGCGCGGGAGCGGCTGGAACTGGTGCATGTGCCCTATCGCGGCCTGCCGCCGGCGGTGCTGGCGACGGTGCAGGGCGAGACGCAGATGACGCTGACCGGCATCCCGACCGGCGCTGAGCATATCCGTGCCGGCACGCTGCGCGCGCTGGCCATCGGGCGCGAGACGCGCGCGCCGCAGCTGCCGGATGTGCCGACGCTGGCCGAGGCCGGCTATGCCGAGATCGACCCGCGCACCTGGTTCGGCGCCTTCGCGCCTGCCGGCACGCCGTCCGCGCTGCTGGCCCGGCTACAGGCTGACATCGCGGCCGCGATCGCCGAGCCCGCGCTGCGTGCGCGCTTCGTGGACAATGCCGGCTTCACCCTGCATGCCCGCACGCCGGAGGCGACGGCCGCCTTCCTGCGCGAGGATCTGGACTACAAGCGCCGGCTGATCGCGGCTGCCGGCATCCAGGCGGAGTAGGCCGGGCTCAGCCGACCTTTTTGGCCAGCTTGCGCGCCAGCAGGTAGCCGGTCAGGCCCGCCACTGGCGCTCCAGGCAGGGCCAGCAGCCAGCCGATATGGATGCCATCGGCGACGAGCCCCATGCCGATGCCGAACATCAGCCCGCCCACCAGGCAGCCGACCACGCCCGCCGTCAGGCCGAGCACCAGGATCTCTTCTCGCGTCACCATGAGGCTGCCAGTAGGGGAGGGCAGCATGGTTTGACAAGGCGGCGCCGTGCCGCCTATACGCCGCGCTCCTTCCGGGAACGCGGACGAGGGGTGATCCCTCGCGCCCGCCCCTTGACCCCTCGTTTCGGCGAGAGGCCTTGGGGACTACCGGGACAAACCGGGTGCTTCAGCGCCCATCTGAAGAAGGACCGGAGCCGAGAGGCCCGGCAGAGCGAGCCGCATGACGAAGCGCGCCGAATCCAAGTACAAGATCAATCGCCGCCTGGGCGTGAACCTATGGGGCCGCGCCAAGTCCCCGGTTGCCAAGCGCGAATACGGCCCCGGCCAGCACGGCCAGCGCCGCAAGCAGAAGCCGACCGACTTCGGTGTGCAGCTGATGGCCAAGCAGAAGCTCAAGGGCTACTACGGCAACATCGGCGAGAAGCAGTTCCGCAAGTACTATGAGGAGGCCGTGCGCCGTAAGGGCGACACCTCCGAGAACCTGATCGACCTGCTCGAGCGGCGGCTCGACACCGTCATCTACCGCATGAAGTTCGCGGTGACGCCCTTCGCGGCGCGTCAGTTCGTGAACCATGGCCATGTCACGGTGAACGGCAAGCGCCTCAACATCCCGTCCTACATCGTGAAGGACACGGATGTGATCGAGGTGAAGGAGAAGTCGAAGCAGATGACCGCGCTGCTCGATGCCGTGCAGTCCGCCGAGCGCGACGTGCCGGAATACATCGAGGTGGACCATCGCGCGATGCGCGGCCGCGTCCTGCGCGCGCCGAAGCTTTCCGATGTGCCCTACCCGGTGCAGATGGAACCGAACCTGGTGGTCGAGTTCTACTCGCGCTGATCCCGGTTCCAGGCCGAGCCTGCCGGAACGCCGGTCCCGCAAGGGGCCGGCGTTTCGCGTTTCGGGCCGGCAGGTAAAGAAAGACCCGACTGGCGTCGCCGCCAGTCGGGTCGATAGTTGGGGAGGAATCGCCCCGTGGTGGTCGGCAGGTCCACCCGGGGAAGGCGACAGCGGGAATGATCCAGGGCGTCAGGCGTAATCCCTGGGCCCGACTGTCAAGATAACCTTACGCTTTCCCATGTCGTGTGTCACGTCTTATTGACGGTTTTTATTGCGGATCTTCCGGGGGTGGCTTTGGCCCGCCGCGCCGCCTGAGCAGCGGCCATGCAGGGCCACCGCTGCGCGCTGCCGCTGCATGGGCCTAAGTTTCTATGAAACATATGTTTTTTCAGGTGCGGCCGCCCGCTTGGCCGTGCGCCGCCGCATGGAAACCGCTCAGGCGGGGTAGCGTCGGAAGGGGCCATGCAGGGGGGCGGGCAGCAGCGGCAGCAGATGCGCCGCCGCCAGCAGCGCCGCCCGCCGGAGTCCCGGCGCTGCCCCCACCGAGGCGCCAAGCCGCGCCAGCCCCTCGCCCCTCGCGCCGTGGCGGACCAATTCACGCCCGACCACCCAATCCCGCTCTGCCAGCGCCCGGGCCCTGAGCCGTGGCAGGCGCCGGCCGAGTCGGGCGGCGAGGTTTGGGTTGCTCCAGATCGCCTCCAGGGCCGGGGCGAAGGCGGCCGCATCGCAGGCCATGCGGCGATAGGCGCTGCCGGACCTTTCCCGGACGAAGAGCAGCGGCGCGCGGCCCGCCACGCGGGCGAAGCGCCCGCCGAGCGCGAGCCGCACCCAGCATTCCCAATCCTCTCCGTAGCGGATGCCCGGCCGAAAGCCGCCCGCAGCGTCGAGTGCTTCGCGGCGGATCAGCGCATGGCCGCCATTGACCAGCAGGTTGCGCACCAGCAGCCGGTCCAGGACATCGCCGGTCGGGAAGGGGCCGGTTTTGAGGGTGAGCGGCAGATCGCCCGGCCGCGCGGCCTCTGCGACCGCGGCCCAGGGGCCATAGGCGAGCGCGGCATCCGGCGCGGCCCGGAACGCGGTGGCCAGACGGCGCAGCGCATCCGGCGCCAGCCAGTCATCGGCATCGAGGAACAGCAGCGCCTCGCCGCGCGCCGCCGCGAGCCCCGCATTGCGCGCCACCGCGACGCCGGCATTGGCCTGGCGGAGGATGCGGATGCGCGGATCGCCTTCGGCGGCATGCTCGGCCGCGCGGGCCGTGCCGTCACGCGAGCCGTCATCCACCAGGATCATCTCCCAGTCCGACATATGCTGCGCGCGCGCCGAGCGGATCGTGTCCGCCACGAAGGGCGCGACGTCGAAGGCGGGGGTGACGATGGAGATAAGGGGGGAGGGAATGGAAAGCGCCGGCACGGGCCGCAGAGTGCGGCGGCCCGGCCGGCGCCCGAAATCAATCCCGCGCGAGGGCGGGTGGGATCAGGCGCTCGCCTTCGGCGAGACGCCCTTTTCCTCCAGCAGGGAGGCCAGTTCGCCCGACTGGAACATCTCGGTCACGATGTCGCAGCCGCCGATGAACTCGCCCTTCACATAAAGCTGGGGGATGGTCGGCCAATTGCTGAAGCTCTTGATGCCCTCGCGCACGGCCATGTCCTCCAGCACGTTCACGCCCTTGAAGGGCACGCCGACATGGCTGAGGATCTGCACGACGCGCGCGGAGAAGCCGCATTGCGGGAAGACCGGCGTGCCCTTCATGTAGAGCACCACCGGGTTGTCGTTGATGTCCGCCTGGATCTTGGCGTGGACCGGATCGGTCATCTGCGTCTCTTCCTCTCGAAATCCGTTCACTAGGGCCATTCACTCTGGCGCGGAGGTCTGCAGCGCAAGGGCGTGCAGCTGCCCGCCCATGCGGCCTTGCAGCGCGGCATAGACCAACTGGTGCTGCTTCACGCGCGACAGCCCCGTGAAGGCAGCGGAGACGACCTTGGCGGCATAGTGGTCGCCATCGCCGGCCAGGTCCTCGATCGTGACTTGGGCGTCCGGCAGGGCGGACCTGATCAGCGCCTCGATCTCTGCCGCATCCATCGCCATCTCGGCCTAACCCTCCATGAGCGCGGGCAGGGTCGATTCGTGGACGTCCCGCAACCTCGCCACCGATATGGCCGAGCCGCCGTCCAGAACCAAGTCCCCACCGCCGCTGCGCCCGATCCGTGCGGCCGGCACCCCGGCGGTGGCCGCCGCCGCCAGTACCGGCGCGGCATCTACCACGGCAAGCACGTAGCGGCCCTGGTCCTCGCCGAACCAGAAGGCGTGGGCGGGGATGGTCGCGGGCGCGGCATGGAGCGTCGCGCCGACGCCCTGGCCCATCGCCATCTCCGCCAGCGTTACCAGCAGGCCGCCATCGGCGATGTCGTGGCAGGCGGCGACGCCACCGGCCAGGATCAGGCCGCGTACGAAATCGCCGTTGCGGCGTTCGGTGGGGAGATCCACGGGCGGGGGCGCGCCTTTCTCCTGACCGGCGATCTCCCGCAGCCAGAGGGATTGGCCGAGCCAGCCCTTGGTTTCACCCAGCAGCACCAGGTCGAGATTGGGCTTCAACGCGAGGCCTACGGCCTGGCGTGCGTCCTCCAGCACGCCGACGCCGCCGATCGCGGGCGTGGGCAGGATCGCGCGGCCATTGGTCTCATTGTAGAGGGAGACATTCCCGCTCACGACCGGGAAGTCGAGCGCGACGCAGGCCGCGCCCATGCCGCGTACGGCGGCGGCGAATTGGCCCATGATCTCCGGCTTCTCGGGGTTGCCGAAATTCATGTTGTCGGTGATCGCCAGCGGCTTCGCGCCGACGGCGGTCAGGTTGCGCCAGGCTTCGGCGACGGCCTGCTTGCCGCCTTCCTCGGGGTCGGCCAGGCAGTAGCGCGGCGTGCAATCGGTGGTCATGGCGAGTGCGCGCGCGAGGCCTTCGAGCTTCACCACCGCCGCATCCGCACCACCTGGGCGCTGCACGGTCTGGCCGCCGACGGCGCTGTCATACTGGTCCCAGATCCAGCGGCGGGAGCATAGGTCGAGCGAGCCGACCAGCTTTTCGAGCGCCGCCGTGATGCCGACCGGATCGGCGATGTCGCGCGCATCCAGAACGGGCTGCTTCGGCGTCTCCGCCGTCGGGCGGCGATAGAGCGGCGCTTCGGATTCGAGCGGCGCGAGGGGAATGTCGGCTTCCACCACGCCCTTGTGCTTGATGACGATGCGGCCCGTGTCGGTGAGGTGGCCGATGACGGCGAAATCCAGCTCCCACTTCCGAAAAATCGCCTCGGCCTCGGCCTCGCGGCCTGGCTTCAGGATCATCAGCATCCGCTCCTGGGATTCCGAGAGCATCATCTCATAGGCCGTCATGCCGACCTCGCGCTGCGGCACGGTGTCGAGCACGAGCTCGATCCCGACGCCGCCCTTGCCGGCCATCTCGACGGAGGAACTGGTCAGCCCCGCGGCACCCATGTCCTGGATGGCGACGATCATGTCGGTGGCCATCAGCTCGAGGCAGGCCTCGATCAGCAGCTTCTCGACGAAGGGGTCGCCGATCTGCACTGTCGGGCGCTTCTCCTCCGTGTCGGCGGAGAATTCGGTGCTGGCCATGGTCGCGCCATGGATGCCGTCGCGGCCGGTCTTCGATCCGACATAGACGACGGGATTGCCGATACCCGCGGCGGCGCTGAGGAAGATGCGGTCCACCGGCGCGATGCCAACGGTCATGGCGTTGACCAGCGGATTGCCATTGTAGGCGGGGTGGAAATTGACTTCGCCGCCCACAGTCGGGACGCCGACGCAATTGCCGTAGCCGCCGATGCCGCGCACCACGCCATCGATGATGCGCGTCATTCGCGGTGCATCCGGGCTGCCGAAGCGCAGCGCGTTCAGGTTGGCGATCGGCCGCGCGCCCATGGTGAAGACATCGCGCAGGATGCCGCCGACACCTGTCGCCGCGCCCTGATAGGGCTCGATGAAGCTCGGGTGGTTGTGGCTTTCCATCTTGAAGATCGCGGCGAGCCCGTCGCCGATCGCAATCACGCCGGCATTCTCGCCGGGCCCGTGGATGACCCAGGGGGCCTTGGTCGGCAGCGTCTTCAGCCAGACGCGCGAGGATTTGTAGGAGCAATGCTCCGACCACATGACGGAAAACAGGCCGAGTTCCGTCAGCGAAGGCACGCGGCCGAGGATGGCCAGCACGCGGTCATATTCATCGGCCTTCAGGCCGAATTCGGCCGAAAGCTGCTGCGCACGCGCCGCGTCGAGGGAAGTGGGCTTGGTCACGCTGCCACGGTCTCCACGATGCTCGTGAACATCGGCAGCCCATCCGTGCCGCCCATCAGCGGGTCCACCAGGTCCTCGGGATGCGGCATCAGTCCGCACACACGCAGGTTGGGCGAGAGGATGCCCGCGATGTTGTCGCGCGCGCCATTGCGGTTCGCCGCTGGTGTCACCGCGCCATCCGGCGTGCAGTAGCGGAAGGCGACCAGGTTCTGGTCCACCAGCCTCGCATGCGTCTCGTCGTCACAGAAGAAATTGCCATCGCCATGCGCCATCGGCGCGCGGAACACCGCGCCTGGCTGCCAATGCGCCGTGTAGGGCGTGCCCGCGCGCTCGACGCGCAGGTTGCAATCCATGGACAGGAACCGCAGCCCCGCATTGCGCAGCAGCGCGCCGGGCAACAGCCCCGTCTCGCACAGAATCTGGAAGCCGTTGCAGACGCCGAGCACATGCCCGCCCTTGGCCGCGAAGCCGGCCACCTCCCGCATGATCGGCGATTGCGCCGCCATCGCGCCGCAGCGTAGGTAATCGCCGTAGGAAAAGCCGCCGGGCAGCACGACCAGATCGGTCCCGGCGGGCAGCGCCGTCTCGCGGTGGAACAGCATCACCGGCTTCCGGCCTGTCGCACGTTCCAGCGCGATCGCCATGTCGCGCTCGCGGTTCGTGCCGGGGAAGACGACCACGACGGCTTTCATGGGATCACCCTACCCAAACATTCAGCCATTGCAGCCCGCCGAAGACGAGCAGCGTGAACAACGCAGCGAGCGCGGCGGCGGTCACCCAGCGGTCGAGGCCCTTCTTGCCGCGCGCGAGGACGCTGAGCCGCTTCTGCGCCGTCACCTGCGGCGCGCGCTGCTCGCGCCACTTCAGGCCCATGGCAATGAGCACCGTCAGCACCGCCATGATGAGCAGCGAGGCCTTGACCATCGCGGGTCAGCCGACCTCGACCCGGAAGCTCTCGATCACCGTGTTGGCCAGCAGGCGGCGGGCCATCTCCTCGGCCTGCGCCTTGGCCTTGGCGGGATCGGCCTCGGCCAGTTCCAGCTCGATCACCTTGCCCGCGCGCACCTCACCGACGCCCGCGAAGCCTAAGCCCTCCAGCGCATGGCCGATCGCCTTGCCCTGCGGGTCGAGCACGCCCGCCTTCGGCATTACGTAAACCCTGGCCTTCATCGTTGGGACATCCGATTCACGTCTTCGGTGCTCACTCGCTTCGCTCGCTCCGCTCTGCGACGACCGGATGTCATTGCACCGTCTCCGGCCCCTTCATGTCGCGCACGCCGGCCTCGGGCAGGATGCCGAGGCGGCGGGCAACTTCCTGGTAGCCTTCCTCGACCTTGCCGAGGTCGCGCCGGAAGCGGTCCTTGTCCATCTTCTCGCCGGTCTTGGCGTCCCAGAGGCGGCAATTATCCGGGCTGATCTCATCGGCGAGGACGATGCGCATATCCTCATTCTCCCAGAGGCGCCCGAACTCCAGCTTGAAATCCACCAGCGTGATGCCGACGCCGAGAAACAGGCCCGAGAGAAAGTCGTTCACGCGCAGCGTCAGCGCCACGATGTCGTCGATGTCCTGCGTGGACGCCCAGCCGAAGCAGGTGATGTGCTCCTCGCTCACCATCGGGTCGTTCAGCGCGTCGTTCTTGTAGTAGAATTCGATGATCGAGCGCGGCAGCCGCGTGCCTTCCTGGATGCCGAGCCGCGTGGCGAGCGAGCCCGCCGCGACATTGCGCACCACCACCTCGAGCGGGATGATCTCGACCTCGCGGATCAGCTGCTCGCGCATGTTCAGGCGGCGGATGAAATGGGTCGGCACGCCCATCTCGTTCAGGCGCGTCATCAGGTATTCGCTGATGCGGTTGTTCAGCA
>JBIKSZ010000198.1:0-7043 GCA_044348345.1 Roseomonas sp. | reverse complement strand
GTCTGCTGATCGCGAAATCACTCGACCGGCTGATCTGCGTTCGGCAGCGCCGGATCCTGTGCCGTGGGGAACGGCAGCCACCATGGCGCTTCAGCACATGGCGATACAGGCGATCTACTTCACCCTCCCTGTGATCGTAGCATCCTCTCTCGGGCTCGATGCTCGGCTCACAGCCAATTTCTTGTGCCTCTCCCTGCTCGCCATGGTTGTCCTGACCCTGGCCCAGGTCGCATGGCGCGGCCCTGTCGGCTCTGGCTATGCGTCGGTCTCGATCCCTTCGCCCATTCTGGTCAGCGTCTATCTGATCGGCGCGGCAAATGGGCTCGCCCTCGATCAGATGGCCGCCCTGCTGCTGATGAGCGGTGCCGTTGCAATCGGCATCCTGTTTCTCATTCCGCGCCCGGAGGAGATCTTCCCCTCCGAACTGGCAGGCGTCGTGATCTTTCTGCTCGGCGCCTCCCTACTGCCCATCATGTTGAATGCCATGACTTTCGGTGGGCAATCAGGGTCCGAGGCGAGCGTGCTCAGCACGACGATTTCGCTTTTGTCCTTCGTCGCGATGGTCATTGTCGCTCTTTCCCGCCTGCCGATCGCGCCATTCTGCGTGCTGGTCGGCGCCGTTGTCGGGGTGATCCTGGTCACGCTGCTTCTGCCCGACCGCATACGCTTCACCGACGCCACGAGTTTCAATCCCTGGCTGGCCTTGCCTGAGCCCATACTGCCTCGCTTTGAAGGGCTGTCGCCCGGGCTCCTCATCATGTTCGTCGTCCCGATCCTGCCTGGCTTCACCTCCGCTCTGGGCAATTTGGTGGCGCTGCAGCGTGCCGGAGACGCCGGGTGGACGAAGGTGGATGGGCCACCGCTGCGGCGCGGCCTCATGGCCTTCAGTCTGGGGACCTTCGCCACGGGTTTCTTCGGCGGAATGGCGCCTTCGGCTTCCACGGCCTGCACCGCGCTGTCCATCGCCAACCGGTCGCTGTCCCGCCGCATCGCCCTGGCGGGTGCGGTGATGCTCTGCGCTCTCGCTTTCTCGCCCAAGCTCGCGGCGCTCTTCACCGCGCTCCCGGCCGCCGTTGTCGCAGCGATGCTTCTGTATATCGCCGCCATCATGCTGGTGACCGGTTGCCAGCTGATCGTGGCGCGCATGCTCGATACGCGGCGCACCCTCGTTGTCGGGGTCGGCCTGATCGCCGGGCTTTCTGTGCTGATGCTGCCCAGCGTGTTCCAGACCCATCTTCCGGCCCTGGCTTCGCCGCTGAGCTTCGGGTCGCTTGTCGCGCTGCTCGCCCACCTCCTTACTTTGCCGCTCGTCGCGCGCCAGGCCAGTCTGACCCTACCGATCGGATCCAGCCTGCCTCGCCTGGTCGAGGATGAGGCCCTGCGCCTGGGCGGGGCCTGGGGCGCCCGCCGCCCAACCATGCAGAAGGTCGAGAATTTCCTCATTGAGATGGGGGAAGTGATGGCCCTGCGCGGGGAGACCGCGCTTACGGTGACGATTCGCTACCTTGAGGGGGAGGTGTCGGTTGTTCTGAAGCACAGCGGCGCTCCGCTCCCGGCACCCTCGGCCGAGCCCGCGGCCCTGTCCCTTGATGGCGACATGGATGAGCAACTGCCCTTCATCCTCTGGCTCGCAACCCGGCAGGCCACGGCGATCGAGCGCAGCCCAACCGATCTGAGGGTCACCTTCAACGATTCATGATGCAACGCGCGTGGCTGTTCCCATTAGCAGCAGCGAGCCGCCCCCACCGTGTGGTCCGGGCGGTTTCTTCGGTTGGCCAATGACGGGTCCTGCCCCCACCGGAACGCCAGCGCGCAACATCCGCCGCAAGGATTCTTACGCCACGACAGTTGACGCTGATTAAAAAAAATAACTCACATCGCCCCAGCCCTTAGAACACCCAAAGCTGGCGGGGGCTTCGAACGGACCGACGGCCCAATTGGATCCGAATCCAGGGCTGGTCTCGTCGCAAGCTGCACCGAGCCGGGGAGAGTTGCGCAAAGTGAGAACAGCCTGGCTCATCGCCGCATTCACATTGGCCGTCACCACGACGCTGTGGATCCTTGGAAGATTAAACGCGGGTCTGGTTGAGGACCTTTGGCCGTGGCGCGCCCCTGCACAAATCACTGCACTGTGGATGCTCAACCTTGTGGCACTGACCCTCGTCGCAGGCACCCGGGCGCGCGCGCTCGAGCCGGTTTTCGGTGGCCTCGACCGTGCAATCCAAATACATCGCCACTTCGGTGCCGCCGCCCTCATCGTGATGTTGGTCCACATTGTTCTGCTGATACCGCCGCGGTTGGGCAGTGCCGTTGGTGAGGTGTTCAACCCACTGCACCCCGACAGCCCATTCTGGATCGATGTGGTCGCGAGTTGGCTCGTGCTGCCGATGGCCCTTGCGATTTGGTGGCGGCGGCTGCCCCACCATATCTGGTTGTGGGTCCATCGGACCCTCGCCGTCCTGCTGATTGCGGCCTGCGCACATTCGCTTTCCGTCGCCGAGACGGTGCGCGCTTACGAGCCTCTACGCTTCTGGATGGTCCTGTTGGTCGGTATCGGGATCATCGCCCTGCTCTACAGGCTCTTCTTGTTCCGGCGCATGGGCCCGCGGCACGGCTATGTTGTCCAGGCGGTGGAACCACGGGGCCAGCATGTGGTGGATTTGATGCTCCGGCCGCGCGATAGACGGATGAGTTTCGACCCGGGCGCTTTTGTCTACATTTCCGTTCGCAACTCAACGGCCGTGTCGAATGAATTTCATCCTTTCTCCATCGCGTCGAGTCCGGCGGAGCGCGACTTGCGCCTCTCCATCCGTAAGGCCGGCGATTGGACGCGCCAGTTGCCAATGGTGGTGCCGGGCACAGCGGTTGATGTCTACGGACCCTTTGGCGGTTTCAGCCCACACGCTTTTGTGGGCCACAGGCGCCTCGTTCTGATCGGCGCGGGGATCGGAATCACCCCATTTCTTTCCATGCTGCGCTTCGAGTTGGTCAACAATGATTTCCGCCGTGTGTGGCTGTATTATTGCGTTCCTAATGTTGCCGACGCCGTCCATGATGCTGAAATTTCAGATCTTTTCATGCGGGCGGATTCCTGGGTTGACTATGAACTCTGGCCTTCGGCGACGCGCGGCCGCCTGACTGCTCAGGCGGTTCATGCGGAGGCAGCGCCAATTGGCGACTACGCTGTCATGCTCTGCGGAACCAACGCGTTCCTGCACGACATGCGGGCGCAGTTCCGCGCTCTCGGCCTGCCCGATGCACGCATCATCGCGGAAGAATTCCAACTGCGCTGACTGCAGTGCGGCAGCCCGCGAATTGACCGGGCATCCGGATCACCGCGCAGGCCCGACAGAACGAGACGTTCCACGCACCCCGGACCTCGCCCACCAACTGGCATCGCCGCAAAGACTTCATGAGACCTGTGCGCGGATGAGTTGATGCGACGGGTAGGTCTCTGATGCGATGTCGGGGCGCGGAGGCTGGATGCAGCGATGGCTGCGTCGTCGGATTGGACAGGATGAGTTGGCGTCGGATGCCGCCGTGTCGCGCGGCAGCACGTCGCTCGACGCGCTGGCTGCCATGATGGATTGGGCGGAGCTGGATCGCCCGGTCCCAGGCATCTCCTCTGCAGCGAAGGGCGGAGAAGACCCGCGGAGCCGACCCGTCCGGTGTTCTCAAACGGTCTCTGAGCAGTGTTCGGCAGGGATGGGCCAGGGAGGGCAGCACCCTCCCCGCGCTCAGCCCCGCCGCGCGCGGCGTTCGCCGGCGAGGAGGGCGGCCTTGCGGGGTGTGCCCCAGCGGTAGCCGGTCAGGTCGCCGCTGCTGCCGACGACCCGGTGGCAGGGCACGGCCAGCGCCACGGGGTTGCGCGCGCAGGCGCGGGCGACGGCGCGGACGGCGGCCGGGTTGCCGATCTCGGCGGCGAGGCCAGCGTAGCTGCGGGTTTCGCCGAGGGGGATGCGTTGCAGCGCCTCCCACACGCGGCGCTGGAAGGCGGTGCCGCGGAGGTCGAGCGGCAGGGCGAGGGCCGCGTTGGGCTCGGCGATGAAGGCAGCGACCTGGCGCACAATTGCGGCGAGCGCTGCGTCGGCGGGCAGGATCCGCGCCTGCGGGAAGCGGGCGCGAAGGTCGCCTTCCAGCGCCCCGGGCGGTTCGGCGAAGCCGATGAAGCAGATGCCGGAGGTCGTCGCGCCGACCAGCAGCGGGCCCATGGCGCTGTCGGCATGGGCGATGCGGATCTCCTCCCCCTGACCGCCGCGGCGTGCGGCGCCGGGCGTCATGCCAAGGTGGCGGGCTGTGTCCTCATAGACGCGGGATTCGCTGCCGAAGCCGGCGCCGGCCACCGCCTCCGCCACGCGGTCGCCGGCGGCGAGCGCGGCCTGCAGGCGGCGCGCGCGCACGCCTTCGGCGTAGCTGCGCGGCGTCACGCCGGTGATGTCGCGGAACAGGCGGAGGAAATGGTGCCGCGCATAGCCCGCGCGGGCCGCGAGCGCGGCGAGGGACGGCATGGTCTCGGCGGCCTCAATCATCGCGCAGGCGGCCTGCACGGCCTCGGCGTGCAGCGCCGCACGCGCGCCGGCCGGATCGCAGCGCTTGCAGGCCCGAAAACCGGCGGCCTCGGCGGTGGGGACATCGGCGAAGAAGCGCGCGTTGCGCCGGAGCGGGGCGCGAGAGGGGCAGCCGGGGCGGCAGAAGACGCCCTGGGTCGTCACGGCATAGAGGAAGGGCCCGCAGGCCGGCGCAGCGTCGCGGTCAAGCACGGCCTGCCAGCGGAGCGCGTCGAGGTCGGGGCGCATCGGGGCCTCGGGCATGGCGTTCACCGTGTGTCGGCCCCCATCTGGCACGCGCCGGACCGCGCCCGCCATCCGGGTGTTGCTACAGCGCGTCGCCTTCGGCGCGCCGGCGCAGCTCGCGCCGCCGCTCCTCCCCGCTCGGCAGGCGGGGGTGGAGGGCGAGCGCCGCTTCCAGGCTGCGCAGCGCGCCGGCGGCGTCGCCGGCCTCGTCCTGCAGGTCCGACAGCTGCATCAGCGCGCCGAAATGCCGCGGCTCCAGCCGCAGCGCTTCCTGGATGTCGCGCGCGGCGGCGGTGCGATCCCCGAGCGCGCCGAGCGCCCGGGCGCGCATCAGCCAGACATCGGGGGCCGCGGGTTCCAGCACCAGCGCGGCGTCGAAATCCTCCAGCGCCTCGTCCGGCGCATTGCCCTGCAGGTTGCGCGCGCCGCGCCGGACCAGCAGCTGCGCGGCCGGCGAGACGCCCTGCGCCCAGGCGGCGCGGATGCGGGCTTCGACCACCTGGCCGGCGGCCGGATCGGGCGCGTCGCGCAACGCCTCGAACAGCCGGTCGAGCTCGGCGCGGCGCTGGGCGGCGGCATCGGGCCGCGCGCTGCCCGGGGCAGGCGGTGTGGCAGGCGGCGTGGCGGGCTGGGCGAGCGCCAGCGCGGGGCAGAGCAGCAGCAGCGCGGCCAGGCGGGTCATGACCCGAGATTCGGCCATGCGCCCGGCCGCGCGCAAGCTCTATCGGCCAAGCTGGATGTTGGCGTCGCGCACGATGCCGCGGAACTTCGCGAGTTCCGCCGTGACGAAGGCGCGCGTCTGCTCGGGCGTCGAGGGCGCGGCGGCGTCCACGCCGGCGGTCGCCATGCGCTCACGCAGCTGCGGCTCGGCGAGGGCGGCGCTTGCGGCCTCGTTCAAGCGGGCGAGGAGTGCCGGCGACAGGCCGCGCGGGGCGAGCAGCACGTTCCAGGTGGTGATCTCGACATCCGTGAGGCCGAATTCGGCGACGGAGGGGAGGTCCGGGAACATCGGGTGCCGGCGCGGCACCGTGACCGCGAGCGCGCGGGAGGTGCCGTCGCGCACATGCGGCGCGGCGGAGGCCAGCACTTCGACCGAGAAGTCGAGCTCGCCCGAGGCCATCGCTGCCAGCACCTGTGCGCCGCCACGATAGGGGATGTGCTCGGCGCGCAGCGGGCCGGCCGCGCCGCCGCCGCGGAACATCACGTATTCCGCCGTCAGGTGCCCGATACCGCCGGCGCCGGAGGTGCCGAAGGACAGCGCGCCGGGCCGCGCGCGGGCGGCGGCGAAGAGTTCCGACAGGCTGCGGATCTGCGAGCGGCCGGGCACGACCACCACCATCGGCCCGCCGCCGACGATGGCGACATGGCTGAAATCCTCGACCGGGTCATAGGGTGTGTGGGAGGGCAGCGCGGCCGGGTTCGTCCCGTGCGAGGAGGCGGTGGCGAGCAGCAGCGTGTGCCCATCCGGCGCCTGCCGGCGGACATGATCTGCGCCGAGCGAGCCACCGGCGCCGGCGCGGTTTTCGACGACGATGCGCGCAGTGGGGCCAAGGCGCGGGGCCATGCGTTCCGCCAGGATTCGCGCCGCGATATCGGCCGAGCCGCCTGCGGTAAAGGGCACGACGAGGGAGATCGGCCGATCCGGAAAGGCGGGCTGCGCCAGCGCCGGCATGGGAAGCGCGGCGAGCGCGGCGGCGGCGCGGAACAGGTCGCGGCGATGCATGGACGGGGTCCCTACGGTTCTTGGCCGCGAAGCTGCCGCCGCACGGTGGGATGTCAAGCCGCAGTCACCTTTCCCGCTGGGCGGGCACAGCCCCCCCCACCCCAACCCTCTCCCCCCGTCGGGGGGAGAGGGGGATCGGGTCAGGCCGCCTTGGCACGTCGCGCCGCGGCGACCTGCGCGGGCTCCGGCCCACCGGCCATCCAGTCGAGCAGTTCCACCGTGTGCAGCGTCGGCATCGCCCCACCCGCGAGCTGCGTGATGCAGCCGATATTGCCCGAGGCGATGAGGTCGGCCCGCGTGCGATCGAGATTCGCCAGCTTGCGCTCTCGCAGCTGCGCGCTGATCTCAGGCTGCAGCAGGTTGTAGGTGCCAGCCGACCCGCAGCAGAGATGCCCTTCGGCCGGTTCCTTCACGGCGAAGCCCGCGCGCTTCAGCAGGTCTTTCGGTGCCGCGGTGATCTTCTGGCCGTGCTGCAGGCTGCAGGCGGCGTGGTAGGCGACGGTGAGCCCGGGCGCAGGGCGGCTCGG
>JBIKSZ010000028.1:0-22744 GCA_044348345.1 Roseomonas sp. | reverse complement strand
CTCGACGTGATGGTGTGGGTGCTGCAGCAGAAGTCCGGCCTGCCGCCGGAGAAGGTCGTCGGCATGGCCGGCGTGCTCGACAGCTCCCGCTTCCGCCTGTTCCTGGCGCAGGAATTCAACGTCTCGGTCGAGGACGTGACCGCCTTCGTGCTCGGCGGCCATGGCGACACCATGGTGCCGCTGACCCGCTACTCCACCGTGGCCGGCATCCCCGTGCCCGACCTGATCAAGATGGGCTGGACCACGCAGGAGAAGATCGACGCGATCGTGAACCGCACCGCCAATGGCGGCGGCGAGATCGTGAAGCTGCTGGAGAAGGGCTCTGCCTTCTACGCGCCGGCGGCATCCGCCATCGCGATGGCAGAGAGCTACCTGCTCGACAAGAAGCGCGTGCTGCCCTGCGCGGTGCTGCTGAACGGCGAATACGGCCAGAATGATTTCTATGTCGGCGTCCCTGTGGTGATCGGCGCGAACGGCGTCGAGCGCATCGTCGAGGTGGAATTCACCCCGGCCGAGAAGGCCGCCTTCGACAAGTCCTGCGACGCCGTGAAGAAGCTGATCGAAGATTTTCGGAAGCTCGGCGTCTGACGCGTTGAACCCTCCGGGCGGAACGGGGGGCTGCGGCCCTTCCGCCGCCCCCTTCCCTGACCGGAGACCCGGATGAACATCCACGAGTACCAGGCCAAGGAGCTGCTGCGCCGCTACGGCGTCGCCGTGCTCGACGGCCATGTCGCCTGGACGGCGGCGGATGCGGCGGATGCGGCGAAGAAGCTGCCCGGCCCCGTCTATGTCGTGAAGTCGCAGATCCACGCCGGCGGCCGCGGCGCGGGCCGCTTCGCCAACGACCCGAACGGCAAGGGCGGCGTGCGCGTCGTCAAGTCGATCGAGGACGTGAAGGCAGCAGCCGAGGCGATGATCGGCAAGGTGCTGGTCACCAAGCAGACCGGGCCCGAGGGCAAGCTCGTCTCCCGCGTCTATGTGGAAGATGGCTGCGACATCAAGCGCGAGCTGTATCTCGGCCTGCTGGTGGATCGCGACACCTCCCGCGTCGTCATCATGGCGTCCACCGAAGGCGGCATGGAGATCGAGGAGGTGGCGGCCAACCACCCCGAGAAGATCCTGAAGGTCGCGGTGGACCCGGCTTCCGGCATCTCCGGCTTCCATGCGCGCAAGCTGGCCTTCGGCCTCGGCCTTGAGGGCAAGCAGGTCGCGAGCTTCCAGAAGTTCGTCACCGCGCTCTACGGCGCCTTCCTCGAGCTCGACTGCGCGATCGTCGAAATCAACCCGCTGGTCGTGACCGGCGCGGGTGAGATCGTGGCGCTCGATGCCAAGGTCAGCTTCGACGACAGCGCGATGTTCCGCCACAAGGACCTGGAAGCGCTGCGCGACGACAGCGAGATGGACCCGAAGGAACTCGACGCTGCGAAGCACGACCTGAACTATGTCGCGCTCGATGGCGAGATCGGCTGCATGGTGAATGGCGCGGGGCTTGCGATGGCCACGATGGACATCATCAAGCTGTATGGCTCCTCGCCGGCGAACTTCCTCGATGTCGGCGGCACGGCGAATGCCGCCCGCGTGACGGAGGCGTTCCGCATCATCACCTCCGACGCCAATGTGAAGGCGATCCTGGTCAATATCTTCGGCGGCATCGCCAAGTGCGACATGATCGCCACCGGCATCGTCGAGGCGTCGAAGAACCTCTCCCTCAGCGTGCCGCTGGTCGTGCGCCTGGAAGGGACGAATGTGGATCTCGGCAAGAAGATCCTGGCGGAAAGCGGCCTCGCGATCATCGCGGCCGACAACCTCGCGGATGCGGCCCAGAAGGTCGTGGCCGCCGTGAAGAAGGGGGCCTGAGCCATGGCCGTCCTCGTCGGCAAGCACACCCGCGTCATGACCCAGGGCTTCACCGGGGCCCAGGGCACCTTCCACGCGTCCCAGGGCATCGCCTATGGCAGCACCTATGTCGGCGGCACGACGCCCGGCAAGGGCGGCACGATGCACCCGGAGTTGAACCTGCCGGTGTTCAACACCGTGGCCGAATGCGTCCACGCGACGCAGGCGAACGCCTCCGTGATCTACGTCCCAGCGCCCTTCGCCGCGGATGCGATCCTGGAAGCGATCGACGCCGAGGTGCCGCTGATCATCTGCATCACCGAAGGCATCCCGGTGCTGGACATGGTGAAGGTGAAGCGCGCCCTGCAGGGCTCGAAGTCGCTGCTGGTCGGGCCGAACTGCCCGGGCGTGATCACGCCGGATGCGTGCAAGATCGGCATCATGCCGGGCCACATCCACCGCCGCGGCTCGGTCGGCATCGTGTCGCGTTCCGGCACGCTGACCTATGAGGCGGTGGCGCAGACCACCGCGGCCGGCCTCGGCCAGTCCAGCTGCGTCGGCATCGGCGGCGACCCGGTGAAGGGCCTCGACTTCATCGACGTGCTCGAGATGTTCCTAAAGGACGACGAGACGCAGTCCATCATCATGATCGGCGAGATCGGCGGCGAGGCCGAGGTGGTCGGCGCCGAGTTCCTCCGCCGCGAGAATTTCGGCCCCGGCAAGCCGAACAAGCCCGTCGTCGGCTTCATCGCCGGCGCGACGGCCCCCCCGGGCCGCCGCATGGGCCATGCCGGCGCGGTGATTTCGGGCGGCAAGGACACGGCGGAAGCGAAGATGGCGGCCATGGCCGAGGCCGGGATCCGGGTGGCGGACAGCCCCTCCTCCCTCGGCTCGACCATGGTGAAGGCGCTGGGCCGCTGAGGCGGGCGTGCCGTTAAGTCCCTGGAATGGCGCTGGCCCCATTCTGGGGCACGCGGCGCCGGGGGCCTGACGGCACGGCAGCCTTGGGACTATGCTGGTGACCGCACCGCCCCCCGCCGGGGGCGGTCGCATATCCGGGGCGCAGCGTGATATCGGCGCGCCGGGAACGAACCGGTTGGGGAAAACCGGCGGCAGCCAGGCCGGCGCCGTCGAGGAGGATAAGATGGCCGGAGTGGATATCCTCGCCAGCGCGATGTCGGGGGCGAATGCCGCCTACCTCGCCGATCTCTACGCCCGCTGGGTGGAGAAGCCCGACAGCGTGGATGCGTCCTTCGCCGAGCTCTTCGCCGCCCTGAACGATGAGGCGCGCGCGGTGCTGACGGACGCGACCGGCGCCTCCTGGGCGCCGCGCACCCGCGGCCAATTCGGCCCCGACCCCGAGCCGCCGCCGGCCGCCAAAAAAGACAGCAAGGCCGCCGCCGCGCCGGTCATGCCGAAGACCGACATGATGGACAAGGCCACCGCGCAGCGCGCGGTGCTCGATTCCATCCGCGCGCTGATGCTGATCCGCAGCTACCGCGTGCGCGGCCATCTGGAAGCGCAGCTCGACCCGCTCGGCCTGCAGAAGCCGAGGCCCCATGCGGAGCTGACGCCGGCGACCTACGGCTTTACCGACGCCGATCTGGACCGGCCGATCTTCCTCGATTTCGTGCTCGGCAAGGAATACGCGACGCTGCGGGAGATCCTGAAGATCTGCCGCGCCTCCTACTGCGCCTCGATCGGCGTCGAGTTCATGCATATCCAGGACCCGGATCAGAAGTCCTGGATCCAGCGCCGCATCGAAGGCGCGCCCTGGCTCGGCGCCTTCGACAAGGCGCACAAGACGCAGATCCTGCAGGAGCTGACCGAAGCCGAGGGCTTCGAGGCCTTCTGCGCGAAGAAATACGCCACCACCAAGCGCTTCGGCCTGGAAGGCGGCGAGAGCACCATCCCCGCCATCCAGACCGTGATCGCCACCGCCGCCGCGCAAGGCGTGGGCGAGGTCACCATCGGCATGGCGCATCGCGGGCGGCTCAATGTGCTCGTGAACGTGGTGAAGAAGCCCTATTCGGCGGTGTTCTCCGAGTTCAAGGGCGTCTCCGCGCATCCTGAGGATGTGCAGGGCTCGGGCGATGTGAAGTACCACCTCGGCACCTCGACCGACATCGAGATCGCGGGCCGCACGGTGCACCTGTCGCTGCAGCCGAACCCCTCGCACCTTGAGGCGGTGGATCCCGTCGTCGTCGGCAAGGTGCGCGCGCGCCAGGACATGGCGGGCGACACCAAGGGCCGCCGCTCCGTCATGGGCATCACGCTGCATGGCGATGCCGCCTTCGCCGGCCAGGGCGTGGTGTATGAGACGCTGGCGATGAGCCAGCTGGTCGGCTACCGCACCGGCGGCACCATCCACATCGTCACCAACAACCAGATCGGCTTCACCACCGTCCCGCTGCACGCCTATTCGGGCCTGTACTGCACGGACGTGGCGAAAAGCATTCAGGTGCCGATCCTGCATGTGAATGGCGACGACCCGGAAGCGGTGGTGTTCTGCGCGAAGATGGCGGCCGAGTTCCGCATGGAATTCGGCGCGGACATCGTGCTCGACATCGTCTGCTACCGCCGCCACGGCCACAACGAGACCGACGAGCCCGCCTTCACCCAGCCGGTCATGTACGGCCGGATCAAGGACATGAAGACGACGCGCACGAAGTACGCCGAGAAGCTTGCGGCCGAAGGTTCCCTGCCGGCTGCGGAATCGAAGGCGATGCTGGATGCCTTCTACGCGACGCTGGAAGACGCCTTCCAGGCCGCGCAATCCTTCAAGCCGAACAAGGCCGACTGGCTGGAAGGCCATTGGTCCGGCCTCAAGGCCGTGACGACCGGCGAGGAAGTGGAACGCCTGCACGAGACCGCCATCGGCCTCGACACGCTGCGCGAAGTGGGCGCGGCGCTGACCCGCGTGCCAGCGGATTTCAAGGTCAACCCGAAGATCGCGCGCCAGCTTGAAGCCAAGAAGCAGGCGATCGACACCGGCGAGGGCATTGACTGGGCGACCGGCGAGGCGCTGGCCTTCGGCGGCCTGCTGCTGGAAGGCCATCGCGTGCGGCTGTCGGGCGAGGATGTGCAGCGCGGCACCTTCAGCCACCGCCACGCCTATCTGGTGGACCAGAAGACGCAGGCCGAATACGTGCCGCTCAACAACATCCGCGCCGGCCAGCCGCGCTTCGAGGCGTTCAACTCCCTGCTGTCGGAGTTCGGCGTGCTCGGCTTCGAATACGGCTATACGCTGGCGGACCCGCGCACGCTGGTGCTGTGGGAAGCGCAGTTCGGCGACTTCGCGAACGGCGCGCAGGTGATCATCGACCAGTTCATCGCCAGCGCCGAGACGAAGTGGCTGCGCATGTCGGGCCTGGTGATGCTGCTGCCGCATGGCTACGAAGGCCAGGGGCCGGAGCATTCCTCGGCGCGCCTCGAGCGCTACCTGCAGCTCTGCGCGGAGCGGAACATGCGCGTCGGCAATCTGACGACGCCGGCGAACTACTTCCACGCGCTGCGCCGCCAGCTGAAGGCGAATTACCGCAAGCCGCTGGTGCTGATGACGCCGAAGTCGCTGCTGCGCCACAAGCTGGCCGTGTCGCCTCTGGCCGATTTCGCGCCCGGCAGCGCCTTCCAGTACGTGATCCCGGAAGTGGACGCGATCGCCCCGCCCGAGAAGGTGAAGCGCGTCGTGCTTTGCACCGGCAAGGTCTATTACGACCTGCTGCAGGAACGCCGCGACAAGGGCGTGACGGATGTCGCCATCGTGCGCATGGAGCAGCTCTATCCCTTCCCGAAGACCAGCCTCGGCAAGGCGCTCGCGCCCTACACCCAGGCGGAGGTCGTGTGGTGCCAGGAGGAGCCCGAGAATATGGGCGCCTGGACCTTCCTCGATCGCCGCATCGAGGGCGTTCTGACCAGCCTCGACATCAAGGCGAAGCGGCCGCGCTATGTCGGCCGCATCGAGGCCGCGAGCCCCGCGACGGGCCTCGCCAAGATCCACCAGCAGCAGCAGGAAGCCCTGGTGCGCGACGCCCTGGGATTGGGCTGAGACAGCGCATCAGGCAGAAGGCAGGACTCCAAGATGACCCAGATCATCGTGCCCCCGCTCGGGGAAAGCGTCTCCAGCGCCACCGTGGCGCGCTGGCTGAAGAAGGCCGGCGAGGCCGTGGCGGCGGATGAGCCGCTGGTGGAGCTCGAGACGGACAAGGTGACCGTCGAGGTCAACGCGCCATCCGCCGGCGTGATCGAGGCGATTGCCGCCGATGAGGGTGCGGAAGTCACCGCCGGCGCGGTGCTCGGCACGATCGTCGCCGGTGCCGCGGGTGCCGCCGCGAAGCCAGCCGCTGCCCCCGCCGCGAAGGCCGAGGCACCGAAGGCCGCCGCGCCTGTCGCCGCCGCCGCCCCGGCTGGGCTGCCGAACGGCCCCGCCGCGACCAAGGCGATGGCCGATGCCGGCGTGACGCCAGCGCAGGTCGGCGCCGGCACCGGCAAGGATGGCCGCGTGACCAAGGGCGATGTGATGGCCTTCCTCACCAAGCCCGCCGCCGCCCCCGCTGCTGCGCCCGCCGCGAAGGGCCCCACCCGCGCGTTGGAAGCCGGCGAGGAGCGCGTGAAGATGACGCGCCTGCGCCAGACCATCGCGCGCCGCCTGAAGGAAGCGCAGAACACGGCTGCGATGCTCACCACCTTCAACGAGGTGGATATGGGCGCCGTGATGGGCCTGCGGAACGAATACAAGGACCATTTCGAGAAGCGCCACGGCGTGAAACTCGGCTTCATGAGCTTCTTCGTGAAGGCGGCTGTCGCAGCCCTCAAGGAATTCCCCGCGGTCAACGCGGAGATCGAGGGCGACGAGATCATCTACAAGAACTTCGTCCATATGGGCATCGCCGTCGGCGGCCCGAGCGGGCTTGTGGTGCCGGTGCTGCGCAACGCCGACCAGCTCTCCTTCGCGCAGATCGAGAAGTCCATCGGCGATTTCGGCCGCCGTGCGCGCGATGGTGCGCTGAAGCTCGATGAGCTGACGGGCGGCAGCTTCACCATCACCAATGGCGGCATCTACGGGTCGCTGATGTCCACGCCGATCCTGAACCCGCCGCAGTCGGGCATCCTCGGCATGCACAAGATCCAGGACCGCCCGATGGCGGTCGGCGGGAAGGTCGAGATCCGCCCGATGATGTATCTGGCGCTCAGCTACGACCACCGCATCGTGGACGGCAAGGAAGCGGTGAGCTTCCTGGTGCGGATGAAGGACGCCATCGAGGATCCGCGCCGCCTGATGCTGGACGTCTGATCCGGCCGCACAGGCAGGGTTCAAGCGGGGCCGCGCAAGCGGCCCCGCTGCGTTTCAGGCGCCTCTCTACGCCGCCGCCTTCTCCTGCAGCGGCAGCATCACCGCCGTCAGCCATTCGGCGGGCGGCAGGGCCTTCGGATCGTTCAGGTACTCCTCGCGCGGCGGCTGGTCGGCCGGCTCCTCGCCGCTCATTGGCAGCCAGTCGCGGTAGAGCCAGGTGTAGACCGGCTCCAGCTCGGCATAGGGGCCCCGAAACACCAGCACCGCGCAGCGCGTCGGCGGCAGCTCCACGATCCGCACGCCCTCGGCTCCCTCGACGCCCGGCGGCACCGTCAGGCAGGCATCCGATAGCAGCTCCGCCTCTGGCACCGTCATCGGGTCGTTGTGATAGAGGGCGAGGAAGCGCGTCTCCGCCCCGATCAGCCCGCGCGCCGCGGCCCAGGCGCCAAGGCGGTCGAAGGTATGGCCCATCAGGCTATAGGCGCCGCGATGCGCCAGCGCGGCCAGCCGCAGCGCCGGTTCGGCACGGATCGTGATCTCATGCATGGCGTCATCCTCCGCAGTGGGCTTGGGTGGGGGCAGCGCCGCGCCGATGCCGCCGCGGTCGCGATAGGCCGCCGGCGGGATGCCATAGGCGGCGCGAAAAGCGCGGGTGAAGGCGGCCGCGCTGCCATAGCCGCAACGCGCGGCCACCACCGCCACCGGCAGCCCATCCCGCACCAGCAGCACCGCGGCCTGGGACAGGCGCAGCCGGGCCAGCGTTTCGGCCGGGGTTTCGCCGGTGAGTTCCCGGTAGATGCGGTGAAAGTGGAAGGGGCTGAAGGCGGCAGCACCCGCCAGCGCCTCCAGCGTCGGGCTGCGCGCCGGGTCAGCAGCGATCAGCGCCATGGCCCGCGCGATGCGCCGGCCATAATCCAGGCGGGTGGAGGGCTTCGCGGCGCCCCGGCTGTCGTTCTGCATACCGATCTTCTGCCACAACCCGGCTTGATCGCGCTTGCGGAACCGGGGTGGTTTGACGTGCGCGCCGCCGTGCGTATGGTCCGCTCCAAGAAGGAAGGCAGGACCCCAGTTATGGCTGACAGCTTCGACGTCATCGTCATCGGCGCCGGTCCCGGCGGCTATGTCTGCGCGATCCGCGCGGCCCAGCTCGGCATGAAGGTCGCCTGCGTGGAGAAGCGCGCGACCCTCGGCGGCACCTGCCTCAATGTCGGCTGCATCCCCTCCAAGGCGCTGCTGCAATCCTCCGAGCATTTTGACGAGGCGAAGCACAAGCTCGCCGAGCATGGCGTCAATGTCGGCGCCGTTTCGCTCGACCTCAAGAAGATGCAGGCCCGCAAGGGCGAGGTGGTCGGCGCCAACACCAAGGGCATCGAGTTCCTGTTCAAGAAGAACAAGGTCACCTGGCTGAAGGGCGAGGGGCGCGTTGCCGCCCCCGGCAAGGTCACCGTGGGCGACGCCACCTACGACGCCAAGCACATCGTCATCGCCACCGGCTCCGAGAGCATCCCGCTGCCCGGCGTCGAGGTGGATGAGACGCAAATCGTCACCTCCACCGGCGGGCTCGAGCTCACGAAGGTGCCGGGCCACATGGTCGTCATCGGCGGCGGCTATATCGGGCTCGAGCTCGGCAGCGTGTGGCGCCGCCTCGGCGCCGAAGTCACGGTCGTCGAGTATCTCGACCGCCTGGTGCCCTCCATGGACACCGAGGTCGGGCAGGCCTTCCAGAAGATCCTCGGCAAGCAGGGGATGAAGTTCAAGCTCAAGACCAAGGTCACCGGCGCGAAGAAGGCCAAGGACGGCGTGACGCTGACGCTCGAGCCCGCTTCCGGCGGCGCGGCGGAGACGCTGAAGGCCGATGTCGTGCTGCTGGCCATCGGCCGCCGCGCCTATGTGGAGGGGCTCGGCCTCAAGGAAGCCGGCGTCGCGCTGGACGAACGCGGCCGCGTGAAGACCGACGCGCATTTCGCCACCAACATCCCCGGCATCTGGGCGATCGGCGATGTCATCGTCGGCCCGATGCTGGCCCACAAGGCCGAGGAGGAAGGCGTCGCGCTGGCCGAGATGCTGGCCGGCCAGCATGGTCACGTGAACTACGGCGTCATCCCCGGCGTCGTGTACACTTGGCCCGAGGTGGCGAGCATCGGCGAGACCGAGGAGCAGCTGAAGGCGCGCGGCGCGGGCTACAAGGTCGGCAAGTTCCCCTTCATGGCGAATGGCCGTGCGCGCGCGATGGGCGAGATGGACGGCTTCGTGAAGATCCTCGCCGACAAGGACACGGACCGGGTGCTCGGCGCGCACATCATCGGCCCCGATGCCGGCACGCTGATCGCCGAGATCGCGATCGCCATGGAATTCGGCGCGAGCGCCGAGGATGTGGCCCGCACCTGCCACGCGCACCCCTCGCTGAACGAGGCGGTGAAGGAAGCCGCCCTCGCCGTGGACGGACGGCCTTTGCACATTTAGCCCTCAGGCGCCGGGCGCCGCCTCCGGCGGCTTGGCTCGCCGCATAAGCGGCGGGCCGCGTTCGCGGCCTCGGCCGGCGCAAGCGCGCCGGCCGCCATCGGAACTCCGGGAAGTGGCGGCGACTGTGTTCGGTCATGGGGCGGCTCTATGGATGGGGCCGCGCCCGCAGTTGCACCCGGCCCTGCGCGGGACCATCTGCGCGCGCATGATGGAGTTCCGACCCTCGCTGAAGCGCAAGGCCGCGGGCTGGGGCCTGATGGGCCTCGGCGTCATCGGCGTGATCCTGCCCTTCCTCAACGGCACGCTCTTCCTCGCCCTCGGGATGTTCGTCATGCGCCACCAATACGTCTGGGCGCATCGCGGCATGGGCTGGGTCTCCGGCCGCTGGCCCGACATGGTCGGGAAGGTGGAGGCGATGGAAACGCGCTTCATCGCCGGCACCCGGGACCGCCTGGCGCGCCTCAGCGGGCTGCTCCGCCGCCGCTGACGCTTCGCTTGACCCCGCGCCGGGTCCGGCGCACATCGGATCAGCCGCGCATCATGGCGCAGGCCCGCCAGCGGCGTGGCGCGCGGCCCCCGCAACCCCGACCGATACCCCCGGGCCCGCCAGCGTGCCGCCAGGACATCGGTCTCCCCGGAGCCATCGCGTGCTGGCCCTGCGCGTCATCCCCTGCCTCGACGTCAAGGACGGCCGCGTCGTGAAGGGCGTGAACTTCGTCGCGCTCCGCGACGCCGGCGATCCGGTGGAACAGGCCCGCGCCTATGACCGTGAAGGCGCCGACGAGATCACCTTCCTCGACATCGGCGCGACGCATGAGAACCGCGACACGATGTACGACGTCGTGAGCCGCACCGCCGCCGAGGTCTTCATCCCGCTCACCGTCGGCGGCGGCGTGCGCAGCGTGGAGGATATCCGCAGGCTGTTGCTGGCCGGCGCCGACAAGGTCTCGATCAATTCCGCCGCCGTCGCCGACCCCGCCCTCGTCACCCGCGGCGCGGAGGCCTTCGGCAGCCAGGCGATCGTGGTGGCGATCGATGCGCGCCGCAGCGGCGCGGGGTGGGAGATCTTCACCCATGGCGGCCGCCGCGGCACGGGCATCGACGCCGTGCAATGGGCGAAGCAGATGGAAGAGCGGGGCGCGGGCGAATTGCTGCTGACCTCGATGGATCGCGACGGCACGAAGCAGGGCTTCGACCTGGATCTGCTGCGCGCAGTGCGCGCCACGGTGCGCCTGCCGCTGGTCGCCTCGGGCGGCGTCGGCGCGCCTTCGCATTTCGTCGAAGGCGCCAAGGCCGGCGCGACCGGCCTGCTCGCCGCCAGCGTGTTCCATTATGGCGAGATGCGGATCGCCGACGCCAAGGCCGCGCTGGCCGCGGCCGGGCTTCCCATCCGCCCCGTGTCGGAGGCGCCGTGATGGCCAAGCAGGCGAAGAAGCAGGCCAAGGCCGCGCCGAAGGCCCAGCGGAAGACCAAGGCCAAGATCAAGGCCAAGCCGCAAGCGAAGCCGAAGGTGAACGCCAAGCCGAAGAAGGCCGCGAAGCGCGCCGCGCGGCTGCTGCCACCCGGCCTGCCAGTGCCCGCGAAGCTGCCCGCCCCGCGCGTCGATCCTATCGCCACCGCGCTCTCGGCCTTCGCGGTCGCGGGTGCCGATGCCTCGGTGCTGGATACGCTCTGGCGCACGGTGGAAGCGCGGCGGCTTGCTGGCGATGTCGACCATTCCCACTCCGCGCGGCTGATCGCGCGCGGCACGGCGAAGGTTGCGCAGAAGCTCGGCGAAGAGGCCGTCGAATGCGTGATCGAGGCGACGCAGGGCAACCGCGCCGCGACCGTGCTGGAAAGCGCCGACCTGCTCTATCACCTGGTCGTCGTCTGGGTGGATGCCGGCATCCGCCCCGATGAGGTCTGGGCCGAACTCGCGCGCCGCCAGGGTATCTCCGGCATCGCGGAAAAGGCGGCGCGCCCGAAGGGCCTGCTGCGCGCGGCGCAGACCTCGAAGCTTCCCTGAGCCCCAGCACCGGGAGACCGACCATGGCCGTGTCCGGCCTGCCCCCCTACGACCCCTCCAACGTCTTCGCCCGCATCCTGCGCGGCGAGATTCCGGCGAAGACAGTGCATGAGGACCAGCACGCGCTGGCCTTTCACGACATCGCCCCGCAGGCGCCGGTGCATGTGCTGGTGATCCCGAAGGGGGCCTATGTCTCCATCGCGGATTTCAGCGCCAACGCCTCAGAGGCCGAGATCGCCGGCTTCTGGCGCGCAGTGGGCCAGGTGGCGCGCACGCTGGGGCTGGAACCGGAAGGCTACCGCATTCTGGCGAATATGGGCTGGAATGCCGGGCAGGAAGTGCCGCATTTCCACGTCCACATCTTTGGCGGGCGGCCGCTCGGGCGGATGGTGCCGCGCGCGGACGAATGAGACCAAACGGGTGACACAGCCGCTGCTCGAAGCCCGCGCCGCGCTGGAGGCCGCCGGCCAGTTGCCGGATGCGGAGCTCGACGTCGCGGCGGTCGCGCTGCAATTCGCGCGCGTGGATGCGCCGGCCGCCGATTGGCATGCAGCGCAGCAGCATTTGTCCGATATCGCCCGCGCCGCGGTCGCGGCCGCTGCCGCTGATCCGGAGGCCGATGGCGGCAATCTTATGCGCCGCCGCGCTGCGCTGGCGGAGCTGCTACACGAGACGCTCGGCTATGCCGGCGACACCGAACGCTACGACGACCTGGCCAACGCCAATCTGCTGCAGGTGATCGAGCGGCGCCGCGGCCTGCCGGTCGCGCTCGGCATCCTCTGGCTGCATGCCGCCGAAGCCGCGGGCTGGGCCGCGCATGGCGTGGATTTCCCGGGCCATTTCCTGGTGGCGCTGACGGGCCGCGGGCAGGTGGTGGTGGATGTCTTCGGCGGCGGCCAGCAGCTGGAAGCGCGCGAGCTGCGCGCGCTGCTGAAGCGCTTTGCCGGCGAGAATGCGGAGCTTGGCCGCGACACGCTGGCGCCGATGGGCAAGCGCGCGGTGCTGCTGCGCCTGCAGAACAACATCAAGCTGCGCCGCCTGCGCGATGGCGACCTGACCGGCGCGCTCGCCTGCACCGAGGACATGCTGCGCCTGGCGCCAGACGCCGCGACGCTCTGGCGCGAAGCGGGGCTAATGCACCAGCGGCTGGGGCACATCACCGCGGCGATTCTGAACCTCGAGCGCTTTCTGGAACTCACGCCCGATGGCCCACAGGCCGCGCGGGCGAAGACGCTGCTGGAGGAGCTGCGCCAGCGGCTGAACTGAGTTACGCGGCGCGACGCCGGAACGACGCCAGCGGGCCGGAGCGCAACAGCTCGCTCGGCAGGCGATGGCCGACAATCTCCTCCGCCAGATGCCCCGCCGCGATCAGCGCGTCGAGATCGACGCCGGTGGCGATGCCCATCTCCTCGCACAGCAGCACCAGCTCCTCGGTGCAGATATTGCCCGGCGCGCCGGGCTGGCCGGCGAAGGGGCAGCCGCCCAGGCCGCCCACCGTCGTGTCGAAGCGCGTCACGCCCAGCCGCAAGCCGGCCGCGGCATTGGCAATGCCAAGCCCGCGCGTGTCGTGCAGATGGAGCGCGATCGGTGCATCCGGCCAGCGCTCGCGCACCGCGCCGATGCCACGCTCGATACGAAGCGGCGTCGCCCAGCCCATCGTGTCGGCGAGCGTGACTTCGGTAATCGTCGCGCCGGCCTCGGCCGCGATCGCCATGCCGTCAGCCACCGCTTGCACCACCTGTGTCGGCGCGACATCGCCCGCGTAATTGCAACCGAAGGCAGCCTGGATGGAGATGCGCGTCACGGGCACGCCGGCCTCCTGATGCGTCTGCGTCAGCATGCGCATCGCCTCGATCTGGCCATCCCGGTCGCGGTTCAGGTTCTTCCGCGAAAACGCCTCCGACGCCGCGAAGGAGATGGAGCCGTAGAGCTTCAGCCTGTCGCGAAACGCCAGCGCGCGGGCGAGACCCTTGTCGTTGAACCAAAGCGCGGTGAAGGCGACACCGGGCGGCGGCGCGATGGCGGCGAGCACCGCCTCCGCATCTGCCCAGCCAGGCACAAGCTTCGGCGAGACGAGGGAGCAGACCTGGATCTGCTTCAAGCCCGTCGCGGCCAGGGCCGCGATCAGCGCGAGTTTACGCTCGGTCGGGATCGGCCCGGGCTCGATCTGGAAGCCCTCGCGCGGGCCTTCTTCGCGGATTTCGACGGTGGCGGGCAGGTCGGTCATACTCGCAGTCTCGCCCAGGCCGCCCGGTGGCGGCAACACGCGCTACGCCACTTGCGCTTGCGCCGCGCGGAGGTCCTCGACAAATCGAGAGAATTCGCGCTGCTGCCCCGCCTCGTCGGGGATCCGCAGCAGGTAGCTGGGATGGATGGTGGCGAAGACCGGCACACCCTCCAGCCCCGCCATCACGCTGCCGCGCGCCTTCAGCACGGGCACGGGTTTGCCGGTCAGCGCACGCAGCGCCGTCGCGCCCATCCCCACCAGCAACCGCGGGCGCACAAGGCCGATCTCGCGCAACAGGAAGGGCCGGTAATAGGCGATGTCGCCCGCCTCCGGCGCCTGGTGCAGCCGGCGCTTGCCGCTTGGCGTGAACCGAAAATGCTTCACCGCATTGGTGACGTAGGCCTCGCCACGCGGCACAGCGGCTTCCGCCAGCGCGCGGTCGAGCAGGCGGCCGGCGGGGCCGATAAAGGGGCGGCCCTGGATATCCTCCTCATCGCCCGGCTGCTCGCCGACAAACATCAGCGCGGCGCCGACCGGTCCCTCGCCGAAGACCAGCTGCGTGGCGCGGTGGGCGAAATCGGGCAGGTCATTGCGTCCCGCCAATTCGCGCGCGAGCGCGGCGAGCGCAGCCTTTGGATCGCTACCGGCATCGAGCAGGTCCATCTCCGCCTCAACGCGAGAAGCCGCGCCCGGCTTCTGCCGGTTGGGGTTCGGCGCGGTGACGCCATGCGCCACCATCTCCGCCGCCCGCTTCGGCGCTTCCCGCAGCAGGCGCGGGATCTCGGCCGCTTCCGGCATGTTCCGCCAATATTTGCGCGGCATCTCCGCGCGCATCGCGCCGGGCTTGAGGCGCGCGGGGTTGAAGATCGCGGCGTAATAGGCGCGCCAGAGCGGCTCCACCGCATCATCCGGCGGAAGGTCCGCGCGGCGGCCGCCGGGGCCGAAGGCGATTGCCTGCCCGTCCCAATGCACGCTGCGGCGGGGCGTGACGATGGACCAGCGCAGCTGCGCGAAGCGGCGCACGAAGAAGCCGGCCTCGGCTTCCTCGATATGGTGGTCGGGCTCGAACCAGGCGATGTGGCGGATGCCGTGCTCCGTCTCCACCTGCCGGAAGCGCAGGAAGGCGTGCATCTTATGCGCATCGCGCCGGACGGATTTCGCCATTGCGGTCAGGCGCACCACATCGGCATCGGTGGCCACCTGCATCAGCGCAGGCTCCCCATGCGTGACGCGCCACAGCACGCGGTAGAGCAGCGCGAAGCGTTCCGCGTCCCGGTGGCGGATGGCGATCTCGGCGAGTTCGACGAAGGCGCGCGGGACGTGGAAGGCGCTTCGTGATGCGGCGGGCGGCGCATCCTGCCCGAACAGCCCCGGCGCATCGCCCGCGACGCGCCATTCCGCCTGCTCAGGCGCGACACCCGCGCCGAGTAGCCCGCGCGCCGCGTTGCGCCAGGCGGCGAAATCGGCGGGGCCGGGCAGGACGGCGGCGACCGACATCAGAACAGGCTCATCTGCACCGGCCGCACGGCCTGCGCGAAGGCCGTCGCGGGGATTAGCCTTTCGCGCAGCCCGGCGCTGTCCAGGATACGCGGGCGGTGATCGGCGGTGACGATGAAGGGCAGAATCTTCGGCAGGCTGACGCGCAGCCGCGCCAGATCCGCGGTGCGGATCGCGGTGTGCCGGCGCGCGGCGAGCAGCCGCTCCACCGTCTTCGCGCCCAATCCCGGCACGCGCAGCAGCCGCTCCCGCGGGGCGGTGTTGAGGTCCACCGGGAAATCCGCGCGATGCTTCAACGCCCAGGCCGTCTTGGGATCGAGCGCGAGGTCGAGCATCCCGCTCTCGCCGCCCGCCATCACCTCCTCCCGCGAAAAACCATAGAAGCGCAGCAGCCAATCGGCCTGGTACAGCCGATGCTCCCGCACCAGCGGCGGTGCGATCGGCGGCAGCGCGCGCGACGCATCCGGGATCGGCGAATAGGCCGAGTAGTACACACGCTTCAGCCGATAACCGGCATAGAGATCCGTCGCGGTGGTCAGGATCATCGCATCATCCGACGCATCGGCGCCGACGATCATCTGCGTGCTCTGCCCCGCCGGCGCGAAGCGCGGCGCGGCGAAGCGACGTGCGCTGCGCGCCTCATCGCGCGCGCCTTCGATGCGCGCGCGCAAGCCCCCCATCGCCTTGCGGATGGCGGGAAAATCCTTCTCGGGCGCAAGGGCCGCGAGGCTCGCGGCCTGCGGCAGCTCGATGTTGATCGATAGCCGGTCGGCGTAGCGCCCCGCTTCCTCCACCAGCTCCGGCGCCGCATCGGGGATGGTCTTGAGGTGGATGTAGCCGCGGAAGCCGTGCACCTCGCGCAGCGTCTTCGCCACCAGCACCAGCTGTTCCATCGTCCAGTCCGGTGACCGCGTGATGCCGCTCGACAGGAACAGCCCTTCGATCGCGTTGCGGCGGTAGAAGTCGAGCGTGAGCTGCACGACCTCCTCCACCGTAAAGCGGGCGCGGCGCACATTCGAACTGGCGCGGTTCACGCAATACGCGCAGTCGAAGGCGCAGGCATTGGTCAGCAGGATCTTCAGCAGCGAGATGCAGCGCCCATCCGGCGCATAGGCATGGCAGATGCCCGAGCCCTCGGTGCTGCCGAGCCCGCCCCGCGTCGAATCCCGCCGCGTGGTGCCCGAAGACGCGCAGGAGGCATCGTATTTCGCCGCATCGGCGAGGATCTCGAGTTTGCGCAGCAGGTCCATGGCCGGGGCGGCATCCACATATATGTTCATGATATGTTCCGGGCTGTAAGATGCAAGGGGGAAGGGCGTAGGCTGCCCCGCATGGACGCCGCCGCCCGCACCATCGCCTTCGTCAATCTCGCGCATATCTTCACCCATTACGGGCTGCTGATCCTCGCCACCGCCGTGCTGGCGATGGTGGTGCAGGACCCCGGCGCCTTCGGCACCATCTATGGGCCGATCCTCGCGCTCGGCACGGGCATGTTCGTCGTCTATGGCCTCGGCTCGCTGCCCATGGGCTGGCTGGCGGAGCGCATCGGCCGGCCGCGGCTGATGGCGATCTTCTTCTTCGGCACCGGCGCCAGCATGGTCGCGGCCGGCTTCGCGACCGGGCCGGTGACGCTGACGCTCTGCCTGATCCTGATGGGCGCCTTCAGCGCGATCTACCACCCGATCGGCACGGCGATGCTGGTGGATGCCGCGGGGCAGCGCGTCGGGCGCGCGGTCGGCATCAACGGCGTCTTCGGCAATATCGGCGTGGCGGGCGCGCCCATCGTCACGGCCTTCCTCGCCGCCGCGCTCGGCTGGCGCTGGGCCTTTGTCATCCCCGGCGTGCTCTGCATGCTGTCGGGGCTGGCCTATCTGCGCGAAGGCGCCGTGGATTCCGCCGGCGCCAAGGCCGCCGGCAAGCCCTTCCCGGAAATCCCGCGCGCGGTGGTGCGCCGCGCGGTCGGGATCCTGCTGTGCCTGGCTGTCGCCGCGGGTTTCGTCTTCAACGCCTTCACCCTGCTGCTGCCCAAGCTGATCGAGGAACGGCTCGCGGGTTCGCCCGACTTGCTGCCGGTGGTCGGCGTGCTGGCCTTCGCGGTCACGCTCTGCGGTGGGCTCACGCAATTCACCGTGGGCAAGCTGATCGACCGCAACACGCTGAAGACTGTGCTGCTGCCGCTCGGCCTGATCCAGGCGCCGGGGCTGCTGCTGCTGTTCACGCTGGAGGGCTGGCCGGTGCTGGTGATGGGCGGCGTGCTGGCCGCGGCGATCTTCGGCTGCGTCACGGTGAACGAGACGATGATGGCGCGCTATGTCGCGCCGGCCTTGCGGGTGAAGCTCTATTCCGTGCGCTTCTTCATCGGCTTCCTCGGCGCAGCCGCCGCAAGCCCTGCCGTCGCCTGGCTGCATGAGCACACCGGTGGGCAGGATGCGGTGCTGCTGGTGCTGGCCGGCGTCGCGGTGCTGACCGCGATCTGCACGCTCGCCTTCCCGAACCGGAAGGAAGAACTGCAGCCGGAGCTGTGGGCGGCCGCCGCTGGTCCGCGCCGCGTGCAGCCCGCCGAATAGGCTCAGCCCGCGACGAGCAGCCCGCGCCGCAGCAGCCGCCGGCAGAATTCCTCCGCGCCTTCGCCCAGCTCCGCCGGCGTCGCGCCTTCGGCCAGGCGCTCGATCCAGCCGGCCTCCGTCGCATCCAGCGTGATCGGCGCGCCGGCCCAGCGGAGCGACGCGCCACCCTCTTCCGGCACCAGCGCGTGCAGCGCGCCCGGCGCGAGTATCAGCCGCGTCTGCGGCCCGGGATCGGCGACGAACAACCCGCGCCCGAGCAGCGCAGGCCGCTCCCCCGCCAGCCGGTCCAGCAGCGTCAGCGCCGCGCGTTCCAGCGCCGCGGGCTCCGCCAGCCGCGCCGCCAGCGGGCGCGCCATCGCCGCCAGCTGCGCCGGTCCTTCGGCCAGGCGCCAGGTGGGGAAGGATTCGCGTAAAGCCGGCTCGCTCGCTTCCAGCAGATCCACCGCCAGCCGCAGCACGGTGGCGAAGGAGGGATCGAGCAACCCGACCGTCACATGCAGCGATGGCTCGTCGCCCTCCTGCGCCGCCGCATCATGCAGCACGCCGCGCGGCACATAGAGCGTGTCGCCCGGGCGCAGCGTCAGCGTCGTGGCCTCGCCCTCGGGCTCGATGTTGCTGGCCCAGGGCGTGCGGCGCGTCGGGCGCGGCACGGGCTGGCCGGGCCAGAGCCGCCAGCGCTTCTCCCCCAGCACCTGCAGCACCAGCACGTCATGCGTGTCGTAATGCACGCGAAACCCCTGCGCGCCGGGGGGCGTGAGATAGATATTCGCCTGCACGCCATGCAGGAACACCTGCTCCAGCCCGCGGCAGAAGCGCATCAGCGGCGCGTGCAGCTCGTGAAACTGCGAGACGACCAGCGTCGCGCCCTGGTCGAAGGCCGCGAACAGCCCCGGCAGGTCCACGCGCCCATCGTCGCGGAGGAAATCATCCATCGGCACCGCCGCGCTGCCCTTGCGGCGGCTATCGGCCATGGAGACGCGCGGCTCCCGCGCCGCATCGGTGGCCAGGAAGGCGTCGAGATCGGCCACCGACAGCAGCGGCCGGTGGCGTGCGGGATCGGGGGCGGGGAAATGGCGCCATTCCGTGCCCTCGCGCAGCGCCAGCCCATCCTCAATCGGCAGATCGCCAAAGGCCTGCGCCCAGGCCGCTTCGGCCAGCGTCGTCTCGTCGCTCATGATGCGGAGGTTACTGCCCTGCCCGCCGCGTCACCAGCGGCGCCGGCCGCGGCCAGGCGGGTCGGATGGGTCGCTGTCGCTGACGCCGCTGCTGCGGTACCCGCCGCGCCCGCGGCCATAGCCCGGCTGGTCGGACGGGTCGCTATCCGTCAGCCCGCTGCCGCGATGCCCGCCGCGCCCGCGCCCCGGCGGGTCGGATGGGTCGCTGTCGCTGACGGCGGTGCGCCGGTACCCGCCGCGCCCGCCGCCCGGCGGATCGGACGGATCGCTGTCGCTGATGCCGGTCGTCCGCCGCATGCCGCCACGGCCGAAGCCCGGCTGGTCATTGGGGTCGCTATCCGTCACGCCGCTGCCGCGATGCCCGCCGCGGCCGCGCCCCGGCGGATCGGAGGGATCGCTGTCGCTCAGGCCGGTGCGCATGGGCGCGCCGTAATTGACCGTCGTCGACGGCCCGCAGGCCGTGACCGCGGCACTCGCGCCGCCGATCACCGCAAGCCGCAGCACCAGCAGCCGGCGGCGCAACCCCTTGGGTCCCGACCCGTCCTCATCCTTCACGGCGCGTCCCCCATGTGTCGCATCAGGCGAAGATAATCTGCGCCACTTTGCGAGATGCGCGATATTACGGGGTCAATTGTGGCAAATTCTTAATGCGTTTTTGTCAGGGCAGTGCCGGCATCACCACGATGGTCACGGCGCGCGCCCCGGGCTCCTGCTCCCGCCCGCTGAAGGCGCCGACGCGCGCCTCGGCGCGGATGCGGTCGCGCTCCACCTCGCGCTGGGACAGCGCCTGCACCACCGCCCGCGCGCGCCGCGCGGCAAGGTCCGTCGAGGTCTGTGCCCCCTGGCCGCGATCCGCATGGCCCAGCACGCAGAGGTTCCGCCCCGGCTCGCTGCGGGCCAGCGCCGCCGCCGCCTCGATCCCGTTGCGCGCCGCCTCTCCCAACCGGTCCGATCCGCGGGCGAAAGGCACGGCAAAGACGTCGTCTTCGAGGTCCTCGGCGCCGACGCAGCCGAAGGGGCGCGGTTGGGCCAGCGCCAATCCGGGCAGCACCAGAAGCAGGACCAGAAGCCGCGTCATCCCGCCGCGACGAGCAGGCCACCGCCCGCCAGCTTGCCGAGCAGCGCATCTGCTTCCACCGCCGGATGCGCGCGCGACAATTCGGGCGCGGTGATGTCGGGGCGGGCCAGCAACCAGGCCGCGGCCTCGGCCTCGGGCGGGGTCAGCGCCAGCGCGCCGGTCGCGGTCTTCACCACCCATTCGGCGCCGCGCCGCACCGGCTTGGCGCCAGCCGCCACCACGCGGAAGGCCGCGGCGCCATCGGCCCCCGCCGGCGCGGCGCTGCTGCCCATGCCGCGCGCGGCCAGCACATCGAAGCCGCCACGGCTGAAGCGATGCGTCGCGACGGTATGCGCCAACGCCTCCATCACCTTCGGGTCCTTCGCGAATTCCGCCAGCCGCTGGCCCAGCAGCCCGGCGCGCTGGGTGAGGGCGAATTTCGCGGGTGCTGAGCCATCCTGACGCGGCAGCGGCTTGCGGAAATCGGCATCGTGCAGCGCGCGCTCCATCAGGATGTTCAGAAAATCCATCCCGAGCGGGGCGTGCACGCCATAGGCGACATGCACGCTCGCCGGCGCTTCGGCCAGCGCGTCGTGGTACCAGCCGCGCGGCAGATACAGCAGGTCGCCCGGCTTCATCTTCACCACGCCGCGCAGCGTGCCGCGCGCCTGGTCATGATGCGCCTGCGGCTGGCCCTTGAAGATCGGATGCGGGATCGGCCACTCGGCGCGGCCTTCCCAGATGTTCCAATCCTTCTCGCCTTCCACCTGCACGGCCCAGACATCATGCGTGTCGTAATGGGTGCGGAAGGCCTTGTGGCTCTGCCAGGAGATGTAGACATTCGCCTGCGCCTTCCCGAGGCCGGCGGATTCCAGCGCGTTCGAGACGGAAGCGAGCCCCGGCGTCAGGCTGTCCACATCGTTCATCACGACGCTCGCGCCCTTGGCGATCCAGGCTTGCACCAGCTTGGCATCCGGCTGCAGCAGCTGCCCGCCGTCGCGACCCATCGCGCGCGTGCAGAACTGCTCGGGCGGGATCGCCTGGCTGTCCATCACCAGCTTCAGAGAGGCGGCGGACCAGATATGGGTCATGTCCAGCAGGCGGTTGATCTGTCGCCAGGACAGGACCTGGGCGAATTTCGCAGGGTCGCCGCGCACATGCAGCGGGGCCTTGTCGTAATGCTCGGTGAAGAACTGCTCGGGCGTGATGGGCGCGAGCAGGGCGGCGAGGTCGGCGATCATCCGGCAAGTTTATCACCCCTCGCGCGGCTCTGACACCAGCCTGTGCTTGCATCGCGGCCGGTCGTTTCGGCAGGCTCGCCTCGGGAGGATCGCGCCATGACCGACGCCCCGGCCTCGGAAGACGGCCTGCGCCACGGCCTGCTGGCCGCCGCCGAGGCCGCGCTGCACCGCGCCGCCCCTGCCTTGCCGCCCACTGCGGCAGAGCTGCTGCGCCGCCTCTTCGCCGCCGTGCCGACCGCCGAGCTTGCCGCCACCGCACCAGAGGCGCTGGCCGAGGCCGCCGCGAGCCTCTTCGCCTTCGCCGCCACGCGGGCCCCGGGGGAGGCAAAGCTGCGCATCCTGCCCCCCGGCCCCGGCCGCGGCGCCGCCCCGGTGGTCGAGATCGTCACCGACGACATGCCCTTCCTGGTGGACAGCGCGCTCGGGGCGCTGGCCCGGCGCGGGCGGGTGGTGCGCCAGCTGCTGCACCCCATCATCCCGCTGACCCGTGACGCCGAAGGGCGGCTGACCGCGATCGGGGATGGCGCGCGCGAGAGCATGATACGCATCGCGCTCGCCCCCGGCAGCGCGCCGACGCCCAACCTTGGCGAAACGCCCGACCCGGACGACCTCGGCGCGCTGCGGGAGGCGCTGGCCCGCGCCTTGCGGGATGTACGGGCCGCAGTCGCCGATTTCACGCCGATGCTGGCCATGCTCCGCACGGCCGAGGCCGAGCTGGCAGAGGAGGAAGCCGCCGCCTTCCTGCGCTGGCTGGCCGAGGACAATTTCGTCCTGCTCGGCCATCGCCGCCTCACGCTGACAGAGCATGGCGCGACCATCGCGACGGAGGAGAATCTCGGCCTGCTGCGCGACGCGTCACTGCCGGTCTTCGACGCGCTCCGCGACCTGCCCACGCTGCCCGTGGCGGTGCGCGCCACCCTCGCGCAGCTGCCGGCGGTGAATGTCGCCAAGGCCAATATGCGCGCCACCGTCCACCGGCCGCAGCATGCCGATGTGGTGATCACGCGCATCCGCGACGATGCCGGCCGCGTCATCGGCGGGCGGCTGTTTCTCGGGCTGTTCGCGGCGGCGGCCTATAACCGCAACCCGCGCTCCATCCCGCTGCTGCGCGCCAAGGTGCTGCGCATCCTGGCAAAGGCGGGCGTAGAGCCAGAGACGCATGACGGGCGCGCGCTGCGCAACATCCTCGACACCTGGCCGCGCGACGAGCTGTTCCAGGCGCCGGACGAGGCCATCCTGGCCGGCTGCCTGCGCGCCCTCGATCTGTCCATCCGCCCGCGCGCGGGGCTCGTGCTGCGGCGCGACCCCTTCGAGCGCTTCGTCTCCGCCATCGCCTGGCTGCCGCGCGACACCTTCGACACGGCGATGCGCGAACGCATCGGC
>JBIKSZ010000027.1:0-22858 GCA_044348345.1 Roseomonas sp. | reverse complement strand
CATTCGCCGCCGCCGTGCCCGTCACGCCGATCGCGCCGGCATTGCGTGGATGATCCCAGGCCAGGCTCCCCTTGCCCGCCTGCGTCTCCGCCACCGGGATGCCGTGGCGTTCGGCAAAGGCTGCCAGCGCCGCCTCGGCCTTCGCATATTTCACGCCACCGCCGGCGATCAGCACCGGGCGCTTCGCGGACTTCAGTACCGCGGCGACCTCAGCCAGTTCGCGCGCATCCGGCTCCGGCGCGCGGACGCGCCAGACGCGCTTGCGGAAGAACCCCGACGGCCAGTCAAGCACTTCCGTCTGCACATCCTGCGGGAAGGCCAGCGTCACGGGGCCGCATTCCGCCGGGTCGGTCAGCACGCGTAGCGCCGCCGGCAGTGCGACCAGCAGCTGCTCCGCGCGCAGGATGCGGTCGAAATAGCGGCTGACGGGGCGGAAGCAGTCATTGGCCGAGATCGTCGCATCGCCGAAGTATTCGACCTGCTGCAGCACCGGGTCTGGCCGGCGGGACGCGAACACATCACCGGGCAGGAACAACACCGGCAGGCGGTTCACATGCGCGACCGCGGCGGCTGTCACCATGTTGGTGGCACCCGGCCCGATCGAGGTCGTGCAGGCCATCATCCGCCGTCGCGCATGCGTCTTCGCATAGGCGATCGCGGCATGCGCCATCGCCTGTTCGTTATGCGCGCGGAAGGTCGGCAGGGTGCGGCGATGCGCGTGCAGCGCGGGGCCAAGCCCCGCGACATTGCCATGGCCGAAAATCGCCCAGACGCCGCCGAACAGCGGCAGCACGCGCCCCTCGACTTCGGTCTGCTGGGCTGCCAGGAACCGCACCGTGGCCTCGGCCGCCGTCAGGCGCAGACTGGCCATGCTTCCTCCACCGCTCCGGGAGTTGTCCCGGCCTCGTCTTGTGTTACGGTTTGATGACAGCGCCCGCAAGCGGTCGCCAGCAGGAAACGTCATGCTCCATTTCGCACAATTCGGTGCCGGTCGCATCGGGGCCATCCATGCCGCGAACCTGGCCGCCAGCGGCCGCGCGCGCCTCAAGCACGTCGTGGACGTGCACGCACCCGCTGCGCAGGCGCTCGCCGCGCAGCACGGCGCACAGGTGAGCAGCACCGAGGCCGCACTGGCGGACCCGGAGGTAGGTGCGGTGATCGTCGCGAGCTCCACCGACACCCATGCGGACCTCGTCATCGCCGCGGCGCGCGCGGGCAAGGCGATCTTCTGCGAGAAGCCGATCGATCTTTCGCTCGCCCGCGTGGATGCCTGCATCGCGGAGGTGAAGCGCGCCGGCGTGCCGATGCTGGTGGGCTTCAACCGCCGCTTCGATCCCTCCTTCGCGGAGCTGCGCCGGCGCATCGGCGCGGGCGCGATCGGCGCGGTGGAGCAGGTGGTGATCACCAGCCGCGATCCCGGCCCGCCGCCGGTCGCCTATATCAAGGTCTCGGGCGGCCTGTTCCGCGACATGACGATCCATGATTTCGACATGGCGCGCTGGATGCTCGGCGAGGAGCCGGTGGAGGTCTTCGCCTATGGCACGAACCTGGTGGACCCCGCGATCGGCGCAGCCGGCGATGTGGACAGCGCGATGGTGCTGCTGAAGACTGAATCGGGCCGCATGGCGCATATCAACAACTCCCGCCGCGCCAGCTATGGCTACGACCAGCGCATCGAGGTGCATGGCAGCGCCGGGCGGCTGATCGCCGGCAACCGCACGCCGACGACGGTGGAGCTGGCGGATGCGCAGGCGGTTGCCGCCGACAAGCCGCTGCACTTCTTCCTGGAACGCTACGCCGATGCCTATCGCATCGAGCTGAACGCCTTCCTGGATGCGGTGGCGAAGGGCACGCCCATGCCCGTCGGCGCCGAGGATGGGCGCCAGGCGCTGGTGCTGGCGGATGCGGCGGTCGAATCGCTGCGCACCGGCCGCCCGGTGCGCATCGCATGAGCGCGCTGCCGACGGTGCGGCTGGATGGCCGCGTGGTGCTCGTCACCGGCGGCACATCGGGCATCGGCGAGGGCTGCGCGCTGGCCGCCGCCGAAGCGGGCGCCGCTGGCGTCTGCGTCACGGGCCGCAACGCGGCGCGCGGCGCGGCGATGGTCGCGAAGCTGCAGGCGCTCGGCGCGCGCGCGCATTTCGTCGCCGCCGATCTTGCGGATGCGGAAGCCACTGCGGGCATCGTCGCTGAGGCCGAGTCCGCGCTGGGCCTCGTGGATGGGCTGGTGAACGCCGCCGGGCTGACGGATCGCGGCTCCATCCTCGACACGTCGGCGGCGTTGTGGGACCGGCTGTTCGCGGTGAATGCCCGCGCGCCCTTCCTGCTGACACAGGCGATGGCGCGGCGGCTGAAGGATGCCGGCCGGCACGGCGCCGTGGTCAATATCATCACCATGTCGAGCCATGGCGGCCAGCCTTTCCTCACGGCCTATTCGGCGTCGAAGGGCGCCTTGGCGACGCTGACGAAGAACACCGCGCTCGGCCTCCGCGCGCAGCGTATCCGCGTCAACGGCATCAATATGGGCTGGGCCGACACGCCGGGCGAACACCTGATCCAGCAGCGCGACGGCAACCCCGCCGACTGGCTGGACAAGGCCGAGCCAGGCCAGCCCTTCGGCCGCCTGCTGAAGCCGCGCGACGTCGCGGGGCTCGCAACCTACCTGCTCTCCGACGCGGCGGAGATGATGACCGGCGCGCTGATTGATTTCGACCAGAACGTCATGGGCGCCTACACGTGACACCCTCCGAACTCGCCCGCCGGCTGAGGGCCGTTGCCCCTATTGCGCAGGAAGCGGCGGAGCTCGCCGCGCGCATGCGCGCGAACGGCATGGCCGAGACCAAGATGAAGGGCGCGCAGGACTTCCTGACGGAAGCCGACGGCGCCACCGAGGCCTTCCTGCGCGAAAAGCTCGAACGGCTCTTTCCTGGTGAACCGATCCTCGGCGAGGAAGGCGGCGGCGCGACGCCGGAGACCGGGCCGCTCTGGATCCTCGACCCGATCGACGGGACCTCCCCCTTCTCGCGCGGCGGCGATCGCTGGTGCGTCTCCGTCGGGCTGGCCCATGAGAGCCGCGCGGTGCTGGGCGCCGTGGCGCGTCACGCGACGGGAGAGGTGATCCTGGGCGCGCGCGGCTGCGGGGCGACGCTGAACGGCGCCCCAGTGCGCGCCGCACCCACCACCGACTTCGCCCGCGCCACCATCGAGATCGGCTGGTCGCTGCGCCGCCCGCCGGCCGACTTCATCGCGCTCCTCGGGCGCGTGATGGCACAGGGTGCGGGCGTGCGCTCATCCGGCTCCGGCACGCTCGGGCTGGTGGACACCGCGCTCGGCCGGCTCGACGCCTATATCGAGCTGCACATTAATTCCTGGGATGCCTGCGGCGCGCTGGCCATCGCGCGGGAAGCGGGCTGCTGGACCAACGACTTCGACAGCGGCGCCTGGCTGACCGAGGGCAACCCGATCTGCTTCGCCGCGCCGGCCCTTGGGCCACGGCTGGCCGCGCTGATGCAGGGCGAACAACTCGACCCAGCAAGATTGTGACTGTAACACTCGGGCTGTAACGCGGCGCGGGGCGAACCCGCCCGGACACAGGGAGACCACTCATCATGTCAGCATCCCGCCGCCTGATCGGCGCGCTTTTCGGCGGCGCGCTCGTCGCCCTGCTGCCGGGCGTGGCCAGCGCGCAAGGCCAGCTCACGGTCTACTGCTCGGTGCAGGAAGAATGGTGCCGCCCGATGATGGCCGCCTTCGAGCGCGCCACCGGCATCCGCGTCGCGATGACGCGCCGCTCCTCCGGCGAGACGATGACCCAGATCCGCGCCGAAGCGCAGAACCCGCGCGGGGACGTGTGGTGGGGCGGCACAGGCGACCCGCATATGCAGGCGGCGCAGGAAAACCTGACGGTCGAATACCGGTCCCCCAACCTGGACCAGCTGCATGACTGGGCCGTCAGCCAGGCGCGGCAGACCAACTTCCGCACTGTCGGCATCTATGCCGGCGCGCTCGGGTATTCCTACAACGTGAACGAGCTGCGCCGCCGCCGGATCGAGGCGCCGCGCTGCTGGGCCGATTTGGCGAAGCCGGAATTCCGCGGCGAGGTCCAGGTGGCCGACCCCAACACCTCCGGCACCGCCTACACCATGCTGGCGACGCTGGTGCAGGTGATGGGCGAGGAACCGGCCTTCCAGTACCTGCGCGCCCTGCATCGCAACGTGAACCAGTACACGCGGTCCGGCGCCGCCCCCGCCCGCGCGGCGGCCACGGGCGAGTCGCTGGTCGGCATCACCTTCCTGCACGACGCGGTCACGCAGAAGGTCGCCGGCGCGCCGGTGGAGATCGTCGGCCCCTGCGAGGGCACGGGCTATGAGATCGGGTCCATGTCCATCATCCGCGGCGCGCGCAACATGGAACAGGCACGGCGCTTCTACGACTGGGCGCTGACGGCGGAAGCCCAGGCCATCGGCGCGCAGGCCAACGCCTTCCAGCTGCCGTCGAACCGCAATGCGCCGATCCCGCCGCAGGCGCCGCGCTTCGAGAATATCCGCCTGATCGACTACGACTTCGCCCGCTGGGGCAGCTCGGAGGAGCGCACACGCATCCTGCAGCGCTGGGAACGCGAGGTCCGCGCCGGCGCGCGCTGACGCCGCGCCGACGCGATCTTCCGCACGATGGGTGCCCTGACCGCCGGCCGCGCGGCGCTGCTCTGCGCCGCGCTCGGTTTTCTGCTGCTGCCCTGGCATGGGCTGGAGCGGGGGCTGGCGGAGCTTGCCGCCTGGCCGGGTGGAACCGCGGCACCACTCGCGCTGCTGCTGCTCGACGGGTCACGCTGGTGGCTGTGGCCGGTGGCGTTGCTGCTAGGCCTCGCCGCGCTACCGCTGCTGCGCGGCAAGGCGCCAGGCACGGTGCTGACGCTGGCCGGTGCGGGCATCCTCGTCTGGGTCGCGCTGATGGGCCAGGCGATCGGGCTGCGCGGGCTGGACTGGGACTGGCTCGCGCCACTGCTCGGCGCGCCGCCGCCGCAGCCCTCACTCGGCTGGGGCGCGCTGCTGGTTCTGGTGGGCGCGGTCGGGCTGCTCTCGGCGGGGCTCGCGGCGCGCGGCGCCTTCGGGGCGGATGCCTTCATCGCCTTCCTTGTCACCGGCAGCGCGCTGCTGCTGGCGCTGTTCGTCTTCGCGCCGCTTGCCACCATCCTGACAGCGGCGATCTATGACGGCGACCGCTTCGCGCCCGATGCACTGGCCGCACGGCTGACAGCGCCGGAAGCCTGGAGCCTGGCGTGCCTCGCCACGCATCAGGGCTGCGGCGTGGTGTGGAACACGCTGCTGCTGGCCAGCCTGACCGCGTTGATTTCCACCGCCATCGGCCTGTTCTTCGCGCTGCTTGCGGTGCGCGGCGGCATGCGGCGCAGCGCGTCGGTCTTCCGCGCCATGTCCATCCTGCCGCTGATCACGCCGCCCTTCGTCGTGGCGATGGCGCTGATCGTGCTGTTTGGCCGCACCGGCATCGTCACCACCGCGATGTGGGACTGGTTCGACATTCCCCGCAGCCGCTGGATCTATGGCCTGCCGGGCGTGCTGCTGGCGCAGGTGCTGGCCCAGGCGCCCATCGCCTTCCTGCTGCTGGACGGCGCGCTGCGCGCCATTTCGCCGAGCCTTGAGGAAGCGGCCTCCACCATGGGGGCGCGGCGGATGCAGGTCTTTCGGACCGTCACCTGGCCGCTGCTGAAGCCGGCCCTGGCGGCGGCCTTTCTGCTGGGCTTCGTCGAGTCACTTGCCGATTTCGGCAACCCGCTGGTGCTCGGCGGCGATTTCGACGTGCTGTCCACGCGCATCTTCTTCGCCATCGCCGGCGCGCGCCACGATCCGGGCCGCGCGGCTGCCTTGGCGCTGCTGCTGCTGGCGCTGACCTTCGGTGCCTTCGCACTGCAGGCCTGGTGGCTCGGCAAGCGGCGCTACACCACCGTAACGGGCAAGGGTGACAGCGGCCTGCCGGCGCCGCTGCCGCGCGGCCTCAAGCTTGGCGCCTCGCTGGTCGTGTGGCCGTGGATGGTCTTCACCGCGCTGGTCTACGGCATCATCCTGGTCGGCGGCTTCGTGCACGACATCGGCCGCGGCGATATGAGCTTCACCTGGCGCCACATCCTCACCGCCTTTGAGGTCGAGATGGAAGGCGGCATGGCGTTCCGGGGCGCTGCCTGGGACAGCCTGTTCACGACGATCCAGGTCGCCGCAATCGCCGCGCCCTTCACGGCAGGCCTTGGCATCCTGCTGGCCTGGCTGATCGCGCGGCAGGATTTCCGGGGGCGACGGACGCTGGAATTCGCCACCATGCTGTCCTTCGCCATCCCGGGCACCGTCGTCGGCGTGTCCTATGTGATGGCGTTCAACGTGCCGCCCATCGAACTCACGGGCACGGCGCTGATCCTCATCCTCTGCTTCGTCTTCCGAAACCTGCCGGTCGGCGTCCGCGGCGGCATCGCGGCGCTCGCGCAGATCGACCGGTCGCTGGACGAGGCCAGCGCGACGATGGGGGCCAGCGCGCTGGCGACGCTGCGGCGCGTCGTGCTGCCGCTGCTGCGCCCGGCCATCGTCACCGCACTCGCCTACAGCTTCATCCAGGCGATGACGGCGGTCTCGGCGGTGATCTTCCTGGTCTCGGCGCAGCACAACCTTGCCACGGTCTATATCGTCGGTCGGGTGGAGGCGGGCGAGATGGCGCTGGCCATCGCCTATTCCACCGTGCTGATCGTCGTCATGCTGGCCGTCGTGCTCGGCATCGAGAAACTCGTCGGCCGCGCCCAGATCGGCCGCCGCGCCAACGTCACACCCGCCGGCACGCCCGCCGCCGCCCCGGTCCGGGCAGGAGCCTAGCATGAGCAGCGCCGCCATCGCCTTCGATCGCGTCACGAAAGCCTTCGGCACCGTGCGCGCGGTGGACGAGGTGTCCTTCACCCTGCCGCAGGGCGCGCTTGTGACGCTGCTCGGCCCCTCGGGCTGCGGCAAGACCACGACGCTGCGCCTGATCGCCGGCCTCGAACTGCCGACCGATGGCACCATCACCATCGAAGGCCGCGACGTCACGCGGCTTGCGGCCGCAGAACGCCGCATCGCGATGGTGTTCCAATCCTATGCGCTGTTCCCGCACATGAACGTGCTGGAGAACGTCGCCTATGGCCTGGTCGTCAACGGCGCGCGCAAGGCGTCAGCGGAAGCCGATGCGCTGTCCATGCTGAAGACGCTCGGCCTGGAAGGGCTGGGGCACCGGCTGCCGGCGGAGCTTTCGGGCGGGCAGCAGCAGCGCGTCGCCGTCGCCCGCGCGCTGGTCCTGCGCCCGCAGGTGCTGCTGTTCGACGAACCGCTGTCGAACCTCGATGCCCGCCTGCGCCGCCGCGTGCGGGAAGACATCCGCGACCTGCAGAAGCGGCTTGGCCTGTCGGTGGTCTATGTCACGCATGACCAGCAGGAAGCACTCGCGGTCTCCGACCTCGTCTGCGTGATGCGCAGCGGCAAGATCGCGCAGATGGGGACGCCGACCCAGCTCTACGAAGACCCGGCCGATGCCTTCATCGCCGACTTCATGGGCGAAGCGAATGTGCTGCAGGGCGAGGTGCTGGGCCCGGGCCGCGTCGCGCTCGGCGGCGTCGTGCTGCCCACTGCGATGCGGGAGCACCCCGCAGGCCCCGCGCAGCTCGCCGTGCGGCCGGAAGCGATCACGCTGGCTGCATCCGGCGAGGGCCTGCCCGGCCGCGTGCAGCGCGCCGCCTTCCTCGGCCAGACCCGCGAATACGAGATCGAGACGCCAGCCGGCCAGATCTTCGTCGTCACGCCCGCGGCGACGCAGGCCTTCGCGCCCGGTGAGGCGCTGGTCTGCCGCCTGGACCGCGTGATTCCGCTCCGCGGCTGATCAGAGCGCGTAGGTCGCCGGGTGGAACAGCTCCTCCGGCGCCACATCGCGCGGCGCCAGCCCATCGGCCTTCGCATAGCGGCACATCGCCGCCAGCTCGTCGCGGCTGCGCGCGAAGCCATAGGGCCAGGGATCGCCGCCCATCAGCGCCGTCTGGCTGTCCACCTCGGAGGCCAGCCAGGGCAGCGACACGCGCAGCACATTCACCATGGCGAGTTCCGCCAGCGCCATCGCCTTCGCCTCGGCAAAGGCGCGGCAGAGCGCGGACGCGAGATCGGGGTGCGTCTCCGCCACGTCGCGGCGGATGGCGATGCAATGCATGATCGGGAAGAAGCCGGTCGCGCGGAAATAGGCTTCCTCCGCCGCGCGCGTATCGGCGAACAACCGCGCGACGGGCGCGGTGCGGTTCAGGAAGCAGGCCGGCGCGCGCGGGCCGATGATGGCGTCGATGCGGCCTTCGGCCAGCGCCGCTTCCAGCGTGTCGCCTTCGCCGATCGGCTGCACGTCGTAGCCCGGCGGCAGGGTGATGGCCGTACGCTCCCCGCCCGAGCGCCAGTGGATGCCGCGCGTATCAACGCCATACTGCTCCCGCAGCATGCCACGCACCCAGAGTGCGGCGGTCTGCTGGTATTCCGGCGTGCCGATGGTGCGGCCGGCCAAATCTTCCGGCTTCGCGATGCCGCGATCCGTGCGGATGTAGATCGCGTTGTGCCGGAAGGAGCGCGACGGCCAGACGGGGATGCCGATGTAGCGCGAATCCCCGCGCGCGACCGAGAGGATGTGGCTCGACATCGAAAGCTCGGTGATCTCGTACCGGCCTTCGCGCATGGCGATACGGAACAGCTCCTCCGGCTCCCCGGAGAGCGGCGCGATGTCGAACCCCTCCACCTTGACCCGCCCGTCATGGATCGGGCGCGTGCGGTCGGAGAGGGTGCTGGCGAGGGTGAGGGTCATTCGGCGCGTTCAATGTTGTCTGGGGTGAAGGGCCAGTGGCGCAGGCGGACGCCCAACGCATCGGCGATGCCGTTGGCGATGGCGCCGATCACCGGGCCCATGCTGGCCTCGCCAGCGCCAAGCGGCGGCGCCTCGGGCCGGGCGATGATGTCCACGGCCACCTGCGGCACCTCGGAAAAGCGCAGGATCGGGTAGTGTTCCCAGGCGTCAGAGGTGATGGCGCGCGTGTCGTGCCGCACGGCTTCCATCAGGCACATGGACACCGCCTGGATCGCGCCGCCTTCCATCTGGTTGGCGACACCATCGGGATTGATCACCTCCCCCACGTCGCAGGCCAGCCACAGGCGGCGGCAGCGCACACGCTCCGCGCACTCCACCTCCGCCACTGCAGCGCACCAGGCGCCTGTGCCCTTGTAGCGCGCGACGCCGAGGCCGAAGCCCGTGCCCTCGTTCTTCGTGCGCGTCTCCCATCCCGCCATCTGCGCAGCGCGGGACAACACATCGCGCGCGCGCGCATCGTCGAGGTGCCGCAGCCGATGCGCCAGCGGGTCCTCGCCGACGCGGGCGGCGATCTCGTCCATCACGCTCTCGATCGCCCAGACATTCACCAGCGCGCCGAGGCCGCGCAGCGCGCTCGCGCGGATGGGCATCTCCATCACGCGATGGATCGCGACCTTCCGCGCCGGCGCGCGATAGGCCGGCGCCGCATTGCGGTCGATGCCGCCGCCGGCGGCCGCGGGCGGGTTCAACGCCAACGGGACAGGGAAGGGATCAGCAAGGTAAGACGCCGAGAGCAGCGTCGGATCCTTACCGCGCCCGGGGCGGGAGGAATGGCCGTTCGAGACACCGTCCTGCGTCCAGCGCAGCAGCGTGCCGGCCTCATCGGCCTCGGCCTCGATCTCCACCAGCATGGCGGGCGAGAAGGGCGACCAGCCGAGCTCCTCCGCACGGCTCCACTGCACGCGCACGGGCTTGCCCTGATGCGCGCGCGCGACGAGCGCGGCATCGAGCGCGACATCATCGGCGCCATTGTGGCCGTAGCAGCCCGAACCTTCGACATGGTGCACGACGATCGCCTCGGCCGGCAGGCGCAGCGCCTTCACCAGATCGGCGCGAAGATTGTAGATGCCCTGGCTGTGGCTCCAGACCTCCATCGTCGTGCCATCCCAGCGCGCGACGGCGCAGGACGGGCCGATGGAGCCATGCGCCAGGAAAGGCCGCAGGAAGGCGGCCTTCACGCGATGCGTAGGCGCCGGCGTTTCGGCCTGCGTCTCCGTGACGATGCTGCTCTCGCGCGGTGCGGCGCGGAGCCAGGCTTCCAGCGCGGTGTCGGCCGGCAGCGTGTCCCGTTCTTCCCAAGTGGCGCGCTGCGCGATGCGCTCGGCCGCGGCTTCAGCGTGGTGTTCCTGCGCCGCCACAACCGCCAGCACGCTGCCATCGCGGAACACAGTGGCACCGCCGGGCAGTGCGCCATCCTTCAGCGCGGCCAGCCGCGCACCGCGCGACGGCGGGCGCACCATGCGCGCATGCAGCATCCCCGGCAGGCGCATGTCGTGGACATAGCGCGGGATGCCGAACAGCTTGTCCGGCAGGTCGAGCCGCGCGGCGGAGGTGCCGGCGATGCGCCGCTGATCCGCGCGCTTCGGCACCGCATCCGGCGAGGCTTCGACGGCCAGCAGCGCGTCATCGGCCATCGCCCAGTAGCTGCCCAGCACGCGGCCATCGGGGGCGACGAATTCGCCTTCCCGCACCGCGATGTCCTCGACGGGCACGCCCGTCTTCTGCGCGACGACACCGACAAAGATGCGGCGCGCATCGGCGCAGGCATGGCGCAGCGCGGCGCCGCATTCCTGCACGCTGAGACTGCCGGAGGTGACGGCCTCATCCGGGCTGGTCGGCGTCGAGGCCGGCTGCACGCGCAGCCGCGCGAGCGGCACATCCAGCTCATCGGCGCTGATCTGCGCCAGCGCCGTCAGGATGCCCTGGCCCAGCTCCACCTTGCCGGGACGGATGGTGACGAAGCCTTCGCGGTGGATGGAAATCCAGCGATCCAGCCGACGGTTCACATGCAGGCTGCCGGGCAGCTTCGGCCTGTCGTCGCCGCCTTCGGCGGCCATGCGGAAGGCGAGGTTCATGATGCGGCCATCTCCTCGGCCGCGCGCAGCACGGCGCGGACGATCCGGTTATGGCTGCCGCAGCGGCAGAGATGCGGCTCCAGCGCCTCTTTCACCTGCGCCGCATCCGGGCGCGGCACGCGGCGCAGCAGCGCCAGCGACGCCATCAGGATACCCGACAGGCAGTAGCCGCATTGCCCCGCCTGCAACTCCAGAAAGGCGCGCTGCAGCGGATGCGGCGCCTCCGGCGTGCCAAGGCCTTCCAGCGTCTCCACGCGCTTCCCTGCCACGGCAGCGAGCGGCAGCGTGCAGGCATAGGCCGGCGCGCCATCCACCAGCACCACGCAGGCACCGCATTGCTCCGCCCCGCAGCCGAAGCGCGGCCCCGACAGGTTGAGCGGCCCGCGCAGCGCAGCGAGCAAGGGCGCGTCGTCTTCGATCTCCGGCGCGACGGATGCGCCGTTCAGCGTGAAGGCTGTCATCAGGTCGGCGTCATGCGGGCCATGCGGATGAATTCCGCCTGGCGGGTGATGTCCTGGCGCAGGAAGGCGTCGAACTCCGCGATGCTCATCGGCATGGGCTGCGCACCGGCGCGGGCCTGCGCCTCCCGCGTCGCGGGCAGGCCGAGGATGCGGTTGACCTCCGCGTTCAGCCGCTCGCGGATCGGCGCGGGCGTCGCGGCCGGCGCCATCAGCCCGAGCCAGATGGACGCCTCATAGCCCGGCAGCGTCTCCGCCACCGTCGGCAGCTCCGGCATCAGCGGGTTGCGCTGCGGGCCGGTTGTCGCAAGCCCACGCACGCGCCCGCCCGCGATCTGCTCGCGCATCGTCGGGATGGCGTCGAACATGATGGGCACCTGGCCGGAGATCAGCGCTGTCCGCGCCTCATTCGAACCACGGAAGGGCACATGCGTCGCCTGCGCATTCGCCATCGCCAGGAACACCTCGCCCGCCACGTGGTACGGCGTGCCGGGGCCGCTGCTGGCGTAGTCGAAGCGGTTCGGATTGGCGCGCAGCAGCGCGATCAGCTCCGGCAGGGTCTGCGCCGGGATCGAGGGATGCACCGCCAGCACGTGATGCGCGATGTTGATGGCCGCGACCGGCGCAAGGTCGGTCATCAGGCGGTACGGACGGTTCGGGATCAGCGTCTCATTCGCCGTATGCGTGTTCGACATCAGCAGCAGCGTGTAGCCATCGGGCTGCGCCTTCGCGACGGCATCCGTGCCGATCACCGCGCCGGCGCCAGGCCGGTTCTCCACCACGAAGGGCTGGCCGAGCGCGGCCTGCAGCGGCTCGGACAGGAAACGCGCCGCGACATCCGCGGACCCGCCGAGGCCGAAGGGGACAACGATGCGCACCGGGCGGTTGGGCCAGGGTGCCTGCGCGCGGGCTGCGGCAGGCAGCAAGGCCGGCAGGGCAAGCGCCCCGGCAAGGGCAGTACGGCGGCGGATCATCTTGGTTCCTCCTCGGCGCGGTTGCCTGCAAGAATCGGGGCGCGGAACCGGTTCGGCAAGACCGCTAGGTTGCAATCTCCACCAGCACCGGCACGTGGTCCGATGCCTTCTCCCAGCCGCGCGCATCCTTCAGCACGGTGTGCGAGCGCAGCCCGCCCGCGAGGTCCTGCGAGACCCACACATGATCAAGCCGCCGCCCGCGGTCAGACGCGCGCCAATCGGCCGCGCGATAGGACCACCATGTGTAGAGCTTCTGGTCCTCCGGCACGAAATGCCGCAGGCCATCATACCACTGGCCGGCCCGCATCATCGCTGTCAGCGCCTCGGTCTCCATCGGCGTGTGGGAGACGACGTCGAGCAGCTGCTTGTGCGACCACACATCGTGTTCCAGCGGCGCGATGTTCAGATCGCCGACCAGCACGGCGCGCTTGATGCCGCCGGCCTTGTGGCGCGCCGCTGACCAGGCCGTGGCCTCGGCCACGAAATCCATCTTGTGGGCGAATTTCGGATTGGCGTCGCGGTCCGCGATATCGCCGCCCGCCGGGATGTAGAAATCATGCAGCTCCACCGCGCCGCCCGGCGCGTCGAGCTCGACCGCGATATGCCGGCAATCGCCCTTGCCGCACCAATCGGGATCCTGCCCATCACGAAGGCTGAACGGCAGCTTCGAGAGGATGGCGACGCCGTTATAGCCCTTCATCCCGCGCACCGCGCGATGCGCGAAGCCAAGCGCGGCGACGCCCTCATGCGGGAAGTGCTCGTCCGGGCACTTCGTCTCCTGCAGGCAGATCACGTCGGGCGCCAGCGCGGCGACGAGATCGCTGAGCAGCGGCAGGCGCAGCCGGACGGAATTGATGTTCCAGGTGACGATGCGCAGCGGGCGCGCGCCGGCGATGATCGCCGGCGCCGTCCGCTGCGTGGTGGGCTTCGTGGCCACTCAGACGATCTTGGTACGAACTTCGCCCACGCCCTCGACATAGCCTTCGAGGACATCGCCCTTCACCACGGCCGCCACGTTCTCGGGCGTGCCGGTCATGATCAGGTCGCCCGGCTCCAGCCGCACGAGGCCGGAGAGGTTCGCGATCACTTCGGGCACCGACCAGATCAGCTTCGACAGGTCCGAGGTCTGGCGGACCACGCCATTCACCTTCAGCTCGATCTTGCCCTTCGATCCGTCATAGGACCCGTCATGCTTCACCAGCGGGCCCATCGGGGCGGAGTGGTCGAAGCCCTTGCCCATGTCCCACGGGCGGCCGGTCTTCTTCGCTTCGTTCTGCAGGTCGCGGCGCGTCATATCGAGGCCGGCGCACCAGCCCCACACATGCTTCAGCGCATCGCCGATGGCGATGTCGGACCCGCCGGTGCCGATGGCGACCACCAGCTCCATCTCGTGGTGCAGGTTCTTGCTGGCGGACGGATACGGCATGTCGGCGCCGTCGATCACCAGGCTGTCGGCCGGCTTCGCGAAGTAGAAGGGCGGCTCGCGCGTCGGGTCGGAGCCCATCTCGATCGCGTGCTCGGCGTAGTTGCGGCCGACGCAGAAGATGCGGCGCACCGGAAACTTGCCGCCGCCCTGCACGGGCAGGTAGGCGACCTTGGGCGGTGCGATGACGAATTCGGACATTTGGACGGGTTCCCCAACCAGAAAGCCCCGTCCTCTTACCCCTTGATGGCCGCCGCGCAAGATCGTGGCGCCGCATGACCGGCCTGCACGGCACAGAAAAAGCGCCCGGCCAGGGGGGTGACCGGGCGCCACTTCTGCAGTCTTCCGATCGGAATGGTCGGGCGAGCCGGCAGGGGAACCGGATCGCTCGCCGGCGGTACTCGGCCGGCAAGGGGTAGCCTAGCGCGCCCGGATCGGCACATGCAAAAGCCGAATGCAGGCAAAGGCCCGGGAATCCTGAGTTTTCCGTAATGGTCGCGCCCAGTTGAAACCCGACGGCTCAAAATCGGAGACACGTCCCACCCCGCGGACGAATCCCGCGCTCAGCGACCTCAGGCCGCAGCGCGCTGCGCCGCCGCGGGCGCCAGCCGCCGGGCCGACCACGCCGCCGCCGCCGCCCCGAAGGCCTCGAACAGCGCGCGGCTCAGCGCGTCGGCCTCCCAGTCATATTCGGGGTGCCACTGCACGCCGAGCACGAAGCCGGGCGCCCCTTCGACATGGACGGCCTCGATCGTGCCGTCCGGCGCCCAGGCCTCCGCGACCAGCCGCGGCGCCAGGCGCTGGATGCCCTGGTTGTGGAGCGAGTTCACCGGCACGGCCTCGGCCGCCCAGGGCAGGGCCGCGCCGGTCCAGATGCGCGCCAGCATGCCATCGGCCGCGACCCGCACCGCATGCGCCTTGCCGGTGCGCAGCTTCGGAATCTTCTGGTCCGACGGCGTCGAGTGGTCGATCCGCCCCGGCAGATCCTGGATCCGCTGGTCGAGCGAGCCGCCGAGCGCCACGTTCAGCTCCTGGAAGCCGCGGCAGATCGCGAGCACGGGCAGGCCCGCCGCGATGGCAGCGCGGATCAGCGGCAGGGTGGTGGCGTCGCGCTGCGGGTCCTCGGGCGTGCCCTCAGCATGGGCCGGGCCCTCGTAATGGTCGGGGTGCACATTGGACCGGCTGCCGGTGAGGATCAGCCCGTCCAGCCGCGGCAGGATTTCGGGCACCAGCGCCTCGCCGGCCGCAGGCAGCAGCACCGGCACGCCGCCGACCGGGCCGAGCGTGCAGCGGACATAACTGTCGGACGCTGCATGGTTCGGCGTCGCGAAGAGGCCGAATGCCTTGTTGCAGCAGGAGATGCCGACCAGGGGGCGCATGGTTGCCAGCTTGTTTCCCCGATGTGGCAAGATCAAGACGCCGTTGCAGGCGCAGCGCGGCGCCGGCCGCATGGCTGGCGCGACGCCTTGAGCGTGATCGCCGAAGACTGGACCGGCCGGAGGCGTGAATCACGCGACCAAACAATAGGCTAGACCGTGATTGGCGCTTCTATCGGCGCCGATCATGGTCTAGGCCCATCGCAACATGCCGGAACGTCAAGGAGGCAACGACAATGATGGGATCACGCGAGATCGGGCGCCGGGGGATGATGGGTGGCGCGCTGGGTGCCGCCACGCTGGCAGCCGGGATCGGCCCCGCAGGCGCCCAGGCAGCCTGGCCGGACCGGCCGATCCGCTGGCTCGTCGGCTATCCGCCGGGCGGCCCCTCCGACACCTTCGCCCGGCTGATCGGCGGCCAGATGGGCCCGCGGCTGGGTCAGAACGTGGTGGTGGAGAACCGTCCCGGCGGCGGCGCGGTGCTGGCCTCCGAGGCGGTCGCCCGCAGCCCGGCCGATGGCTACACTTGGCTGCACGTGGATAACGGCATCCTGACCTACAATCCGGCGCTGTTCGCGCGCCTGCCCTATGACCCCGACCGCGATCTCACCGGCGTCGGCTTCATCGGGCTGTTCCCGTTGTATGTCGTCGTCCGCAACGAGAGCCCCTGGCAGGATTTCGGCCAGCTGGTCGCGGCGTCGCGCACGCGCGCGCCCACTTACGGCTCGCCCGCCGTCGCCTCCCCGCATCACCTGGCGATGGAGCTGCTGAAGCGGCGCAGCGGGCTCCAGGCGGAGCATGTGCCCTATCGCGGCGGCCCGGCGGCCATGCAGGACCTGCTGGCCGGCAATGTGGATGTGGTGATGATCGACACCGCCACCGGCACGCCCTTCATCCGCGACAACCGCGTGCGCGCGCTGCTGGCACTGACGGAAACCCGCACGCGGCTGGCGCCCAATGTGCCGACGGCGCGGCAGCTCGGCCATGACGCGGTCGCCTATGGCTGGCAGGGCATGAGCGTGCCCACCGGCACGCCCGCGCCCGTCATCGCGCGGCTGGCGGAGGAGATGCAGCGTGCCATGCAGTCGGACGCGATCGCGCCGCGGTTGCGCGACCTCGACATCGAATACCGCCCGCAGACGCCGGCCGAGTTCCAGGCCTTCGTCGGGCGCGAGAATGCACTGTGGCGGCCGCTGATCCGCGAGCTCGGCATCCGCCTCGACAGCTGAACGCCGCGCGCAGGGCGGGCCGTGGCCCGCCCTGCTTTCGCCGGCGTCACATCAACATCGCGTCAACAGCTTCCTTGAAGACGGGCCGCGGCCGGCGCGCTTTGCGCCGGCAGGCCCGGACGGCCCGTGCCGTTCCAAGGAAGCCCCGGATGCGCGACACCTTGCCCCGCCGCCTGACCCGCCTGCTCACCGGCTTCCGGCGCTGGCTGACCTACAGGCCCGAACGCAGCTACATGCGCGGGCGCTGAGGGGGGCAGCGGCGTCGAAGACGCGCCGATCCTCGCACCCCCACCCTGACCAGCCTGCGCGCTGCCGGCTGAAGCCGACCGCTCCGGCGCCGCGGCAGCGCCGCGGCCCCCCGCAGGCGGGAGAGGGAAAAAAGGGAGCGCGGCGTGGTGGGTTACCTCGTCGCCGCGGCGTGGGCCGCGAGGCAGGCGACATCCAGGATCTGGTTCACGCCCGCCTGCATCGGCACGATCTGCGCCGAATGCGTCAGACCGGTCAGCAGCGGGCCGATCACCTGCGCGCTCGTCAGCTTCGGCACCGCCTTGGTCAGCACATGCGCCGCATGCAGCCCGGGCATGATCAGCACATTCGCCGGCCCCGTCAGGCGGCAGAAGGGATAGAGCGCCGCGCGCAGCCCGGGGTCGAGCGCGACATCCGCCCCCATCTCGCCATCGAACTCGAAATCGGCGCCGCGTTCCGTCAGCAGCTTCACCGCCTCTCGGATCGAGCCCGGGATGCTGCCCTTCGGATCGCCGAAGGTGGAGAAGGACAGGAACGCCACCCGCGGCTCCAGCCCCAGCCGCCGCGCCGCCGCCGCCGACCCGCGCGCGATGGCCGCAAGCGTGTCCGCATCCGGCCGCTCATGGATCGCCGTGTCGGCCACCAGCACCGTGCCCGCGCTGCGGGAGACGATGATGGACAGGCCAAACACCGACCGCCCGGGCACCGGGTCGATCGCCATGGAGATGCCTTCCATCGCCACCGAGAAGGATCGCGTCGTGCCGGTCACCACCGCATCCGCATCGCCCGACGCCACCATGCAGGCGGCGAAGACATTGCGGTCCTGGTTCACCAGGCGCTGGCAGTCGCGCAGCAGGAAGCCGTCGCGCTGCTTGCGGCCATAGAGGAACTCCGCATAGCGCCGGTTGCTGTCCGACACCCGCGCATTGCGGATCTCGATCCCATCCGGCAGCGGGATGCCGAGCGCCGCGGTGACGGCGCTGATCCGCTCCTCGCGCCCGACCAGCACCGGCGTGCCGTAGCCCGCGTTGCGGAAGGCGATCGCGGCGCGGATCACCTTCTCCTCCTCGCCCTCGGCGAAGACGACGCGCTTGGGGTTCTGGCGCACCGATTCCGAAATCGCCTCGAGCGCGCCGACCGTCGCATCCAGCCGGTTGGCGAGATCCCGCGCATAGCGCTGCAGATCGGCGATGGGCTTGCGTGCCACGCCGCTCTCCATCGCCGCCTTCGCGACGGCGGGCGACACGCGGGAGATCAGCCGCGGGTCGAAGGCGTTCGGGATGATGTACTCCGGCCCGAAGCGGAGCGACTTGCCCGCGCCAGCGCCAGCGACCTCTTCCGGCACGTCTTCCCGCGCCAGCATCGCCAGCGCCTCGGCTGCCGCGATCTTCATCGTGTCGTTGATCGTGCTGGCGCGCACATCGAGCGCCCCGCGGAAGATGAAGGGGAAGCCGAGGACGTTATTCACCTGGTTCGGATAGTCCGAACGACCCGTGGCCACGATCGCATCCGGCCGCGCCGCGCGCGCCTCATCCGGCGTGATCTCGGGGTCGGGGTTGGCCATGGCGAAGATGATCGGCTTCGGCGCCATGGCGCGGACCATGTCCTGCGTCAGCGCGCCCTTCACCGACAGGCCCATGAAGACATCGGCGCCGTCGAGCGCCTGCGTCAGGGTGCGCGCCGTGGTGGTGACGGCATGCGCCGACTTCCACTGGTTCATGCCCTCGGTGCGGCCGCGCCAGATGACGCCCTTGGTGTCGCAGAGGATGACATTCTCGGGGCGCATCCCCATCGCCTTCACCAGCTCGGCGCAGGCAATGGACGCCGCACCCGCGCCGTTGATGACCAGCCTGGTCTGCTTGATGTCGCGCCCGGTCAGGTGGATCGCGTTGATCAGGCCGGCGGCGGCGACGATCGCGGTCCCATGCTGGTCGTCATGGAAGACCGGGATGTCCATCAGCTCGCGCAGGCGCTGCTCGATGACGAAGCACTCGGGCGCCTTGATGTCTTCGAGGTTGATGCCGCCGAAGCTCGGGCCGAGGTAGCGGACGGAATTCACGAAGGCGTCCACATCCTCCGTGTCCACGCAGAGGTCCATGGAATCCACATCGGCGAAGCGCTTGAACAGCGCCGCCTTGCCTTCCATAACGGGTTTGGAGGCGAGCGCGCCGAGATTGCCGAGGCCCAGCACCGCCGTGCCGTTGGACACGACTGCGACGAAATTCCCCTTGGCCGTGTAGTCATAGGCGAGCTTCGGGTCGCGATGGATGTGCAGGCAGGGCTCGGCGACGCCCGGGCTATAGGCCAGGGACAGGTCGCGGGCGGTGATCAGCGGCTTGGTCAGCCGGATCTCCAGCTTGCCGGGGCGGCCCTCGGCATGCATGGCCAGCGCTTCCTCGCCGGTGATGCGGGCGGTGCGGGTATCGGCCACGGCTTCGCCCGGCGTCTTGCGCGCGTCGTCCATTGTTCCCTGTGTCTCCCCAACTTCGGCTTCTCTTATGCGGCCGCGCGACGCGCGGCGGAAGCCGGGAGTGCGAGGAAGCAATGCCGCGGCGCAGCATGGCCCGCTCATCCCGCCTTGGTCGCGCGCCGGCGCCGGTGCTAACTGCCACCGTGACCGACCGCATCCCACCCGCCGAAGGCAATAGGATCCCGCCCGCCGAAGGCGCGACCCCCGCCATGGCCCAGTGGTTCGCCGCGAAGGCGGCGCACCCGGACGCCATGCTGTTCTTCCGCATGGGCGATTTCTTCGAGCTGTTCTTCGCCGACGCCGAAGACGCCGCCACCATCCTCGACATCGCCGTCTCCCACCGCGGGGAGCATCGCGGCCAGCCCGTGCCCATGGCCGGCGTCCCCGTCCATGCGCTGGAACCCTATCTGGCCCGGCTGATCCGGGCCGGCCGCCGGGTGGCCATCTGCGACCAGATGGAAACGCCGGAGGAAGCCAAGCGCCGCAAGGCGCCCACCATCCGCCGCGAGGTCGTCCGCGTCGTGACGCCGGCCACCGTCACCGAAGACGGGCTGCTGGAAGCCGGCCGCCCAGCCTGGCTGCTCGCGCTCGCCGAGACGGAAGACGAGTTCGGCGCCGCCTGGCTCGACATCTCAACCGGCGGCTTTCACACCACGATCCTGCCGCGCGCCGATCTCGGCGCGCTGCTGGCCCGGCTGGAACCGGCCGAGGCGGTTGCTCCGCCGGAGCTGGCCGAGGACCCCGAGCTCACCCGCCGCCTGCCGGGCCGCATCGCGCCCCGCCTGATGCCCCGCGACCCCGGGCGTCTGGTGCGGGAGGCCTTCGGCGTCTCCACCCTGGATGGTTTCGGCCGCTTTGGGCCGGCGGAACTCGCCGCCGCCGCGCTCGCGCTCTCCTATGTGCAGGAAACACAGGCCGGCGCCCTGCCGCGCCTCGACCCGCCGCGGTCGCAGACGGAAGCCGCAGGCGTGCTCGCGCTCGATGCCGCGACACGCCGGAGCCTCGAAATCCTGCGGGATCAGCGCGGCGGGACGGAAGCGACGCTGCTCGGCGCGGTGGACCGCACCCTCACCGCCGCCGGCGCGCGCGAATTGGCCGCGCGGCTCGCCGCCCCGCTGGCCGCGGCCGCGCCCATCGCCGCGCGGCACGACGCGGTCGCCTTCCTGCTGGGCGATGAGGCGACGCGGACCGCGCTGCGCACGGCGCTGAAGGGCGCACCGGACATGGCGCGGGCGCTGGCGCGCCTGGCACTCGATCGCTTCGCGCCGCGCGACCTTGGCGCGCTCCGGCTCGGCCTCGACTTGGCCGCGCGGGTCGCGGCGCTGCCGGGCGCGGCGTCGCTCCCCGTGCCCGATTTGGTGGCAGACGCCGCCGCTGCGCTCCGGCTCGACCCGGCGCTCGCCGCGGAGCTGGGCCGGGCGCTGGCCGAACGGCTGCCGGCGCGGCTCGAGGATGGCGGCATCATCGCCGCCCTCTATGACGGGGAGCTCGACGCGCTGCGGCGGCTGCGCGACGGCGCGCGGGAGGCGATTGCCGCACTCCAGCTCGACCTCGCCCAGGCCTGGGGGGTGGCCAGCCTCAAGATCCGCCATCACCAGCAATTCGGCTTCCTGGCGGAACTCCCGGCTGCCCCGGCCGAGAAGCTGCTGCGCGACCCGCCGCAGGGCATCCCGCCCGACCAGGCCCCGATCCATCGCCAGACCATGGCCAACGCAGTCCGCTTCACCTGCAAGGCGCTGGCCGATCTCGACCGCAAGGTCGCCGAGGCCGGCGACCGCGCCGCGGCGCGGGAGCGGGATTGCGTGAAGCATCTGCGCCGGATGCTGCTGGACGCCGGCGCCCCGATCGCGGACGCCGCGCGCGCCCTGGCCGAGCTCGATGTCCATGCCGCCGCCGCAGCACTCGCGGCCGAAGGCGGCTGGTGCCGGCCGGAGATGACCGAGCGCACCGACTTCGCCATCACCGCCGGGCGGCACCCCGTGGTGGAAGCGGCACTGCGGCGAGAGCGGGGGCCGGCCTTCGTCCCCAATGATTGCGACCTGTCGGCCGGGCGGCGGCTTTGCCTGCTGACCGGGCCGAACATGGCGGGCAAATCCACCTATCTGCGGCAGAACGCGCTGTTCGTGATCCTCGCCCAGGCCGGGCTCTTCGTGCCGGCGGCGGCCGCACGGATCGGGCTGGTGGACCGGCTGTTCAGCCGCGTCGGGGGCGGCGACGACATTGCCGGCGGGCGCTCCACCTTCATGGTGGAGATGGCCGAGACGGCGGCGATCCTGAACCAGGCCACGGCCCGTTCGCTCGTCGTGCTGGACGAGGTCGGGCGGGGGACGGCGACCTGGGATGGGCTGGCCATCGCCTGGGCGGTGCTGGAGGGGCTGCACGACCGCATCCGCTGCCGCGCCGTCTTCGCCACCCATTTCCACGAACTGACGGCACTCGCCGGCCGACTGCCGGAGCTGCGCCTCGCCTGCATGCGCGTGCGCGAATGGCGGGGGGAGGTGGTGTTCCAGCACCTGGTCGGCGATGGCGCGGCCGAGCGCAGCTGGGGCGTGCATGTCGCCCGCCTCGCCGGCGTGCCGCGGCCCGTTCTGGCTCGCGCGACCCAGGTGCTGACGGCGCTCGAGACCAGGGCGCGGGCCGGCGGGCCGGATGCGCTGGCGGCCGAGCTGCCGCTCTTCGCGGACAGCCGGCCGGCACCGGCGCCAGCCCCCTCGCCGCTGCAGGCCGCGCTGGTGGAACTCGACATCGATTCTCTATCTCCGCGCGAAGCGCAGGCCGCGCTCTACCACCTGAAATCGTTAGCTAAAGATCCTGCCGCAACGCAGCACGACGAGGCTGTTGCCGAGCCTCACAAGTCGGTATCGTGACAGGCGTATGAGGAAACCGCTTGCGCATGCGCCGGACGCGGCGGGCTCCCCGGCTGGGGAAACGCCCGAGGTCCTGCCCGATCTGATTGCCGCGCTGCTCGAAGACGGGCAGCCGGTGGCACGCGACGTCGCGCTGGGGCAGCTGCGCCGCCAGCTCGGCCGGATCCAGGGCAAGGTGCAGCGCGCCTTCGAAGCGCATGAGCTGTCGGGCCTCGCAGCCGCGCGCTGGCTGGCGGCGCTGACCGATGGCGTGATCGGCGCCATCCACGCCTATACGCTGGCCATGGTCCCGCCCGCGGCGGAGACAACGAAGTCCGAACCGGCCTTCGCCCTGATCGCCACCGGCGGCTATGGCCGCGGCGTGCTGGCGCCGTATTCGGACATCGACCTGCTGTTCCTGTCCGACGCGCCGCTCGGTCCGCAGGGGCGCCGCGGGGTGGAGTTCATGCTCTACCTGCTCTGGGACCTTGGGCTGAAGGTCGGGCACGCGACGCGCACCGTCAGCGAATGCATCGAGGACGCGAAGGGCGACGTCACCATCCAGACCGCGCTGATCGATGCGCGGTATCTCGCCGGCGAACGCCCGGTGTTCGAGCGCTTCGACGCCGATTTCGCCGCCTTCCGCCAGCATAGCGGCCTCGCGGCCTTCCTGGCCGCGAAGCGGGCCGAACGCGCCGCGCGCCATGCCCGCTACGGCGACAGCCCCTTCCTGGTGGAGCCGCATGTCAAGGAAGGCCGCGGCGGCCTGCGCGACCTGCAGACGCTGTATTGGCTCGCGCGCCATGCCTTCGGCGTGCAGCGCATGCCGGAGCTGGTGGGCA
>JBIKSZ010000026.1:0-23030 GCA_044348345.1 Roseomonas sp. | reverse complement strand
GTGCTCGGACAACACCACGACCGAGATGTTCCACCGCTTCCTCGACCTGCTCGATCCCGACCCAGCCTCGATCACCTATCTGGAGTTCCGCGCCGACTTTCATGTGGAGTTGCGGCATGCGGATGGGCGCGTGCGGACCATCCCTTTCCTGCAGCTCCCGATCAGCAAGCTGCCCGACGATTTCTTCCCCCTCACCTGCCGGACCTGCGTGGACTATACGAACGTGCTGGCCGACATCACGGTGGGCTATATGGGCGGCACCGGCGCGCAATGGCTGCTGGTGCGCAATGCGCGCGGCGAGGAGCTGCTGGAGCTGATCGAGCCGGAGTTGGCCCATTCGGCGCCGGTCTCCGCGGGCAAGCGGGCGAGCGCGGTGAAGGGGTTTCTGGCGAACACCGAACGCGCCGCCGGCGGGCTGCCACTGCGCCGCATGCCGGATTTCCTGCGCCCGCTGGTCGGCTGGCTGATGCCGCGCATCGGGCCACGGGGCCTGGAATTCGCCCGCGCCCGGGTGGAGATGAAGGCAGTCGAGACGATCCTGTTCCTGCGCCACAAGGCGCCACGCCGGCTGCGCAGCATGGTGCCGCCGCATCTCTGGGCGCTGGTCGCGCCCTATGGCCTGGCGCCGCGGGCCGAAGAGCAACCGGTCAAGCGCCCGCCGACGCCCGGCGCCTGAGCGGGTGCTCAGGGCAGCGTCGCCAGCCTCTCGCCCAGCAGATCGAAGAAGGCCGGCGCGTCCAGCGTTTCGAGCAGCGTGACGTTGGATGCGCGGCCAAGCCGCCCCCAACGGTCGAACACCGTCCGCCCGCGTGAAGGACCGCTGGCGAGGTCCATCTCCGCATGCGCCGCGCGCGCCCCGAACAGGCCAGGTGCCACAGCCCAGGCCACCGCGCAGGGGTCATGCAGCGGGAAGCCGCGATGGCCGAAGCGCTGCGAAGTCGGCGCCGCCCGCAGAATCGCCAACGCCGCCGCCAAGCAGGCGCCACCGCCGCGCGCCGCCAGCGCGGCGATGACATCAGGCGTCACGAAGGCCTGCGCCGTCAGGTCGAGTGGCGCGATCGCCAAGGGCCGGCCGAGGCGCAGCAGCACCGCCAGCGCCTCCGGGTCGTTCCAGGCGTTGAACTCGGCGGAGGGGGTGATGTTGCCCTCGCCCACCGCGCCGCTCATCAGCACGATCTCCGCGACACGGTCGGCCAGCGCGGGTTCAGTGGCGAAGGCCAGCGCCAGGTTCGTCACGGGCCCGAGGCCGACCACCGTCACCGAGCCCGGCGCCGCTGCGCGCAAGCTGGCGCGGATGGCATCCGCTGCGATGCCGGGCGCCAGCGGCGGGCCTTCTGGCAGTACCAGCCCGCCAAGCCCATCCGCGCCATGCACCGCCGGCGCCTCGCGGAACTCCGCCAGCAGCGCATGTGCAGCACCCCCCACCACCGGCACGGCCAGCCCCGTCAGCCCGATCACCGCGCGCGCATTCGCCGTGGTGCTGGCCAGCCCGACATTGCCGCCGCCCACCGTCACAAGCCGCATATCGAGCTCAGGCGAGGCCAGCGCCAGCCACAGCGCAATGGCATCGTCCGTGCCGGGATCACAGTCGATGATGACGGGCTTTCGCACGCTGGTTGCTCCGGTGTCGCGCGGGCGTGGCGCAGGCGCCGCACCGCCGCCCACGCATGCGCTGCACCGCGCCCGTCTGGCAAGGCTGCGACGCGCCGTCTCACCCACCAAGGCCCGTCTTGAGGCGATGCGCGCGATCGGGCAGGCTCGCGCAAACGATTTCCGGCCAACGGAACTCGAAGAGGAACGACCATGCCAAACCTGACCCGCCGCGCCACGATCGGCGCGGCCGCCGCCACGCTCGCCGCACCGAGGATCGCCATGTCACAGACCACCGCTCTCAAGGTCATGGTCTTCCCGGGCGTCGGCAACCTGCCGCTCTTCGCCGGCCAGGCGCAGGGCTTCTTCGCCCGCCGCGGACTCGCGGTGGAAATCCTGAACACGCCGAACTCGACGGAACTCCGCAACGGCCTGGCGGAAGGCCGGCACCAGCTGGTCGTCGCCGGCGTGGACAATGCCGTCGCGATGGCCGAGGCCGGGCACGACATCGGCATCCTCATCGGCGGCGATAGCGGCTTCAACAGTTTCCATGTGAAGCCGGAGATCCGCGACTGGGCCGATATGCGCGGCCGTACGCTGATCGTGGACGCGCCCGACACCGCCTTCGCGCTCGTGGCCTACAAGATGCTGGCGCTGAACGGCCTGCCGCGCGGCAGCTACACGATCCGCCCGACCGGCGGCACCTTCGCGCGCTATGAGCTGATGCTGCGCGACCCGGAGGCGCATGGCTCCATGCTCAACCTGCCCTTCAGCCTGCAGGCCGAAGACCAAGGCATCCGCAATCTGGCGAACGCGACCGATGTGGTCGGCCCCTATCTCGGCTTCGCCGGCTGGGGCATGCGCGCCTGGACACGCGCCAACGCCGATGTCGTCACGCGCTACCTGGCGGCTTATGTCGAAAGCATCCGCTGGATGCTGAACCCGGCCAATGCCAACGCCGCGGCCGCGCTGCTCACCGAACGCCTGCGCCTTGCCCCCGCCATGGCGCAGCGCAACCTGGCAATCGTGACCAACCCACGCGGCGGCGCCGCAGTGGATGGCCGCTTCGACATGGAAGGCTTCCGCAACGTGCTGCGCATCCGCGCCGAAATGCTCGGCACCTGGGGCGGCACACCACCAGCACCCGACCGCTACCTCGACCTCGGCCACTGGGAGCGCGCGGTCGCGAGCCTGTAGGGCGGCGGCGTGCGGGCCTCGGGAGGGACGCTGTCCCTCCCGAACCCTCCCTGCCAAGGGGCAGTGGCCCCTTGGAACCCATGAGTTTTGAACGCCGAAGGGGGTGGGGGCACTACGGCCCCCACCCCCTTCGGCGTTAAACTGATCGAGGTCCAGGAGGCTAAGCCTCCTGGCGGGAGGGGTCCGGGGAGGGCAGCGCCCTCCCCGGCGCCGCCAGCACCACGCCCCACAGACCTCACGCCAGCGCCGCCAGCAGGGCCGGGCTGGGTTCGATGCCGAGGCCGGGGCCGTCGGGCAGGGTGTAGAAGCCGGCCTCGCAGGACATGTGGCGGGTGCCGGTGGGTTGGGTCAGGCGCAGATTCGGGTCGAAGATGCTGTGCTGGTATTCGTGCCAGGGCAGGCGTTGCAGCGTGCTGGAGACCTGCAGGCTCGCGACGTGGAAGAGGCCGACGCCGATCGTCGCGTGTGGCATCACCGCGATATTCTGCGCGTGGCACAGCGCGCCGATGCGGGCGAATTCGGTGATGCCGGTGCGGCCCATCTCTGGCTGGCCGATGCCGAACGCACGCGCGGCCAGGCGCTGCTGCCATTCGAAGACGGTGCGCAATTCTTCGCCAAGCGCGATTGGCACACCGACGCTGCGTGCGACGTCCGCGATGCCGGCGATGTCCTCCGGCGGGCACGGCGCCTCGGCGAAGGCCAGGCGATGCGGCTCCAACCGGCGGATCAGGCGGATGGCCTCGGCGGCGGTGTGGCGCCAATGCAGATCGGCCATGATCTCCGCCTGCGGGCCGAGGCCGTCGCGGAGTGCGATCATCTCCGCCTCCGCGCCGTCATCGGCGACGACGGCCGCGAATTTGAAGCCCCGAAAACCCTTCGCCTGCCAGTCGCGCGCAAAGTCCACGCGTTCGGCCAGCGTCGCGCGCGGCAGGCCGGAGACATAGGCCGGGATCGTCGCGTGCCGCCGGCCGCCGAGCAGGGTCGAGACCGGCGCGCCCAGCCGCTTGCCGAGCAGATCCCAGAGCGCGATGTCCACGGCCGCCAGGCTGTCCAGGTAGAAGCCGCCGAAAAAGCCGCGCACGCGCATCAGGTCGTAGAGGTCTTCGTGGATGACTGCCGGCGCGGAGGGGTCGCGGCCTTCCAGCACGGGTGCGATCACATCCTCAACGATGGCGCGCACCGCTTCCGGTGCGACGATCCCGTAGGTCTCACCCCAGCCCGTAAGCCCCTTTTCGGTCGTGACGCGCAGCACGACCGAGCGGTCAGCGGTCGGGTAGAGCGTGCGGTTACCCTGGCGCACGATGTAGCCGCGCCGATTGACGAACTCGCCCGGCCGCAACGGGCCGAGATAGGGCACGTCGCGCGGAATCTCGACGACGAAGGCCGAGACGCTCTCGATCCGGTCGGTCATCGGGGGGGATGGATCGCCAGCGTCGGCGCGGCGGTCGCCAGCAGTTCGCCGATCTCCGCCATGTCGCCCGCATCGAGCTTCGGCCCCGCAGCGCGCGCGCCGGTGTCGGCGAGCAGGCCGCGGCGCTTCAGCACTTCCTTCGTCGCGCGCACGCGGAAGGTCATCTGGAAGGCCAGCAGCGGCAGGGTCAGCGTGTAGATGCGCCGGGCCTCCGCCCGGTCGCCACGCTGCCAGGCCTGCCACAGCGCAGCATGCGCATCCGCGATCTCGACCGCCGGCATGGTGCCGCAGGCACCGCGGGCGAGCTCGTCCAGCACGAAGCGCGCGCCGGCCCCGCCCATCACGCCATCCAGCCCACCGCCGGCCGCGGCCAGGATGCGCGTGACATGCTGGCCGCAGGGCAGCGTTTCTTCCTTCACGTAGCGGATCGCGGGCACCCCAGCGGCGACCGCAGCGACGCTTTCGGGCGCGAGGCCGGCGCCGTTCGGGGCGGGCGCATTCTGCAGCATCAGCGGGAAGCCCGGCACCGCATCCTCGATCGCAGCGTAGTAGGCGATGTGCTGCGCCACATCCTGCCCGCAGCCGGGCGGGGCCATGATCATCGCGGCGACAGCGCCGGCCTCGCGCCCTTCGCGCGCACGATCGGCGGCCTCGCGCGGGTCGGCATGGCTCGCGCCGACGATAAAGGGCAGCCGTCCGGCCAGATGCGCGCCGAGCGCAGCGACCAGCTCCGCGCGCTCCGCGGCGGTCAGCGTTTCCACCTCGCTCGCCATGCCGGGAAAGACCACGCCATCCACGCCGGCCTCGATCGCGAAATCCGCCAGCCGCAGAAAGGCGTCCTTGTCGGGCGCGCCCTCTGGCGTGAAGGGTGTCGGCAGCACCGGGAACACACCCGCAATCCTGGCCATGGCGGCTTTCCTCACTCCGGGTTGACCCATCTGGCGGGCCCCGCCCACACTTGGCCCCAGGCGCCGGGCCGGAGCAAGCCGAGGACGCCATCGGAGGATGCCCAGATGCTGACGCGCCGTAGCGTGATCGCCGCCACTGCGTTGCTGCCGCTCGCCAGCGTGGCGCGCGCCCAAGGGCAGGCGACGGCCTGGCCGTCCCGCCCCGTGCGCTTCATCGTGCCCTTCCCGCCGGGTGGCGCGGCAGACATCGTCGGCCGGCTGCTCGCCGCGCATTTCCAGCAGACGCTCGGCCAGCCCTTCGTGGTGGAGAATCGCGGCGGCGCGGGCAGCACCATCGGCGTGGATGCGCTGGCGAAGAGCACGCCGGATGGCAGCACGATCGGGCTGATCAACATCGCCGCCAACGCGATCGTCCCGGCCGTGCGCCGCCAGCCCCTGCCCTATCGGCCGCTCGAGGATTTCGCGCCGATCTCCAACCTGGCCGTCACGCCCGCGCTGCTGCTGGTGAACCCGCAGAAGCTGCCCGATGTGCGCAGCGTCGCCGATCTCGTCGCCGTCGCGCGCGCGCGGCCGGAGGTGCTGAACTACGGCTCCTCCGGCGTCGGCTCCTCGCTGCATCTCGGCATGGAGCTATTCCTGGCCAAGGCCGGCATCCGCATGACACATGTGCCCTTCACCGGCGGCGGGCCGCTGCTGCAGGCGCTGGTGGCCGGCACCATCGACGTCTCGCTCGACGTCGCCGCAACGACGGCGGCGCTGCTGCGGGAGGGGCGCATCCGCGCGCTCGCCACCACCGCGCCTGCGCGCATGCCGAGCTACCCGGACCTGCCGGCGCTGAATGAGACCTTCCCGGGCGCCGAACTCGCCTCCTGGCACGGCCTCGCGGCGCCGGCTGGCACGCCGGCACCGATCCTCGCGCGGCTTGCCGCCGAGACGCAGGCCTTCCTGCGCAGCGCCGAGACGCGGGAGCGCTACGCGCAGCAATTCCTGGAATTCCCGCAGCAGACGACGCCGGAGGCCTTCAGCGCCTTCATCGCGCGCGAGATCGTGACCTTCCGCGACCTGGCGCGCGCCCAGAACATCGTCGTCGAGTAGCCGCCCTACGGCGCGGCCTGCCGCGCCAGCGCGGCGAGGCCGAGGAAGGCGGGCGCCGGGTGCCGCACAAGGTGCAGCGGCACCTCTGCCATCCAGCCCTGCATCGGCGCCTTGGCCTCGAAGCGGCGGCGGAAGGCGGCCGCGTCGAGCCGCGCGGCCATGCGCGGCAGGATGCCGCCGGCCAGGAACACGCCGCCGCGGGCGCCCCAGGCGAGCGCGAGGTCGCCGGCAAGCCCCGCGAGCAGGCCGAGAAACACCTCCACCGCCGCCGCCGCGACCGGGCAGTCCTGCGCGGCGGCCAGCACTGCAGGCGCGTCGCGCACGGGCACTTCGGCGCCGCGCAGCCCGGCCAGCGTCGCGTGCAGGAACGCCAGGCCGCGGCCCGACAGCGCCTCCTCCACGCCTGCGCGGCCGTCGCGGGCGCGCAGCGCGGCGACGATCGCATCCTCCCGCGCATCGGTCGGCGCGAGGCCGACATGCCCGCCCTCGGTCGGCACAGCGAGGCCTGCTCCCGGCAGGAAGGCCGCGACACCCAGCCCCGTGCCAGGCCCGAGCACCAGCATCGGCGCCTCCGGTACGGCGCGCCCACCGCCGATCGGCACGAGATCAGCGCCCGCGAGATGCGGCAGCGCATGCGCCTGGACGAGGAAGTCGTTCACCAGCCTCACGCGCGCAAAGCCGAAGCGCGCGGCGAGCGCGGCAGCCGAGACCTGCCAATCGGCATTGGTCAGCCGCACCGTGCCATCCACGACCGGACCGGCCAGCGCCAGCACCGCGAGCGTGACGGGCGCGCGGGGCGCGAGCCGCGCCAGGGCTTCGGCGATGGCTGCCTCGGCGGTGGGGAAAGCCGCGACCGGCAGCACCAGCGGGATGCCAGGGCGCGCGCCCTCCAGCAGGGCAAAGCGGGCATTGGTGCCGCCGATATCGGCGAGCAGCGCCGTCATGGTGCGCGCTGGGCGATCAGATAGGCGGCGATGTCCTGCGCCTGGCGCAGCGTCAGGCCATGGTCCGGCATGCCGGCATGGGGCGTTCGCAGGAAGGTCGCGATGGCCTCCGGCGTGCGGCCGGGCCGGGCGGCGATGGCGGCAAAGCCGGGCACGGCATCACTCGCCGGCCCCGGCCCGCCGGGGGCGATGCGGTGGCAGTTCGCGCACCATTGCTCCGCCAGCCGCCTCCCCTCCGCCACGTCCTGCGCGGAGGCCGCGGCGGGCGCGAGGACCAGAAGGCCAGCCAGCAGCGCCCGCATCGCACATCCCCCGTCTTCAGTAGGTCGCGCGCCCGCCCGAGACGTCGAACACCGCACCGGTCGAGAAGGAGCAATCGGGGCTCGACAGCCAGCAGATCAGGGCCGCGATCTCCTCCACCTCGACGAAGCGGCCCATCGGGATCTTCGACAGCATGAAGGCGATATGGGCCTCGGTCATCTGCGCGAAGATGTCGGTCTTGGCCGCGGCCGGCGTGACGCAATTCACCAGCACGCCCTTCTGCGCCACTTCCTTGGCCAGCGACTTGGTGTAGCCGATCAGGCCCGCCTTGGAGGCGCTGTAATGCGCCGCATTCGGGTTGCCTTCCTTGCCCGCGACGGACGCCACGTTGACCACGCGCCCCCAGCCATTGGCGATCAGATGCGGCATCAGCGCGGAAGCGACGATGAAGGGCGCGTTGAGGTTCACCTCCATCACGCGCCGCCACTGCGCCACCGGGATCTCCCAGCTCGGCGCATTGCCGCCGGTGATGCCGGCATTGTTGACCAGGATGTCCACCTTGCCATGCGCGGCGAGCGTCTTGGCCGTGGCCTCCGCCACCGCCAATTCGTCGGACAGGTCCAGCACCTGCGCGCTGACACTGCCATCGGCGGCCAGCGCTGCGCGGCTTTCCTCGGCCTTGGCGGGGTCCATGTCCCAGATCGAGACCGCCGCGCCGGACGCAACCATGCGCCGCGCCACCGCCAGCCCGATGCCGCGCGCACCGCCGGTGACGACGGCGACGCGACCTGCGAGGTCGAGCTTGTTCATCAGCCTCTCCCCACGAAGGGCATCTTGGTGGCCATGATCGTCATGGTCAGCACATTGGTCTCGAGCGGCCAGGCTGCCATCTGCGCCACCGCCGTGCCGACATGGGCGACATCCATCCGCGGCTCCGCCTTGATGGTCCAGTCGGCCTGCGGCACGCCCTTGGCCATGCGGGCCGTCATCGGCGTCTCGGCATTGCCGATGTCGATCTGCCCGACGGCGATGTCGAAGCGTCGGCCATCGAGGTTCATGGACTTGGTGAGCCCCGTCACCGCGTGCTTCGTCGCGGTGTAGGGCGCGCTACCGGGCCGCGGCGCATGCGCGCTGATCGAGCCGTTGTTGATGATCCGACCGCCCTGGGGGGACTGGTCCTTCATCATGCGGAAGGCCGCGTGGCCACAGAGGAACATCCCGTTCAGGTTCACCGACACCACCTGCATCCATTGCGCGGCGGTCAGCTCCTCGAACGGGGTGCCGGGGACATTGGTTCCGGCGTTGTTGAACAGCAGGTCGAGACGGCCGAAGGCGGCCTTCAGCGCCGCGAAGGCGGCCTCCACCTGGGCGGGGTCGCTGACATCGGTGGGCAGCACCAGGGTGCGGGCGCCGCCGCACATCCCCACCGTCTCCTCCAGCGCGTCCTTGCGCCGGCCGACCAGGGCGACCGCCCAGCCATCCGCCGCCAACGCGATCGCCGCGGCCCGGCCGACACCCGATCCTGCACCCGTGACCAGCGCGAATTTCGGCGCCATGGACATTCCCCCTCGATAGAGCTGCTGTTGCGGGCCGCAGGGTGCCGCCCGGGCGGGGGGCTGTCCAGGCGGGCTGGAGGACGCGGCCCATCAGCACCCCGTCACGCCGTCGCCCTTGCGGCGCGGGCCGTTCCGATGGGATAGCGGATGCGCGATCCTCCTCCCCCGGGGCCCGATGAGCATCCACGCCGCGCTGACCCACCGCACGCGCTACAGCTATGACCGGCTGGTGGGCCTGTCGCCCCAGCTGATCCGGCTACGTCCCGCGCCGCATAGCCGCACGCCCATCCTGTCCTATGCGCTCGATATCTCGCCGAAGCCGCATTTCCTGAACTGGGTGCAGGACCCGCAGGGCAATTTCTGCGCCCGCGTGGTTTTCCCCGAGCGGGTGCGCCATTTCGAGGTCACCGTGGACCTCGTCGCCGATATGGCGACCATCAACCCCTTCGATTTCTTCGTGGAGCCGGAGGCCGAGCGCTTCCCCTTCGCCTATGACCCGGTGCTGGCCGAGGAACTCGCCCCCTTCCGCCGCGCCGCGGCCCCCGGCCCGCTGCTGGCGCGCTACCTGGAGGCCATACCGCGCGAGGCGCCGAACACCGTCTCCTTCCTGGTCGAACTCAACCAGAGGCTGGCCGCCGAGATCGGCTACATCGTGCGGATGGAGCCCGGCGTCTGGACGCCGGAGGAAGTGCTGGGGAACCGCAAGGGCTCCTGCCGCGACTCGGGCTGGCTGCTGGTGAACATCCTGCGCCACCTCGGCTTCGCCGCGCGCTTCGTCTCGGGCTACCTCATCCAGCTGGTCCCTGACGTGAAACCGGTGGACGGCCCCGCGGGCCCGGCCGCCGACTTCACCGACCTGCACGCCTGGTGCGAGGCCTATGTGCCGGGCGCGGGGTGGATCGGGCTCGACCCCACCTCCGGCCTGCTGGCCGGCGAGGGCCACATCCCGCTGGCCGCGACGCCCGAGCCCGCCTCGGCCGCGCCGATCACTGGCGCGACGGATGAATGCGAGACCGAATTCGGCTTCCACATGGACGTCCGGCGCGTGGCGGAGACGCCGCGCGTCACCAAGCCCTACAGCGACGCGCAATGGGACGCGGTGCAGGCGATGGGCGCGGCGGTGGATGCGCGGCTCGCGGCCGGCGACATCCGCCTGACGGTCGGTGGCGAGCCCACCTTCGTCGCCGAAACCGACCGCGACGCGCCGGAGTGGAACACCGACGCGCTCGGCCCCACCAAGCGGCGCTATGCGGGGCGGCTGCTGCGGCGTCTGCAGCCGCTCTGGGCGCCGGGCGCGGCGCTGACCTATGCGCAGGGCAAGTGGTATCCGGGCGAACAGCTGCCGCGCTGGGCGCTGCATTGCCATTGGCGCGCGGATGGCGAGCCGGTCTGGACCGATCCCGCGCTGCTGGCCTCCGACGACGACACGGACAATGCGACCGCCAAGGATGCCGCGGAGTTCGCGACCCTGCTCGCCGGCAAGCTCGGCGTGGAGCCGCAGCTGCGCATCCCCGCGCAGGAGGACATCCACTACTATCTGTGGCGCGAAGGCCGGCTGCCCGCCAATGTGCTCGCCGAGGATGCGCGCCTGAAGGATGCGATGGAACGCGCGCGCCTGCGGCGCGTCTTCGGCCAGGGGCTGGCGGCAGAGGTCGGGTCCGTCCTGCCGCTGCGGCGCGTCGGCACCGGCGCCGGCCGCCTCTGGGAAAGCGGCAGATGGGCCTTCCGCGACGGTGCGCTGTTCCTGCTGCCGGGCGACAGCCCGATGGGCTTCCGGCTGCCGCTCGACAGCCTGCCCTGGGCCTCGGACAAAGCGATCGAGGCCGAGCCGGAGCGCGATCCCTTCGCGCCGCGCGAAAGACTGCGCCCGCGCGGCGCGCATCCCGAAGGCCGCGCACGCATAACGGAAATGCCAGTGCCGGAACCGGGCCGCGAGGAGCCGGGCGTGGTTCGCACCGCGCTCTGCATCGAGCCGCGCAACGGCATGATCCATGTCTTCCTGCCGCCGCTGGCGCTGGCTGAGGATTGGCTCGACCTGATCGCGGCGATCGAGGCGACGGCGAAGGACACGGGGCGCAAGGTGTTCCTGGAAGGCTACCTCGCGCCATCCGACCCCCGCCTGCTGCAGTTCTCCGTGACACCCGACCCCGGCGTGATCGAGGTGAACGTCCACCCGGCGACGAATTGGAACGAGCTGACGGACCGCACCACGACGCTCTATGAGGAAGCGCGCCAGGTCGGGCTGGCGGCGGAAAAATTCGCGCTGGACGGCAAGCATGTCGGCACGGGTGGCGGCAACCACATGGTGATGGGCGCGGCCGAGCCCGCCGACAGCCCCTTCCTGCGGCGGCCCGATCTGCTGAAGTCGCTGGTCGGCTTCTGGCACAACCACCCATCGCTGTCCTACCTGTTCAGCGGCCAGTTCATCGGCCCGACCAGCCAGCATCCGCGCGTGGATGAAGCCCGCACCGATGCGGTCTATGAGCTGGAAACCGCTTTCGCCCAGGTGCCGCCGCCGGGCGCGGATGTCCCGCCTTGGCTGGTGGACCGCATCTTCCGCAACGTGCTGGTGGACATGACGGGCAACACCCACCGCACGGAATTCTGCATCGACAAGATGTACGATCCCTCGGGCCCCTCCGGCCGGCGCGGCCTAGTGGAGGTGCGCGGCTTCGAAATGCCGCCGCATGCGCGCATGTCGCTCGTTCAGCAATTGCTGCTGCGCGCGCTGGTCGCTGGCTTCTGGGAGCGGCCCTATGAGCGCCGCCTGATCCATTGGGGCACGCGGCTCGCCGATGATTTCATGCTGCCGCATTACGTCGAGACCGATTTCCGCGACGTGCTGGAGGAGCTGCGGGGCTTCAGCTTTGCCTTCGACCCCGCCTGGTTCGCGCCGCATGTGGAGTTCCGCTTCCCGCGGATCGGCGGCATTGCGGTGCGCGACATGCAGCTGGAACTGCGCGCCGCGCTCGAGCCCTGGCATGTGCTGGGCGAGGAGATCGGCGCCGGCGGTACGACGCGCTACGTGGACAGCAGCGTGGAGCGCGTGCAGGCGAAGGTCACGGGCTGGATCCCCGAACGCTTCACCCTGGCCTGCAACGGTGCCGCGGTGCCGCTGCAGCCCACGGGCACGGCGGGCGAATTCGTCGCTGGCGTGCGCTTCAAGGCGTGGGACCCGGTCTCCGCGCTGCATCCGACGATCCGCGCGCAATCGCCGCTGACCTTCGACATCTGGGACAGCTGGACCGGCCGGAGCCTCGGCGGCGCGACGCATCACGTCGCCCATCCGGGCGGGCGCAACTACCAGACCTTCCCGGTCAATGCGAACGAGGCCGAGGCGCGCCGCATGGCCCGCTTCTTCGCCTTCGGCCACACGCCGGGCGCGATGGCCGAACCGCGCGCCCTGCCCTCCCGCCAGCATCCGCGCACGCTGGATCTACGTCGCGCCGCGGTGGCGGGCGCCGGGCGGTTCGCCTGAACAACGTGGCGGCGCCCGCGGCGGAAGCCCCGCACCAACTCGACGAGATGGTGGACGGCCAGGGCCGCGTGCGCCCGGCCTGGCGCACGCTCCTCGGCGCCTTCTCCGACCTCGGCTATGCGCAGCTGGCCGAACGCGCCCGGCGGCTCGACCGCGCCTTCGAGGAAGAAGGCGTCGCGACCGTGCTGGAAGGCTCGGCTGCCGGCCAGGCCGCACGCGCCCAGCGACCCTGGCGCTGCGACCCCGTCCCGCTGATCGTCACCGCCGGCGATTTCGCGGCCCTCGAAGCGGGGCTTGCGCAGCGCGCGCGGCTGCTGGCCGCGCTGCTCGACGATCTCTATGGGCCGCAGAACTTGCTGCACGCGGGCGTGGTGCCGGCGCAGCTGGTGCTGGCCAACCCGCATCTGCTGCGGCCCTGCAGCGCGCCATCGCGCAAGCCGATCCCGCGCCTGACCTTCTACGGCGCCGATCTGCTGCGCGGCCCGGACGGGCAATGGCGCGTGCTGGCCGATCGCTGCGGCGGCGCGAATGGCGTTGGCTTCGCTGCGGAGAACCGCGCCCTGCTCGGCCGCGTCCTGCCGGAGGCGTTCCGCGCCGCCCAGGTCCGCCCGCTGCGCCCCTTCTTCGATGCCTGGCTGGCCGCGCTGCAGGCCATGGCGCCGGAGGGCGTGGACAATCCGCGCATCGCGCTGCTGACACCCGGCGCGCGCGCCGAAACCTGGCTCGAGCACCTTTTCCTGTCGCGCGAACTCGGGCTGGAGCTCGTCGAGCCGGGCGACCTGACCGTGCGCGGCGGCGAAGTGTTCCTCAAGACGCTGCGCGGCCTGCGCCGCCTGGATGTGATCCTGCGCCGCATCAAGGGCGAGGCCTGCGACCCGCTGGAATTCGACCAGCATGGTGGGGGCGTCCCCGGCCTGATGGGCGCCTTGCGCGACGGCGCGGTGCGGCTGGTCAACTCGCCCGGATCGATGGCCGCCGAGGCGCCGGGGCTCGCGCCCTTCCTGCCCGCCGCCGCGCGCCACCTGCTGGCCGAAGATCTGCTGCTGCCGCAGGTCGAGACGCTCTGGCTCGGCGATGCCGCATCGCGCGACGCTGTGCGGGCCGCGCCCGAGGCCTGGCGGCTGCGCAGCGCCTTCGACCCGGGCGCGCCGGTGCCGCTCGGCCCGCTCGAAGCCTTTGCGGGCCCCGCCAGGGCCGCGCCCTGGCGCTTCGCGGCGACACGCCCCGTGCCGCCCTCGGCCGCGCCGTGCCTCGTCGGCGGGCGATTAGCGCCCGCCCCGGTCGTGCTGCGCATGTTCCTCATCCGCGACGCGGAGGGCCGCTGGCGCGCCATGCCGGGCGGCCTTGCGCATGTGCTCGGCGAGACGGCGGAAGCGGGCATCGCCGCCCCACCCACCCGCCGCGGCGCGGCCAAGGATGTCTGGATGCTGGCCGAGGACAGCACGGATATCGTCGGCCCCGCGGCGCCGCGCGCGGCTAGGCTCGCCATCCGCCGCTCCTCCGGCGAATTGCCGAGCCGCGTGGCGGATGAGCTCTTCTGGCTCGGCCGCTACATCGAAAGGCTGGAATCCGCGGCCCGCCTCACCCGCGCGCTGCTGATGCGCCTGCTGCGCGGCGCCGCCCTGCCGCGCGAGTTGGCGGAGATGCGGGCACTCGCACGCTGCCTTGCCGCGGCCGGCCTGCTCGATGCGCAGATCGCCGCAAGCCCGCCCGATGGCGTGCTGCTGCCGCGCGCCATCGCCGCCGCCGCGGCACCGGGCGGGGTGCTTCTCGCCTTGGTGGAAGCGGTGGAACGGCCACAGGCCGCGGTGCGCGATCGTCTCACGCACGACATGTGGGCGGCACTCGCGCAACTCAGCCAGGATAGCCGGGGGCGGCTCGCGGCCGCTGCGGGCGGGCTCGATGCGCTTGCCGCCGCCGCGACCGCGATCATCCGCGGCTGCACCAATCTCTCCGGCCTCGCCGCCGAGAACATGGTCCGCGGTGGCGCGTGGATGTTCCTCGACCTCGGCCGACGGATCGAACGCGCGCAGGTCACCGCGCGCAATGTCGGCAAGGCCTTGTCCGAGCCACCCGCGCGCATCGAGGCGGGGCTTCGCCTCGCGCTCGAACTCTGCGATTCCACCCTCACCTACCGGGCGCGCTACCTCGCCGCCGTGCAGCCCGCGCCGGTGCTCGATCTCGTGCTGGCCGATCCCTCCAACCCGCGCGCGCTCGGCTTCCAGCTGGCCGCGGTGGCGGAGCGGCTGGCCGAGATCGGCGAGGATGGCGACAGCCTCGCCGCCACCGCCGCCCTGCTCGCCGCGCGGCCGCAGGCGCTGGTGGAGGAGGTGCTGGTCTCGCCGGACCGCGACGCCGCGGCGGCCGGACTGCCGGATGCGCTCTTCGCGCTGGAGGAGGAAATCGGCGCGCTGTCGGATGGCGTGGCACGGCGCTATGTCAGCCATGTGCGTGCGCGCGTGCTGGGCGAAGACGAAGGCGAATTGGTCGAATGACGCGCTACGCGCTCCGCCATGCCACGCGCTACCGCTATGCCTATCCGGTGGATCTGGCGAACCACCTGCTGCATCTGACGCCGCGCGCCTTGCCCGGGCAGGTGGTGCACTCGGTCAGCCTCGATGTGACGCCGACGCCGGCCTATCGCACCGAGGGCACGGACCATTACGGCAACGGCGTCTCCTGGCTGTCCATCGAGGCCCCGCATGCGGCGCTGGAGGTGGTGCTGGACGCGGTGGTGGAGGTCGGCTTCGCCCCGCCCCCGCCCGCCGCAACCGCCCCGCCCGGGGAGGTGGTGCGCGACGCCGCCCTCAGGCCCGAGGGCGTCGCAGCCACCGAATTCATGCTGCCAAGCGCGCTCGCCCCGGCCGATGCCGGCGCTGGCGCCTATGTGGCGCAGAGTTTCCCGCCCGGGCGGCCGGTGCTGGCCGGCCTGCTGGACGTGACAGGCCGCATCAAGCGCGACTTCGCCTTCAAGCCCGGCGTCACCACCATCTCGACGCCGGTGAGCCAAGTGTTGTCGCTGCGCGGCGGTGTCTGCCAGGATTTCGCGCATCTGATGATCGCGGGGCTGCGCGCCATCGGCCTGCCGGCGCGCTATTGCTCGGGCTATGTGCGCACCCGCCCGCCGCCAGGCCAGCAGCGCCGCCAGGGCGCGGATCAGAGCCATGCCTGGGTCGGGGCCTGGCTCGGGCCGCAGCTGGGCTGGGTGGATCTCGACCCCACCAACGACCTGGTGGTCGCAGACGAGCATGTGCTGCTGGGTTGGGGCCGCGACTATGCCGATATCAGCCCGGTAAAGGGCATCCTGCTGGGCGGCGGCAAGCAGGTGCTGGAGGTTTCGGTGGACCTGGTGGCGGCGTAGCACGGCGCCGCTGCATCACGGCCAGGCTGCGCAGGCTTCCCAGCCGATGTCGCGCGCCTCGGCCTCGGCCGCTGCCACCCATTCTGCGACCAGCGGATGGGCCAGCACTGCCTCGGCATAGGCCTGCGCATCGGGGTCCAGCGTGACGGAATAGGTGCGGAAGCGGCTGGCCATCGGCGCCCACATCGCATCCGCGAAGCAGAAGCGTGCCCCGAACAGATAGGGCCCGCCTGCGCCCCAGGCCGCGCGTGTCTGCCGCCAGCTGTCCTGCACGCGTGCCAATTGCTGCTCCACCCCCGGACGCCCCAGCAGCTTCACGTTCGACGGGATGCCGTTGGCGATCGGCCAGCGCTTGATGAGGTTCATCGGCAGCGCCGCGCGCAGCTCGGCGAAATGCGCGTGCATCTCGGCGGCCGACATCCGGGCCGCCGTGCGCGCCTGCCGCTCCGCCGGCCAGATGTCGCTGCCCGGTGCCAACTCCCACAGATATTCGGCAATCGCCATCGTGTCGGTGACCAGGAAGCCGTCATGCTCCAGCACCGGGATCAACCCGGTGGGAGACGCCTTGGCCAGCTTCGCCTTGCTGTCGGGACGCGACAGGTAAAGCGTCTCCGCCCGGAAGGGCAGGCCCGAAAGCCTGCACGCCAACCAGCCGCGCATCGTCCAAGTCGAGGACCAACGGGCCCCGATCACCAATCGCATCATCAACGCGTCCGACCGCTCCCCAACGGCTTCTGCGGGCCCGCAGCATGGTCACGCCCGGGCCGCGAGGGCAAGCCATAGGTTGACGCCCTTCCCGCCACGCCGGAGCATCGTCAGGCAGGATCGCGAAAGCAGGAACGATGGACCAGGCAGTAGAACGCGTGCAGCAGGCCGCGGAAGCAGGCGGCGCGGCGGCGGTGGCCTTCCTGCAGGAGCTGATCCGCCTGCAGGCGGATGGCGAGGCTGCGGTTCAGGCGCGCATCGCCGAAGCCTGCATCGCCGCCGGCTGCTCGGTGGAGCGCCGCCGCTACCGCCCGGCCGAGGTGCAGCTCCGGCACGAATTCGCGGCCGAGGCTGCGATGGCCACCGAGGAACGCGAGGCCATCCTCGCCCGCCTGCCCGGCGCGGGCGGCGGCCGCAGCGTGATCTTCTTCGCCCATCCCGATGGCGAGCCCTTCCAGCCGGCGCATGGCTGGCGCCACGACCCGCTGGCCGGCACGGTCGCGGCGGGTCGCATCCATGGCTGGGGCGTGGCCGACGACCTCGCGGGGGTCGCCACCATGGTCGAGGCGGTGCGCCTGTTGCGTGCCGCGGGGCTGCGCCCGAAAGGCGATGTGATCCTGGCCAGCACGCCATCCAAACGGCACGCGCGCGGCGTGCATGCGCTGCTGCATGGTGGCGTCGCCGCTGATGCGGCGGTCTATCTCCACCCTGCGGAATCCGGCGTGGGCATGCAGGAGGTGAAGGCGCTCGCCGCCGGGCAGCTGATCTTCCGGATCATCATCCGCGGCCGGCTACCGGCGACGAACGAGCCGGGGCACGCCGCCTTCGCCCATGTCGCGGTCAACCCCGTGGACAAGACGATGGTCGTGCTGGCGGCGCTCCAGGCGCTGGATGCACGGCGCGGCGCGCGGGTGCGCCACCCAGCGCTGGAAGCGGCGATCGGCCGGTCCACCAACCTGCTGGTCGGCGATATCCGTAGCCTCGGCGATGGCAGGGCCAGCCGCGTCGCACCAGCGGTGCAGCTCTCCTGCGCGCTGGCCTTCCCGCCCGGCGAGGCGCTGGCCGATGTCCAGGCCGAGGTCGAGGCCGCCATCGCCGAAGCCGCCGCCGCCGACCCCTTCCTGCGCGAGACACCGCCCGAGCTCGTCTTCCTCTCTGGCGTGACCGGGGCCGAGGTGCCGCTCGATCATCCGCTCTGGCAGGCGACGAGCGCGGCGGTCCAGCGCGGCACCGGCGCGGCGCCGCATATCAACCCACTTCACACCTCCTCCGACATCCGGAACCCGATGGTGCAGTCGGGCATTCCCTGCGTCGGGCTCGGGCCGCTCTGCGGCGATCTGACGCAGAATGGCGGCCGCGACGAATGGGTGGACGAGGCCGATTACCGCCGCGGCGTGGTGGTGGTGGCGCTCCTCATCGCCCTCTGGTGCGATGTGACGATATCGGAATAACCTGCGATCGGCCGCCTGACGGCCGATCCGCCCAAGGAGGGGTGCATGCAGCCGCCGATTCCGATCTCCGAACCCGCCTGGCTGGCGGAGTTCAAATCCTTCATCATGCGCGGGAACGTGATCGACCTCGCGGTCGGCATCGTAATCGGCGCCGCCTTCACCAGCATCGTCGGATCGCTCGTCGAGGATCTGATCAACCCGATCATCGGCCTGCTGGTCGGCGGTATCGACTTCTCGAACCTGTTCATCGTGTTGAGCGGCGAGCGGAAGCCTTCGCTTGAGGCGACACGGGCGGACGGCGCGGCGGTGCTCGCAATCGGCCTCTTCATCAACGCCATCATCAAGTTCCTGATCGTCGCGATGGCGATCTTCTGGCTGCTGAAGGCGCTGACGAAGCTCAAGGTACGCGAGGAAGCGGTGAAGGCGCCCTCCGCGAGCGAAGTGCTGCTCGCCGAGATCCGCGACGAGTTGAAGGCGCGGCCCAAGGCCTGATACGGCGTCTATCCGAGCCCGGCAGCATGGCGGAGCCGCCGCCCGACCCGGCAGCGCTGCTGCCATCGCCCCGCCATCTGCTGGCGACCATCCTGCCCTCGGCCAACACGGTGGTGGAGCGCAGCACCATCGCGATGCTGGGAAGCCTGCCGGTCGCGCCGCTCTTCACCCGGATGGCGAAGCGCGGCGCGACCGACCCCTTCCCCGACCGCCACGACACGGATGCGCTGCTCGAAGCCGCCGCCTTGCTGGCCGATGCGCGGCCCGACGCCATCGTGCTGAGCGCCGGCAAGGGCGCTGTTATCGGCCTCGACCATGACCGCGCCCTGGTCGCGGCGATCGCGGACCGCACGGGCATCCCGGCGGATACGCCCGGGCTCGCGCTGCTCCGCGCCCTACGCGCGCTCGGTGCCCGGCGGATCGCGCTGATCGGCCCGCATGACGCCGCCTACAACGCCCGCGCCGCGCGCGGCCTCGCAGCCGAGGGGGTCGAGACGCTGGCGGAAGCCAGCCTCGGACTGACCGACAACCTGTCCTTCGCCTCCATTGGCTGCGAGGCCATCGCGGCGATGGCGCGCCAGGTTGCGCGCATCCCGTCGCTGCAGGCGATCGTGGCCTGGAACACCAATTGCGCGGCCGCCCCTCTCGCTGCGCAACTGGAAGCGGAGCTCGGCCTGCCCCTTCTCGATGCGACCGCGCTGGGGATCTGGGGCGGGCTCGGCGTGGGGCGTATAAGGGCCCGGCCGGGATCGCATTGGGGCCGGCTATTCGGGCTGGAGGGATGAGCATGGCAGGCGGCATCTCGGTGCATGCGGTGGATGTCGCGCGCGGCCGCATCGCGGAAGGCCTGGCGGTGCGTATCGACCGCCTGGCGCCGGACGGCGCGCGGATCCCCATTGCGGAGGGCCGCATCGGCGCGAACGGCCTGCTGGACCACCCGGTTGCGCAGGGCGCGTGTGTCGAGGCAGGTGAGCATGAGGTCTCGATGGAAATCGGCGCCTTCCTGGCCGCGACGGGCAGCGACGCGCCGCCCTTCCTCGGCGTCGTCCCCTTTCGCTTCCGCGTCTTCGACGCCGCGCAGCACTACCACCTGCCGATCAAGTTCACGCCCTTCGGCTATTCGCTCTACCGGGGGGCCTGAGGATGCTGCCAGGCGGCATGCCCCATCCCGCGCGCGACCTGGCGGGCCACGGCGCCACGGCGCCACGCATCCGCTGGCCGGGCGATGCCCGCCTTGCACTATCCTTTGTTGTGAATGTCGAGGAAGGCGCCGAGCTCTCGCTCACCAGCGGCGATGAGCGCAACGAAAGCGTCTATGAGGCGCGCGAGGAGGTTGTCGGCCACCCCGACCCCTGCATGGAAAGCCATTTCGCCTATGGCAGCCGCGCCGGCATCTGGCGGATTCTCGACCTGCTCGACGCGCATGGGGCCAAGGCCACCTTCTCGGCCTGCGCGCGCGCCATAGCGGCAACGCCGGCGCTGGCCGCCGCCCCCGCCGCGCGCGGGCATGAAGTCTCGGCGCATGGCTGGCGTTGGGAACGCCATGCGGGGATGGAGGAGGCAACCGAACGCGCAGTGATCGCGGCCGCGGTCAAGACCATCGCGGAGGCCGCCGGCGAGCGCCCCGTCGGCTGGCATACGCGCAGCGCCAGCAGCGTGAACACGCGCCGCCTGCTGCTCGAGGAAGGCGGCTTCCTCTATGACAGCGACTGCTATGATGACGACATGCCCCGCACCATCGCCCGCCCCGATGGCGGGCGTCACGTCATTCTGCCCTATGCCTTCGACACCAACGACATGCGTTTCGGACCGGGCGGCGGCTTCGTCCAGGCCGAGGATTTTTCCCGATACTGCATCGTCGCGATCGACTGGCTGCTGCGCGAGGGCGCGACGGCGCCCCGGATGCTCTCGATCGGCCTGCATCTGCGCATCATCGGCCGCCCCGCGCGCATGGCGGGGCTGGCGGCGGTCCTGGAACACGCTGCCCGCACGCCCGGCATCTGGATCGCGCGCCGGCGCGACATCGCCGCCCATTGGCTGAGCCAGGAAACACGCTGATGCGCATCCTCGTCGTCAACAGCAACACCACCGACAGCGTCACGGCGCGCATCGGTGCCGCCGCCCGCGCCGCAGCCTCGGCCGGGACAGAGATTGAGGCCGTCACCGCGCCCTTCGGCCTGCCGCTCATCGTCAGCCGCGCGGATTGGCTGGTCGCCGGCCCCGCGACGCTCGCCGCCCTGGCCGCGCGGCGCGGCCAGTATGACGCGGCGGTGATCGCCTGCTTCGGCGATCCCGGCCTCGACGCCGCGAAGGAATTGCTGGACGTCCCCGTCCTCGGCATCAGCGAGGCCGCCTTCCATGCCGCCTGCATGCTCGGCCGGCGCTTCGGCATCGTCTCCTTCACCGCCGCACTCCGGCCGATGTTCGAGGAGTGCCTGGCACATCACGGCTTAGCCGCGCGCTGCGCGGGCTTCCGCATGGGCCCGGCCTTCGCCGGCGACCCTGGCCGCGTCGCGGAGGAGCGGCGCGACATGATCGTGGAGCTTTGCCGCGCCTCCATCGAGCAGGACGGGGCGGAGGTGGTGATCCTGGCCGGCGGCCCGCTGGCGGGGCTTGCGCCCGTTATCGCGCCGCATGTGCCGGTGCCGCTGGTGGATGGCACCGCCGCCGCGGTGCGGCTGGCCGAGGCGCTGGTCGGTCTCGCCGATGCGCCGCGCGCCCGCCGCGCTCGCGCGCTCTCCGGCTTCGGGGATGATCTTGCCGGGCTCTACGGCGGCTAGATGGAAGGCCGGCTCCGCGCGATCCTGGCACTGGCGGCGCCGACCGCGCTTGTCTCGCTGCTTCAGGTGGCGGGCCAGCTGTTCGAAACCTGGCTCGCTGCGCGCCAGGGGACGGCGGCGCTGGCGGGCTGGGCGGTGGTGCTGCCCTTTGCGCTGCTGCTGCAGATGATGTCGGTTGGCGCGATGGGCGGCGGCGTTGCCTCTGCGATTGCGCGCGCGCTTGGCGCCGGACGGCGGGAGGAGGCGGCGGCGCTGGTGCTGCATGCCGTGCTGATCGCCATCGCCGCGGCGGCCTGCTTCGCCCTCCCGCTCGCACTTGCCCCGCAGGCCATTCTCGGCGCGATCGGCGGGCCAGAGGCCGCTGCGGCCGCCGCCGGCTATGCCGCCTGGCTGTTCGGCGCGGGCGCGCTTCCGGCGTGGTTGGCCAACACGCTCGGCTCCGTGCTGCGCGGCGGCGGGCGGCATGCGCTGGCAGCGCGCGTGCTGGCGGCTGCCTGGGCCGCCTATCCGCCGCTGGCCTGGCTGCTGGTGGAGGGGATCGGGCTGGGCCTGCCGGGGCTCGGCTTGGCCTATGCCGCCGTCTTCTGGGCGGCCGCGGTGGCGATGGGGGGCGTGGTGCTGCGCGGCGGCGCGGGCTTCGTGCCGCAGCTGCGCATCGCGCCGCAGCGGGCGATGTTCGCGCGCATCCTATCGGTCGGGCTGGTCGCCTGCGGGCTGGCGCTGGTGGCCAACCTGACGACGATGCTGGTGACGGCGCAGCTCGCCGCACGCGGCGCAGCGGCGGTCGCGGCCTATGGCATCTCTGCCCGGCTCGAATTCCTGATGATCCCGCTCGCCTTCGGCATCGGCTCGGCGCTGACGGCGCTGGTCGGGCGCGCAGTCGGCGCGGGCGACTGGGCGGAGGCGCGGCGGCTGGCCTGGACCGGCGGGGCGCTGGCCTTCGTGCTGGCGGCGGCCTGCGGCGCCGCGGTCGCGCTGTTCCCCGAGAGCTTCGCGCGCGCCTTCACCGATGATGCGGAGGTGGTGGCGATTGCGGCGCGCGCACTGACCATCATCGGCCCGGCCTATGGCGCCTTCGGCCTTGGCATGGCGATGTATTTCGCCGCCCAGGGCGCGGGACGGATGGGCTGGCCGATGGCCGCCGCCCTGTCGCGCTTCACCCTGGCAGTCGGCGGCGGAGCGCTGCTGGGGCCGTTCCTTGGGCTGGAGGGTCATTTCCTCGCGGTCGCGCTGGGCCTCCTGGCCTATGGCGCGCTTACCGCCGCCGCGGTGCGGCCCAGCGTCTGGCGCTGATCCGGCCGCTCTGCCCGGTTGTCGAACCGGCCACCTGACGCATTTGCAATGTGCCCGGACGCCCCGCCCACGTAACTGGACGGTTCCCAAGCGCTGGAGGAGCGGGCTAGCCTTCCTTCCGCAAGCCGGGCCGAGAGCCGGCCGCAGAGGGAGAGAAAGTCCATGGAACGTCGTGCTTTCCTTGGCGCCATCGGCGCCGCCGGCCTTCTTGCCGCGCCGAATGTGGTGCGCGCGCAGGCCCCCATCACCTTGAACGGCGCCAGCCAGTTCAACGACGACCACGTCTTCAACCGCACCATGCTGCGCTTCCAGGAATTGGTGCGGCAGTATTACGGCCGACCCGTCAACTTCGTGATGCACAACAACAGCTCGCTCGGCCTCGAGAAGCAGTTCTTCGAATACATGTCGGCCGGCCGCGCCGTGGATTTCGCGATCGTCAGCCCCGCGCATATGTCCACCTTCAGCCGCGCCGCCCCCTATATCGACGCGCCCTTTCTGTTCCGCGACC
>JBIKSZ010000197.1:0-7180 GCA_044348345.1 Roseomonas sp. | reverse complement strand
TGATGCCGATCTCCTCTGCCGAGGACGGCTCCTGCACGCCCGGGTGGTAGTAGTTCTTCGCCACCTGATGCAGGCCGAGCGGGGCGTCGCTGAAGGGGCCGAGGAATTCCGCCGCGTCGATCGTGCCCGATTGCAGCGCGGAGAAGATCTCGCCCGCCGGCAGGGTCACCACGCTGGCGCCGGCGCGGCGGAACATCTCGCCGCCGAGGCCCGCGGTGCGGAAGCGGAGCCCGCGGAAATCATCCACGCTGCGGATCTCGCGGCGGAACCAGCCGAGCCATTGCGGGCCGCTATCGCCGGTGTTGAAGGGCTTCACGCCAAAGCGGGCATAGATCTCGTCATACATCGCCTGGCCGCCGCCATGCATCATCCACGCCTGACGTTCCCACACCGTCATGCCGAAGGGGAAGCTGCCGAAGAAGCCGATGCCCGGCGACTTGCTGATCCAGAAGCTCGGCACGCCGTGATAGAGGTCAGCCGTGCCGGCCGCCACCGCGTCGAAGGCGCCGGGCGCGGGCACGACTTCACCGGCCGCGAAGAGGCGCACGGTGATGCGCCCGCCGGTCACCGCGCCGATGCGGTCCGCCACGCGCTGCGCGGCCACGCCGGGGCCCGGCAGGTTGCGCGGCCACAGCGTGACCATGCGCCATTCGATGCGCCCCTGGGACAGCGCCGGCGTCGCCAGCGACGCCGAGGCCAGGCCGCCGACGGCGGCCCCCTTGATCAATCCACGCCGGTCCATCGGCCGTTCCTTCCCTTTGCCCCCCGGCCGCGACCCGCGCCGCCCCGGAACACCAATTCCTGTCGCAACCGGCAGGGCTGCGCAAGCGTCCAGCCTGTATCCGCCGCGGCGAGGCTCAGCCCGGCGGCAGGCGCAGCGCGCCGTCGAGCCGCAGCGTCGCGCCATTCAGCAGCGGGTTCGCCGCCACAGCCAGCACCATCGCCGCGAATTCCGCCGGCCGGCCCAGCCGCTGTGGGAACAAGGGCTGCCGGCCCATGCTTTCGCGCGCCTCCGGCGCCAGCCCGTCCAGCATCGGCGTGTGGAACAGGCCGGGCGCGATCGTCACCACCCGCACGCCGAAGCGCGCCAATTCGCGCGCCGCGGGCAGGGTCAGGCCCGCGACGCCTGCCTTGGATGCCGCATAGGCCGCCTGGCCCACCTGCCCCTCGAAGGCCGCGATGGAGGCGGTCTGCACGATCAGCCCGCGCTCGCCTTCGGCCATGGGGGTGTTGGTGGTCATGCGCGCGGCGGCCAGCCGCAGCAGGTTGAAGCTGCCGATCAGGTTCACGCGGATCACGCGCTCGAACAGCGCCAGATCATGCGGTCCGGTGCGGCCGGTGATGCGCGCGGCGGGCGCGATGCCGGCGCAAGCGACGGCTAGCCGGAGTGGCCCCTGCGCGGCCGCTTCCTCCACCGCGCGGGCGACCGGGGCTTCTTCGGCCACATCGCCCACGACCGCGATGCCGCCGATGCGCGCCGCGACGGCTTCGGCTTGTGCCTGATTGAGATCGAGCACGACGACCCGCGCGCCGGCCGCCGCCAGCGCCTCTGCCGTTGCAGCGCCGAGGCCGGAGCCGCCGCCCGTGACCACCGCCGATGCACCGCTGAGTTCCATCGCGGCCTCCCTGTCCGTGCCCTGCTGCGATACATTGGCTGCTGGCGAAGCGCGGGGGAAGGAGAGGATGGGAGAGCTGCCGATGGGCGCGCGGCGCCCGCTCGGGCCTGGGCCGGTGCGCATCGAGCGCCGCGCCGATGGCTGCCTGCTGGTGACGCCCGAAGCCGCGCTCGGCGCCTATCCGATGCGGCTGACGCAATGGCTTGAGCATTGGGCGGCGCTGGCGCCCGCGCGCACGCTGCTGGCGCGACGGGATCCGGCGCTTGGCGGCGATTGGCGACGCATCTCCTATGCCGAGATGCTGGCGATGGTGCGCGCGGTGGGGCAGGCGCTGCTGGCGCGCGGGCTTTCGGCGGAACGCCCGGTCGTGATCCTGTCGGGTAACGGGCCGGAGCATCTGGTGCTGAGCCTGGCTGCGCTGCATGTCGGCGTGCCGGTTGTGCCGATCTCGCCGGCCTATGCGCTGGCGACGACGGATTTCGCGAAGCTCCGGTATTGCATCGCGCTGGTGACGCCAGGCCTGGTCTTCGCCGAGGATGGCGCGGCGTTTGGCCCCGCGATCGAAGCCGCCATCCCCGCCGCGGCGGAGCTTGTGGTCTGCGCGACGCCGCCGCCCGGCCGCTGCGCCACGCCCTTTGCGGATCTGCTGGCCACGACGCTGACGCCCGCGGTGGAGCGCGCCGCCGCGCGCATCGCGCCGGACACGATCGCCAAGATCCTCTTCACCTCGGGCTCCACCGGGCTGCCGAAGGGCGTCGTCAACACGCACCAGATGCTGTCGGCGAACCAGCAGATGCTGCGCGAGGCCTTCCCCTTCCTGGCGGAGGAGCCGCCGGTGCTGCTGGATTGGCTGCCCTGGCACCACACCTTCGGCGGCAACCACAATATCGGCCTCGTGCTGCGCAATGGCGGTACGCTCTATATGGATGATGGAAGGCCGGTTCCGGGCGGCATCGCGGCAACGCTGCGCAACCTGCGCGAGGTGGAGACCTCGATCCATTTCAACGTCCCCCGCGGCTACGAGGCGCTGGCGGAGGCGTTGGCGGACGATGCGGCCTTGCGGCGCCGCTTCTTCGCGCGGCTGCACATGATGTTCTATGCCGGCGCCGGACTGGCGCCGCATGTGTGGGATGCGCTGGACCGCATGGCGATGGCGGAGCGCGGCGCGCGCATCCCCGTGATGACGAGCCTCGGCGCGACCGAGACGGCGCCGTTTGCGCTCTGCGTGCGGGAGGAGTTCGCGGCGCCCGGCGTGGTCGGGCTGCCGGTGCCGGGGGTGGAGCTGAAGCTCGTGCCGGTCGGGGCGAAGATGGAGGCGCGGCTGCGCGGCCCCGCCATCACGCCGGGCTATTGGCGCAACCCGGCGGCGACGGCGGCAGCCTTCGACGAGGAGGGCTGGTATCGGCTGGGCGATGCGTTGCTGCCGCTGGATGCCGAGGATCTGCATAAGGGCTTCCGCTTCGACGGGCGGCTGGCCGAGGATTTCAAGCTCGCGACCGGCAACTGGGTCAGCGTCGGGCCGCTGCGGGCGGCGCTGATCGCAGCCCTCGCGCCGCATGTGAAGGATGTCGTGATCGGCGCGCCGGACCGGGATTATCTGGTCGCGATCCTGCTGCCGGAGCCAGAGGCCGCGCGCGATCCGGCGCTCCGCGCGACGCTGGCCGCGCGGCTTCAGGCTTTGGCGGCGGCGACGCCGGCCAGCAGCCGACGCTTGCGGCGCGCGGCGGTGTTGACGGAACCGCTCTCGCTCGATGCCGGGGAGGTGACGGATAAGGGTTCGGTCAATCAGCGCGCGGTTCTGGCGCATCGCGCGCGGCTGCTGGAGGAGCTTTATGCCGCGGCGCCGCCGCCGCATGTGATCGTCTTGGGCCCGGAGGGGGCGTAGCCTGCACCCATCCCGCCGCCGCGCGGGGCATCACGGCATCTTGTCCCGGTTTCTCGTGCCTGCGAAGGCTGACGCGCGCTGCCATCCGCTAACTCTATCCCGGCGACACGATCGGGCGGGGCTGCTGCATGTGCGGGATCGTCGGCCTGTTCGGATGGTCCTTTCCGCCGCGCGCTGAAGCGGTGCTGCTCCGCCGTATGGTCGCCGCCGTCGCGCATCGCGGCCCGGACGCGCAGCATGTGCTGGCGGGGGGCGGCATCGCGCTCGGCCATGCGCGGCTGTCCATCGTGGATATCGGCGGCGGCGCGCAGCCGATGCGCGACGAAACAGGGCAGGTTGCCATCGCCTTCAATGGCGAGGTCTTCAATCATGTCGAGCTGCGCGCGGACCTCGCCGCGCGCGGCGTGCGCTGCCGGACGCTGTCGGACACCGAGGTGATCCTGCGCCTTTATCTGGAGCATGGGGCTGGGCGCCTTGCCGCGCTGAATGGCGACTTTGCCTTCGCCATCCATGATGCGCGCCAGGGCCGATTGCTGCTGGCGCGGGACCGCATCGGCGTGCGCCCGCTGCACTACGCGACGCTGCCGGGCGGGCGGCTGGCCTTCGCCTCCGAGGCGAAGGCGCTGCTGGAGGTTCCGGGCGTCACGGCCGAGCCCGATCCCGTCGCGCTGGACCAGATCTTCGCGCTCTGGGCCCCGCTGCCGCCGCGCACCATGTTCCGCGACATCCAGGAGCTGCCACCAGGGCACCTGCTGGAGGCGGATGCAGATGGCGTGCGGGTGCAGCGCTGGTGGCAGCTGGAATTTCCGCGCGCGGGGGAGGAGCCCGAGGTCGCCGAGGATGACGCGGCGGAGGAACTGCGCGCGCTGCTGGCGGATGCCGTGCGGCTGCGCATGCGGGCGGATGTGCCGGTTGGCGCCTATCTCAGCGGCGGGCTCGATTCCGCCATTGTTGCGACGCTGGCGCGCGACCTGGCGCCCGAGGCGCTCCGCAGCTTCTCGCTGACCTTCGAGGATCCGGCATTCGACGAAAGCAGGGAACAGCGCGCAATGGTCGCGGCGCTTGGCACCGCGCACCGCGCCATTGCCTGCAGCACGGGCGACATCGCCCGGAGTTTCCCCGATCTGCTGCGCGCAGCCGAGCGCCCGGTTTTGCGCACTGCGCCGGCGCCGATGCTGCGCCTGTCGCGCCTGGTGCGCGATGCCGGCTTCAAGGTGGTGCTGACCGGCGAGGGCGCGGACGAGGTCTTCGCCGGCTACGACCTGTTCCGCGAGGCAAAGCTGCGCGCTTTTTGCGCGCGCCAGCCGGCCTCGCGCGCGCGGCCGCTGCTGTTCCGGCGGCTCTATCCCTGGATGCCGGCGCTGCAGGCGCAGGGGCCGGCCTATCTGGCCGCGGCCTTTGGCGTCGGGCTGGACCAGGGCGAGGACCCGCTTTTTTCCCACCTGCCGCGCTTCGCCACCGCGTCGCGCGCGCGCCGCTTCTACGGCCCGGCGCTGCGCGGGGCGCTTGCCGGGCAGGATCCGCTGGAGGCGTTGCGCGCCACGCTGCCGGCAGAGTTCATGCGCTGGCATCCGCTGCACCGCGCCCAGTATCTGGAAACCACGCATCTGCTGCCGGGCTACATCCTCTCGGCGCAGGGCGACCGTGTGGCCATGGCGCATGCGGTGGAAGGGCGGTTCCCCTTCCTCGATCCGCGCGTGGTGGATTTCGCCGCGCGGCTGCCGCCACGGCTGAAGCTGAAGGGGCTGCGGGAGAAGCACGTGCTGCGCGCGGCCTTCCGCGGGCGATTGCCAGCGGCGATCGGCGCGCGCGCCAAGCAGCCCTACCGCGCCCCCGATGCCGCCTGCTTCTTCAGCCCCACCGCTCCCGCCTGGGTCGCCGAAGCGCTGTCCCGCGATGCGCTGCGCCGCACCGGCTGGTTCGACCCCGACGCCGTCGCGCTGCTGGCGCGCAAGGCCGCGAACGGCGGCGTGACGGGCTTCGCCGACAACCAGGCGCTGGTCGGCGTGCTCTCCGCCCAGCTCTGGCACGCCGAATTCGCGGCCCGCCCCTTGGCCGCGATCGCCTGAGGAGACGCCATGACGGACGATATCGAGAACGCGATCCGCGCCTTCATCGCGGAGAACTTCCTCTACCGTGACGACACGCAAGGGCTCGACCCCGGCCAGTCGCTGCTCTCCGCGGGGCTGGTGGATTCCACCGGCGTGCTGGAGCTCGTCGCCTTCCTTGAGGAGCGCTTCGGCTTGCGCATTCCGGATTCCGACATGCTGCCCGAGAACCTCGATTCCATCACCGGCCTCGTCGGCTATGTCGCGCGCCGGCAGGCAGCAGCGCAGGCGTCGGCTTGAGCGATGGCGATGCGGATCGAGCGTTTCCTGGCCGACAGCGCGGCGCGGCATCCCGACAAGCTCGCCCTTGTCGCGGGCGAGGCAAGGCTGAGCTATGCCGCGCTCGACGCCGCGGCGACCCGGCTGGCGGGCACGCTTGCCGCCAGCGGGGCGGGCCGCGGGGCGCGGGTGGTGATCTTCGCCGGCAATGGCGCGGCCGGCGTGATCGCGCTGTTTGCCGCGGCGCGTGCGGGCGCAGCCTTCAGCCTGGTGAACCCGACGACCAAGGCCGAGAAGCTGGCCTTCATCCTGCGCAACTGCCGCGCCGCCGCGCTGGTGACGGAAGCGCGCCTGCAGGATGTCGCCGCCGCCGCGCTCGCCGAGGCGCCAGGGGTTTCCTGTCGCATCGTGGACGGCACGCCTGCGCTGCCGGGCGCCATCGCGCTGGCTGCGGCGCTGGATTCGACCGCACCCGTGCCCTTTCCGGGCACGGCGATCGAGCTTGCGATGCTGGTCTACACCTCGGGCTCCACCGGTATGCCCAAGGGCGTGATGATGACCCATGCCAATGTTGAGGCCGCATCCGCGTCCATCATCGCCTATCTCGGCCTGCATGGTGAGGACGTGATCCTCTGCGCGCTGCCGATCTCCTTCGATTACGGCCTCTATCAGGTGCTGATGAGCGTGCGCGTCGGCGCGACGCTGGTGCTGGAGCCAGGCTTCGCCTTCCCCCAGGCCGTGCTCGGGCGGCTGGTCGAGACGCGCGCGACCTGCTTCCCCATCGTGCCGACCATCGCGGCGCTGCTGCTGCAGATGCGCGATCTGGAGCCCGGCGCCTTCCCGCAGCTGCGCCTGATCACCAATACCGCCGCCGCGTTGGCGCCCGCGCATATCGCAAGGCTGCAGGCACTGTTCCCGACCACCCGCATCTTCTCGATGTATGGGCTGACGGAGTGCAAGCGCTGCACGTGGTTGCCGCCGGAGGAGTTGGCGCGCCGCCCGGGCTCCGTCGGCATCGCCATCCCGGGCACCGAGGCCTGGGTCGAGCGCGAGGATGGCAGCCGCGCCGCACCGCAGGAGGTGGGCGAGCTGATCATCCGCGGCCCGCATGTGATGCAGGGCTATTGGGAGAACCCGGACGCCACGGCGCGCGCGCTGGTGCCCGGGCCCTGGCCGTGGGAACGCGTGCTGCGCACGGGCGACCTGTTCCGCGCCGATGCGGAAGGCTTCCTCTATTTCGTCGGCCGCAAGGACGACATCATCAAGACGCGCGGCGAGAAGGTGAGCCCGAAGGAGGTCGAGACCGTGCTCCATGCCTTGGATGGCGTGCGCGAGGCGGTGGTGGTCGGCGT